>JAICWE010000019.1 GCA_025934955.1 Gemmatimonadales bacterium | reverse complement strand
CAGCGTGCGCGCGCCGTCGGCCACGACGCGCCGGGCCAGCTCCTCGACCAGCGTCTCGCTCGTCTCCACCCAGCCACGCAGCGCCACGCGCCCGTCGCGCGCGTCGATGCCGACGGCGATCCGCTCCGGCCCCACGAGCGCGATCGCCCGCGTCACGAATGCCGGGGCGGTGACCGCCACGGTGCCGATGACGATGCGCGACGCGCCCGCGTCGGCGAGCGCCGCCACCCGCTCGATCGTCCGGGAGCCGCCGCCGACCTGCACCGGCACCCGCCCGTCGAGCGCCGCGATGACGCGCGCGACCGCCGCGTCGTTCTCCCCGCTGCCGAACGCGCGGTCGAGATCCACGACGTGCACCCAGCGCGCGCCCGCCGCGGCGAACGCCTCGGCCTGTGCGGCGGGATCGCCCTCATAAACGGTTTGCCGCGTCGCCTCGCCCTGGCTCAGGCGGACGACGCGGCCGTCACGAATGTCGATGGCGGGATAGAGAATCACTGCGGGGCGCTACGGCCGCCGTCGGAAGGCGGTTTCAGCTCCGCCCGACGGCCACCTGCTGCGCGCCGACATAGAGCAGCGCGGCGAGACGGGCGCGCTCGCGTTCGAAGGCGGCGCGATCGGCGCGGTCCACCGGCGCGCCGTTGCCGAGCGCCACACGGCGCGAATCCACCGCGATGCCGTTGACGCGGAACTCGTAGTGCAGGTGCGGGCCGGTGGCGAGACCGGTGCTGCCGACGTAGCCGATCGTCTGCCCTTGACTCACATGGGTACCGGCGCGGATGCCGCGCGCGAATGCCTGAAGATGGCCGTAGCGCGTGGTGATACCGTTGCGATGGCGCAGCTCGATCAGGTTGCCGTAGCCGCCGGCGCGGCCGGCGCGAAGCACGATGCCGTCGCCCGCCGCCAGCACCGGCGTGCCCGGCGCCGCGGCGTAGTCGGTGCCCTCGTGCCGGCGGGTGAGGCCGAGGATCGGGTGATAGCGCGCGCCGGCGAAGTTGGACGAGATGCGGCGGAACTCGACCGGCGCGCGCAGGAAGGCACGCTTGAGCGAGTTGCCGTCCTGATCGAAGAAGGCATGGCCGCCACGGGGGTCGTCGAACCGGAACGCGGTGACGTGATGGCCGGCGACGGTGAGGTCGGCGGCGAGCACCCGGCCGAAGCGGACCTCGCCCTCCTCGGAGACCAGGCGCTCGAGCACCACCTGGAAGTGGTCGCCCGGCTGGATGTCACGGGTGAAGTCCACCTGCCAGGCGAAGACGTCGGCGATGTCCCACGCCAGCCGCATCCGCTCCGGCCCGGCGAGCGCGCTGTCGGCGACACCGTCGTCCAGCGCTGCGTAGAGCGAGTTGTCGATCCCGCCCTCGATGCGGATGGTTTCCGGCGTCCAGCGGATCGGCGTCGCCGCGGCGCTCCAGCCGTCGGCCACGCGATGCAGCTCCACCCGCTCCTCCGGCCCGGTGCGCACGCTGACGGCGCTCGGCGTGCTGTCGCCACGGACGCTGCGGAAGATGAAGACGAGGCCGGCGCGGAGGCGCCGCGGATCGAGCACCGGAATCAGCGTCGCCCGGTCCACGCCGGTGACGCCGTGACGCTCGAAGAGGTGCGACAGCGTCTCGCCCCGGTGCAGCGTGTCGGCGCTCTCGAGGTACCCGGCGGGCCGGGCCGGCGCCGCCACCGCGGCGGCGACCGGGCTGGTCGCAACCTGCAGGCGCCGCCACGGCCATTCGCCGCTCAGCGCGGCCACCGCGGCCGCGCAGAGGACGATGGCGCCGAGCAGGACGCGGACCCGCATCAGTCCATCTGCCGGCGGATGAAGGTGGGGATTTCCATCTCGGGCACGTCGCCACCGTGTGGCGCCGGGCGGGGCTGGATGCGCGGCGCCGCCGGCGTCGCCTGCTGCACCGGCGACACCGGGCGCTTGGCGCTGGGGAACGGGAGCACCGGCGTCGCACCGCTGGCGCGGCCGGTCGGCTCGCCGCCCACCTGCCGGTCGAAGCCGGTGGCGATGACGGTGACGCGTACCTCGCCGTGCATGGCGCCGTCGTTGCCCGCGCCGAAGATGATCTCGGCCTCATCGCCGACGGCGTCGTGGATGATGTCGTTGATCTGGGTGGTCTCGCCCAGCGTCAGGTCGTCGCCGCCGATGATGTTGATCAGCACGCCGGTGGCGCCGGCGATGGAGACGTTGTCCAGCAGCGGGCTGCTGATGGCCTGCTGCGCCGCCTCGAGCGCGCGGTTCTCGCCCCGGCCGATGCCGGTGCCCATGAGCGCCGCGCCGCCGTTCTGCATGACCGTGCGCACGTCGGCGAAGTCGACGTTGATGATGCCGGTGCTGGTGATGAGAGAGGCGATGCCCTGGGTGGCGTGGAGCAGCACTTCGTCGGCCTTCTTGAGCGCGTCCTGGAACGGGATCCCCTTGCCGACGACGGCGAGCAGCCGCTCGTTCGGCACCACGATCATCGTGTCCACGCTCTTCCGCATTTCCGCGATGCCGGTCTCCGCCTGCCGCATCCGGCGGCGGCCCTCGAACAGGAACGGCTTGGTGACGATGCCGACGGTGAGCGCGCCGACGTCACGGGCCAGCTGGCAGATGACCGGCGCCGCACCGGTGCCGGTGCCGCCGCCCATGCCGCAGGTGATGAATACCATGTCGGCGCCCTGCAGCAGCGGCATGACCTCTTCGCGGTTCTCCTCGATGGCCTGTCGCCCGATCTCGGGCCGGGCGCCGGCGCCGAGCCCGCGGGTCAGCTTCCGGCCGATCTGGACCTTGATGTTGGAGCGGGAGTTCTGCAGCGCCTGCGCATCGGTGTTGACCGAGATGAACTCGACGCCCTCCAGACCTTCGTCGATCATCCGGTTGACCGCGTTTCCGCCGCCGCCGCCGACGCCGACGACTTTCATCTTGGCGGTCTGCGCCGCGTGCTCTTCCAGCTCGAAGATCATGGGAGGTCCTCTCCGGTCCGGCTCAAAAGAATTCCTGCAGCCACCGCTTGACGGGGGTGATCAGCTTGTCGAATGCGGGGGCCCGGCCGGCGCGATGGCCGAAGCCGCTCTGCGCCTCCTGTCCCGCGCCATAGAGCACGAGTCCCGCGGGCACCGCCATCCGCGGCGATTCCACGCTGTCTGCCAGACCACGCAGGCGCTGCCCCGGCACGCCGACGCGCGCCGGCATGGCCAGGACCTCACGTGCGAGCTCGACGATGCCGGGGGTCAACGCGCCGCCGCCAGTAAGGATAACGCCGGCCGGAAGGCGTTGCTGATAGCCGGCGCGGGTGATCTCGTACCCTGCGTGCTCCAGAATTTCGCCGAGCCGCGCGTGCATGATGTGCGCCAGCATGCGGCGCGGTGCGATACGCGCGCCCTGACCCGGCGTGCTCGGCAGCTCCACCATGTCGCTCTCGGGCACCAGCGGCTCGTAGGCGGCGCCGTAGCGCTCCTTCAGCCGTTCGGCGTCCTGCTGGGTCACCTGAAGACCGTGGACGATGTCGGCGGTGACGTGGCCACCGGCCATGAGCAGCGAGCCGGTGTGGCGGATCTTGCCGTTGTGGAACACCGACACGTTGGTGCTTCCGCCCCCCAGCTCCACGATGGCGCAGCCCAGCTCCCGCTCGTCCGCCGTCAGCACCGCGAGCGACGCCGCCAGCGGCTCCAGCACGAACTCGCCCACCTGATAGCCGGCGCGCTCGACGCACTTCCGGAGGTTCTGCATGGCGCTCGAGAGCACGGTGACCAGATAGACCTCGGCCTCGAGCCGGCTGCCGGTCATGCCGATCGGCTCGTTGACGCCGGCCTGCTGATCGATCAGGTACTCCTGCGGGATGGCGTGCAGCAGCTCGTGATCCCGGGCGAACGAGACGTTGCTCGCCATGTCGTTGACCCGGGCGACGTCGCTGGTGCGGATCTCGTCGCCGGTGACGCTGACCATGCCGTGGGAGCTGCGGCCGGCGACGTGCTCGCCCGCGACGCCGCAGTACACCGTGCCGACCTCGACGCCCGCCATGCGCTGCGCGTCCTTCATGGCCTTGGCGACGGCGCGGGTGGTCTCCTCGATGTCGCGGACCACGCCGCGGCGGATGCCGCCGGTCCGCTCCACTCCCAGACCGAGAATCTTGGCGCCCGGGTCCCGCGCGTCACCGCTCGCCTCGGCGATGAGAGCGGTGACCTTGGTCGAGCCGAGGTCCAGCGCGGCGACGAGGTGCTGTGGCGGCGCGCTCACCCGCGGCCCCAGCGCACCACCACCTGCCCCGCAAAGCGCCCGTCGAGCTCAGCGTAGCTGCGCCCCTTGCGAGCCAGGTCCTGCGCGACCGCCATCACTGCATGCATCTCCTCTGACGTCGCATCCGGCCGGAACCAGAGCCGTCGTCCACCCGCCTCGAGCACCACGTCGTCTCCCGCGCGCCACGCCGCCGATACCTGGGCGTAGAGCGCGGCGTTGCCTTCCTGCATCCGCGCCAGCAGCGCCGCCAGACTCGAATCCGCGGACGCGACCACCGGCAGGTCGGGCGCCGCACGGCTGGGATCGAATGGGAGCAGCCGCCCCCGCGCGTCCACCAGCGCCATGCCCTGTCCGCGCGGCGTGAGCGCCACGGGCAGGGTCTCGTCCACTTCCACGCGCAGCGCTCCGGGCAGCCGTCGCCGCACCCGCGCCGCCGTTACACCGCCGAGCGCCGCCACGCGTCGCGCCAGCGGCCGCGTGTCATCGAAGACGCTCGCGCTGCGTGAAAGCCGAAGTGCCGCCAGCACCGCGCGCGGCGACAGATTCCGCACCCCGACCACCTCGACGCGCCGGACCCGGAAGAACGCGAGGCGCCGGCCGACCAGCGGCGTGCCGGCCGCGACCGCCACGACGGCCACGGCGCCGCCGAGCCACTTCCATCCACGCTTCATGCCTGGCTTCTCGAATTCAGCCGCGCAGCAGCCGGAGCAGCTCGGGCCCGACCCGCGTCACGTCACCGGCGCCCAAAGTGAGGACCACGTCACCGCCGCGCAATTCCTCGAAAACGCGACGGCCAAGCCCCTCCCGCTCCGCCACGAAAATGGTCGGGGCGCCGCTTGCGCGCGCACTTTCCGCCACGGCGCGGCCGCTCACGCCTGCCACCGGCTGCTCCCGCGCGGCGTAGATCTCGGTGACGATGGCGAGGTCCGCCGCCGCGAGCGCCGCGCCCATTGCGCCGGCGTGCTGCGCCGTGCGCGAGTAGAGGTGCGGCTGAAACACGGCGACCAGCCGCCGCTCCGGAAACGCCTGCCGCGCCGCCGCGAGCGTCGCGACCAGCTCCGACGGATGGTGCGCGTAATCGTCCACCACCGAGACGCCGCCCGCGTCGCCCAGCCGCTCGAAGCGGCGTCCGACTCCGCCGAACTCACCGAGCGCCGCCACCGCCGCATCGACGTCGCCGCCGAGCTCGTCCACCACCCCGAGTGCGCCGGCGGCATTCCGGAGGTTGTGGAGTCCCGGCACCTGGAGCCGCAGCGCGACGTCGCGCCCGGCCTGGGGCAGCGTTACCCGCGCCCGCGTCGCGCCCGGCTCCTGCGCGACGTCGGATACCTGCACCGCGGCATCGTCGCTCAAGCCGAAGAGTCGCGCCGTGGCGCCGAGCCGCGCGGCGATCCGCCTGGCACCCGCGTCGTCCGCGCCGACCAGTGCCACGCGCGCGCGGCCCGCGAAGACGGCGAAAGCATCTTCCAGTGCTGCCATCGAGCCGTAGCACTCGAGGTGGTCGGCCTCGACGTTGTTCACCACGGCGATCGTCGGATGCAGCGCGAGAAATGCCTGGTCGTACTCGTCGGCCTCGACTACGAACAGCCGGTCCGCGCCGGGCAGTGCGTTGCCGCCCCAGCTGCGCACCCGGCCGCCGGCGATGCCGGTCGGCGCGAGCCCGGCGGCGACGAGTGCCTCGGTGGTCATCACCGTCGTCGTGGTCTTGCCGTGCGTCCCGGCGATCGCCACGGTCTCGCCCCCGGCGATCAGCGCCGCGAGGGCTTCCTTCCGTGGCACCACCGGCACGCCGAGCGCGCGGGCCCGCGCCAGCTCCGGATGATCGGCCGGCACGGCGGCGGTGACCACCACGGCGCGCGCGCCCTCCACATGGCGCGGGTCGTGACCCTGCGCCACCTCGGCGCCGAGCGCCGCGACATCCGCCGCTCCCGACGGATCGGTGTCGCAGCCGGTCACCGCGACTCCCCGCCGCCGCGCCAGCACGGCCAGCGCGCTCATCCCGGCACCGCCGATACCCATGAAGTGCACCGGACGCCGGTCCGCGGAGTCGAGAATTTCCATTGCGTGTACGCGCTAATGTAAAAAGTCGCCGTAACTTGCGAAAGTGCGACCGAGCCCTCGACGCCGCTCAGGCGAGCGTCAAAAGCCGCGACACGATCTCGTCCGCCGCATGCGGCTTCCCGCGGGCGAGCGCCGCCGCCGCCATGGCGCCGCGCGCGGCATCGTCGGCGAAGAGCGCGCCCACCACGGCCCGGAGGCGCCCGGTCGTAAGCTCATTCTGCGGGAGGAGCCTCGCGGCGCCCGCGTCGGCCATCGCGCGCGCGTTGTGGCTCTGGTGGTCCGCCGCCGCCGTCGGCAGTGGTACCAGCACGCTCGGCAGGCCCCACGCGCACAGCTCGGCGACGGTGATCATCCCCGCGCGACTCACCACGAGATCGGCCACGGCGTAGCCGTCGGCCATCGGATCGAGGAACGGGATCACCTGCACCGACGGCGGCCGGTGGTACGCCTTGAACTGCTCGTAGGTCCCCGGCCCCGTCACCCACAGCAGATCCAGTCCCGGCTCGAGGCCCGCCTCGACCCAGCCGGCAACCGCGCGATTGAGCGCGAGCGCGCCCTGGCTGCCGCCGGTCACCAGCAGTGTCCGCCGGGCGGCGGCCAGGTCGAACCGCCGTCGTGCCTCCGCCGCGCGGCCGGCCACCGGCGGCACGATCGGGTTGCCGGTGTCGAACAGCTCGGTATGCGGCCCGGGCTTGAGCAGCCGCCGCGCCTCGGGCAGACCGAGATAGACGTGGCGCACCCGGCCGGCAAGCCAGCGGTTGGCGAGCCCGGGGTAGGCGTTCTGCTCCTGGATCGCCGTCGGCAGACCCCGCCGCGCGGCCGCCCACACCACCGGCGCCGAAGCGTATCCGCCGGTCCCGACCACCGCCACCGGCCGCTCGGTCTTGAGTACGTCGTCCAGCCGGTGCAGCAGCCGCGCGAGCACCAGCGGCCAGCGCGCGTTCCGCCACCATGTGCGCCGATATATCGGCTCGGCGGGCAGCAGGTGATAGCGGAAATCGCGTTCGGGAAGCAGCCGCGCCTCGACTCCGCGTTCCGCACCAACCAGCACCGGATCCACGCCGCGCTCGCGGAGCGCCCGTGCGATCGCCAGCGCCGGCATCAGGTGCCCGCCGGTACCGCCGCCGGCGATGAGGATCGTGTTCACGCGAACCCGCTCCGCCTCACTCGCCGAAGTCACCCGGCAGCTCGGTGCCCCGGCGCTCGCCGCGGCCGCTCCGCCGGTCGCGCTCGCTGACCCGCCGCTCCGCCCCGCTCGCGCGCGGCATCGCGCCGCTCGCGCGGCGCTCCTCGGCCGAGCGCGGTTTCCCTCGCAATCGTCCGATGTTGATCAGGATGCCGGTGCCGATCATCGAGATGACCAGGCTGGAGCGGCCGTACGACATGAACGGCAGCGTGAGGCCGGTCGTCGGCATGAGCTTGATCGTCACCGCCATGTGCATGAACGCGGTGAGGCCGACGGCGCAGGTGAGCCCGACAGCGAGGTACTGGCCGAACGGATCCGCCGCGGTCTTGGCGATCCGGAAGCCGAGCCAGATGAACAGCGCGAAGAGCAGCACCACCAGGCAGACGCCGACGAACCCCCACTCCTCACCGATGGTGCTGAAGAGGAAGTCGGAATAGGCGAACGGCAGATACATCTTCTGCTGGCCATGTCCGAAGCCCACACCGATCAGCCGCCCGGAGCCGAAGCCGATGAGGGACTGATTGATCTGCCACGCCGCGTCGGACGTGGAGCCGCCGTTCAGGAAGACGCCGAGCCGCTCGCTGCGGAAGCCGGTGTGGGTGATCTTGTGCCAGACGACCAGCACCGCGAGGAGTCCCAGCAGCATGAAGTGGCCGATCTTCGCGCCGGCGGTGAACAGCACCGTCGCCGCGAGCAGCGCCACCAGCACCGCCATGCTGAGATTGGGCTCGGCGGCGATCAGCACGAAGACGGTGAACATGCCGAGCAGAAACGGGAGCAGGCCCTTCCTGAGCTCGCGGAGCTGCTCGCCCTTCTTGGTCGCGAGCATGGCACACCAGATCACCAGCGTGACGCGCGCGATCTCCGATGGCTGGAAGTTGATCGGGCCGATGTCGATCCAGCGGCGGGCGCCGTGCACCAGCGGCGAGATCCGGTGTGCGAACGGCAGCAGCGGCACCGTGAGACAGGCGACGGTGATGCCGAGCAGCGGCCAGGCGAACTGGCGCCAGCGGTAGTAATCGATGCGCGACGCGACGATCAGCCCGACGCCGCCGAGCAGCGCGCCGATCGTCTGGTTGATGGCGAAGTTGACGCCGCTCGCCTGGCCGTTGCGGGTGATGAGACTCGCGGCACTGTAGGTGGCGGCGATGCCGAACGCGACCAGCGTCGCGGTGACGACGGCGAGGAGCCGCGTCTCCCAGCGGAGGTCGCCGGGATGACGAACCGGTCGCGCCAGCGCGTCGCCCCTCACCGGGCCATCGCCTCCACCGCGGCGCGGAAGCGGGCACCGCGCTCCTCGTAACTGGTGAACATGTCGAAGCTGGAGCACGCGGGCGACAGCAGCACCGCGTCGCCCGGCTGCGCCAGGTGGCGCGCGAGCTCGAGCACGTGATCCCAGTCGCGGCCGCCGCGCTCCACCGTGACCGCGCCCGCGAGATCCGCCGCCACGATCGGCTCCGCCTCGCCGTACGCCACCACCGCGCGGCAGCGGTCGCGGAGCAGCGGGGCGAGCGGGGTGTACGGCGCGCCCTTGTGCCGCCCGCCGAGCAGCAGCACGAACGGCCGGTCCATCGCGGCGATCGCGACCGCGGTGGACGTCACGTTGGTGGACTTGGAATCGTTGACCCAGAGCACGCCGTTCACCTCGCGGATCGGCTCGACCCGATGCGGGATCGCGCGGAAGGTCCGGAGCCCGCCGGCGATGTCCTCCACCCCGCCGCCGAGCCGGTCGGCGACGAGCGCCGCGGTGAGCGCGTTGGCGACGTTGTGATCGCCCAGCAGCGGCAGCTCGTCGCGCGGAAGCAGCGGCCGGGCACCGAGCATCAGCAGGCGCGACGCGCGATCATACCAGCCGTCTGCGCGGCGCCGCGTGGTGAACCGGAGGTGCGCGCCCGGCACCTCCGCCACCAGTCGCTGCGACTCGGCGTCATCGAGATTGCTCACCGTCACCGAGCCGGCGTCGGCGTTGCGGAAGAGGAGCGCCTTGTCGCCGTAGTACTCCGCCAGCGTCGCATACCGGTCCAGGTGGTTGGGCGCGAGGTTGGTGAGGACGGCGATGGCAGGCTTGAGGTGCGGGCAGTCGTGCAGCTGGAAGCTCGACACTTCGAGCGCGAGCCACGCCGGCGGCTCCTGCCGACGCGCCACCTCGCATACCGCGAGCCCGATGTTGCCGGCGGCCACCACGTCGAAGCCGCACGCCTTCATCAGGTGCGCCGTGAGTGACGTCGTCGTGGTCTTCCCGTTGGTGCCGGTGATCGCGACGCTCCGCGCGCGCGGCAGTGCCTGCACGCCGAGATCCACCTCGGCCACGACCTCGATGCCGGCGTCGGTCGCGGCCCGGAATGGCGGCGCGTTCGGCGGGACGCCCGGCGCGACGACGGCGCCCGCGGCGCGCCGGATGCGCTCGAGATCGTGTCCGCCGGTCTGCACGCTGGCGCCCGCCCCACGCAGCTCGGCGGCCCAACCCTCCGGTCGCGCGCCGGTGGCCGTATCGGATGCGTAGACCGGCACGCCGCGCTCGCGGAGCAGCAGCGCCGCCGCGACGCCGCTCTTCCCCAATCCGATCACCGCGATCTCGCGGCCCTCGCGCCGCCACCGCTCCAGCGTCATCGGCTCGTCGCCCTCACCGCACCTTGAGCGTGGCGAGCGCCACCAGCGCGCAGAGCAGGCCGAGGATGTAGAACCGCGTCACCACCGTGGTCTCGGGCCAGCCGAGCTTCTCGAAGTGGTGGTGCAGTGGCGCCATGCGGAAGACCCGGTGGGCGTCGGCGTACTCTCGTCCACGGGTCCGCTTGAAGTACTTGTATACCGTGGTCTGCAGCAGCACCGAGAGCGTTTCGGCGGCGAAGACGGCACCGATGATGACCAGCAGGAACTCGCTCTTGAGCAGAATCGCCACCGTGCCGAGCGCGCCGCCGATGGCGAGGCTGCCGGTGTCGCCCATGAACACCTGCGCCGGATGCGCGTTGAACCAGAGGAAGCCGACCGACGCTCCCATGAGCGCCGCGCAGAACACCGCCAGCTCGCCGGCGCCGGGGAGGTAGAACATGTTGAGGTACTGGGTCGCGTCCACCCGGCCGACGAGGTAGGCGAACAGCGCGAACGCCGCCGCCGCGATGCCGGTGAGCCCGGTGGCGAGGCCGTCGAGGCCGTCGGTGAGATTGACCGCGTTGCTGCTCGCCGTGATCACGAAGGTGACGAAGATGACGAAGAGCCACGGCGCGAAGATGACGACGAGATACTTGAAGAACGGCAGCGTCGTCGCGTTAGGCGGCAGCACGTCGCGCGGGACCACGGGGAAGTAGATCAGGAACAGCCCGAGCAGCACGCCGAAGCTGCACTGCCCCACCAGCTTGTAGCGCGCCACGAGTCCGCGCGACTTGCCCTGCACGATCTTGAGGTAGTCGTCCACGAAGCCGATGCAGCCCATCCAGAGAATGCTGAGGAGCGCCACGATGATGAAGCGGTTGTCGAGCGGCGCCCACAGCAGCGTCGGGACGATGGTGGCGAGCAGGATGATGATGCCGCCCATCGTCGGCGTGCCGCGCTTGCCCTGATGGCTCGCCGGTCCCTCGGCCCGGATCACCTGCCCGATCTTGTGCGCGCGGAGCCGGCGGATCACCGCCGGCCCGACCAGAAACGCGAGCACCAGCGCGGTGACGGTGGCGCCGCCGGCTCGAAAGCTGATGTAGTTGAAGAGATTGAAGATGATGTATTTCTTGCCGAGGGGTGCGAGCAGGTGATAGAGCATCGGGCCTCAGCGGGAGGTGGCGGCGGGAGCGATGGACGGAAGTATACGTTCCAGCGCAACGCCACGGGATGCCTTCAACACGACGAGCTCGTCACCGCGCAGCCGCGCCGCCAGGAGCGGCCCGAGCGCCGCCGCGTCCGGCGCGGTGAGCAGCCGATCGCCCAGCTCGGCGCGGTAGGGCTCGAGCGCCGGGACGAAATCGCCGACGGCGGCCAGCAGCTCGGGCGCCAGCGCAACCAGTGCGCGGGCGACCTCGGCGTGATGCCGCGGCGCGTCGGGCCCGAGCTCGCGCATCGTGCCGGCGACGAATACGAGCCGCCGTCCGTTGCGGAGCTGCACCGCCGTCGCGATCGCCGCCCGGAAGGAGAGCGGATTGGCGTTGTAGCAGTCGTTGAGGATGGTCAGGCCGCCGGCCTGCGTCAGCTCGGAGCGGCCGCCCGGCAGTGTGAAGCTCGCGAGCGCCCGCGCCGAGGCGTCGGGATCGAGTCCCAGCTCCGCCGCCATCGTCCACGCGAGCATTGCGTTCGCGGCGAGATGCGCGCCGGGATACGGCAAGGTGAAGCGGCGACCGTCCACTTCGACCGTCGCGCGGCCCAGCTCGTCGCTCGCGACCCGCGTCGGCCGGCGCTCCGCCCGCTCGGTGAGCCCCGCGACGACCGTCCGCCCGGCCAGTGCGCGCGCCCGCTCGCCCAGCTCGGGCGGCAGGTCACCGACGACCGCGAGCGGAGCGCCGCGCACCAGCGCGAGCTTCTCCGCCATGACGCCGCCGAGCGAGCCGAATCCTTCGATGTGGCCTTCGGCGACGTTGGTGACGACCGCGGCCGAGGGCTCGATGATCTCGCGGTAGCGCGGGATCTCGCCCGGCAGATTGGCGCCGGCTTCGACCACCAGCGCTTCCACGTCGGTCGGCGCCTCGAGGATCGTGGTCGGCACGCCGACGAGATTGTTGAGATTCGCTCGCGTCGCATGCACCCGGTAGCGGGTGCGGAGCACGGCCGCGAGCATCTCCTTGGTGCTGGTCTTCCCGTTGGTCCCGGTGACGGCGACGACAGGGCCGCTGAGCCGCCGCCGGCGGAATCGCGCCAGGTCGCCCAGCGCGCGAAGCGTGTCGTCCACCTCGAAGAGCGTCAGGCCGGCCACCACGGGCGTGCCGCGCCGCACCACGGCTCCCGTCGCGCCGCGCTCCTGCGCCTGCTGGAGGAACGCATGCCCGTCGAACCGCTCGCCCACGAGCGCCACGAACAGCGCGCCCGCGATGATCGCGCGCGTGTCGGTGGAGATCGTCGTGAAGCACTGATCGTCCCCGCCGCGCGGCCCGAGCGCGGCACGAACGTCGGCGGCGCGCCAACCGGGCGGCAACGGTGCCGCGCCCTCGCCGCTCACGGCGCGTCCCTCATTTCCCGCCGCCGTTCACCGCCGCGCTCACGATCTCACGCTCGTCGAACGGAACCTTCTCGGTGCCGATCACCTGGTAGGTCTCGTGCCCCTTGCCGGCCAGCAGCAGCGTGTCGCCCGCTCGCGCCGCGGCGAGCGACGCCTGGATGGCCGCGACGCGATCGGCGAAGCGCAGATGCGGGCGGCTTCCCATCCCCTGCTCCACTTCATCAATGATGGCATCGGGGCTCTCGGTCCGCGGATTGTCCGACGTCACCACGGCGAGATCGGCGCGCTCCGCCGCGATCCGCCCCATGATCGGCCGCTTGCCGCGATCCCGGTCGCCGCCGCAGCCAAAGACCACGATCAGGCGGCCGCGGGTGAGCGGCCGGAGCGCCGCGAGCGCGCGCTCCAGCGCGTCCGGCGTGTGGGCGTAGTCGCGTAGCACGACACACGGCCGCTCGGCGATCCGCTCCATCCGCCCGGGCACCTGCGGCACGGCGTTGAGCCGCGCCGTCACCTCGGCCGGCGGCCGGCCGAGGGCCAGGGCGCAGGCGGCCGCGCCGAGCGCGTTGGCCACGTTGAAGTCGCCGAGCAGC
Source organism: Gemmatimonadales bacterium (assembly GCA_025934955.1). Lineage (GTDB taxonomy): Bacteria > Gemmatimonadota > Gemmatimonadetes > Gemmatimonadales > GWC2-71-9. The sequence goes on along the minus strand of JAICWE010000019.1, from coordinate 35,638 downwards.
GGGAGCGCGACGTCGGTGCTGCCGAAGGAGCCCGTGAGCCGAAAGCGGCTGCCGCCGGCATCGAGCTCAACTTCGGTGGCACGGACGTCGGCATCGGGATGCAGCCCGAAGGTGATGCGTCGCGCGGCGCGCGGCATGGCGCGCCAGGCGTCGTCGTCCCGATTCACCACCTCGACCCCGCCGAGCGCGAGCAGCGCGCTCAGCTTCAGCTTGGCGGCGAAATACGCCTCCATCGTGCCGTGATAGTCGAGGTGATCGCGGGTGAGATTCGTGAAGATTCCCGCGGCGAACGTGAGACCGTCGAGCCGCCCCTGATCGAGGCTGTGCGACGACGCCTCCATCGCGACGTGAGTCGTGCCGCGCTGCACCAGCTCGGCGAGCGTGGCCTGGAGATCGATCGGGCCCGGGGTGGTGAGCGTGCCGGCGGTGGACTCGACCTCATCGCCCACGCCGTCGAACGCGCCGAGCGTACCGATGCTGCCCGCCGTGCCGCCGCCGTTGAACAGGTGGCGCAGCAGTCCCGTGGTCGTCGTCTTGCCGTTGGTGCCGGTCACGCCGACGAGCGTCAGGCGGGCGCCGGGATCGCCGTACCACGCGCGCCCCAGCACCAGCGCCGAGCGGCGGCCGTCGCGGACCACGACCTCCGGCACGCCGGCGTCGGCCGGCTGCTCCACCACGACGGCGATGGCGCCGCGCCGCACCGCATCCGGTACGAAGCGATGGCCGTCCGCCTGGGAGCCGCGCACGGCGACGTAGACCATGCCCGGCGTGATCGTGCGGCTGTCCATGCCGACGCCGCTCGGCACCAGCGGCACGTGCGGCTCCGGCACCGACAGGAGGAGATCCTCGCGCCGGAGCGCATCGAGCAATGTGCCGAGGCTTGCGGTCATCAATCGGTCCAGACGGAAATGGCGGTTCCCGGAGCGGCGCTCTCGCCGCCGGCGGGATCGGTGCGCACCACGGTGCCGAATCCGTGCAGCGACACCTTGAACCCGCGCCGGTGCAGCGTCAGCACCGCCTGCCGCACCGCGACTCCGCGGATGTCCGGCACCGGCAGCGGATCGGCCCGCGCCGGATCGCGGCCGGCGTCGGGCCAGGGGAAGACGACCGGCGGCGGGGCCGGCGCCGGCTCGGCGGAGTCGGCGACCTTGACCGGTGCCGAGTCGAGCGGAGCGGCGAGCTGGCTGCGGTCGATCGCCACCTGCCGGGCGGCGAGCGCCTGCTCCAGCATGGCTCGGGTGGTCGGCGCCGCGGTGCTGGCCGCGTAGTACGAGCCGATGCTCGGCTTGTCGATCTTGACGATCACGACCAGCTGCGGATGATCCGCCGGGAAGATCGCCGCGAACGATGCCGTGTACTCGCCCGAGGCGTACCGGCCGTTCACGAAGCGGCGCGCGGTGCCGGTCTTTCCCGCGAGCTCGTAGTTGGCGAGCTGCGCCTGGCCGCCGGTCCCGCCTTTGCCCACGGCGCCGCGGAGAAACGCCCGGAGACGCGCGGCGACGTCCGGCGGGATCGCGCGCCGCACCGGCTCCGGCTGGTGCTGGTACACGAGGTGCCCGCTCGCGTCGCGGATCTGCCGGACCAGCGTCGGCGTCACCAGCACGCCGTCGTTGGCGATGGCACCGTAGGCCGCGGCGAGCTGGATTGGGGTCACGCTGAACTCGTAGCCCATCGCCACGCTGGCGCGGCTGTAGTCGGGGAGCCAGCGATCCGGCATCTGGAGCACGCCCCGCGATTCCGCCGGAAACTCGATGCCGGTGGGACTGCCGAAGCCGAAACCGCGCAGCGTCTCGAACTGCTCGACCGGTGTCAGCCGCTGGGCGAACTGCGCCATCGCGATGTTGCTGGAGACCTCGATCGCCTGCGCCAGCGTCACCATCCCCGGTTCCTTATGGCTGTCCTCGATCACGAAGAAGCGGCCGCCCCGCACCGGCATGCGGTAGAGCCCGTCATGGCCGCTCACCGCGCTGGTGCTGTCCACCTTGTGGTGCACCAGCAGCGCCGCGGCGGTGAACAGCTTCGCGGTGGAGCCGGGCTGGTAGGGCGTGGTGAAGAACGACGGGCCGGCCGAGCCGCCGCCGCCCTCCGCGTGCTGCCGCGAGGCGATCGCGAGCACCTCGCCGCTCATCGGATCGAGGAAGACCACATCGCCGCCCTCGGCGCCGAGCGCGTGGAGCGCGTCGTCGAGACCGCGCTCGGCGATTTCCTGGAGCCCGGCGTCGATGGTCAGCCAGACATCGCCGCCGGCCACGGGCTCGCGCACCAGGCGCGAGGGCGACTCGTACTTGCGACCGCTCCGGTCCTTGAGGAACACCGCCTCGCCCGGCTGGCCGGTGAGCACGGAATCGAGCGCGCGCGCGATCCCCGACGAGCCCGTGCCGGTGCCGGGATCCAGCCGGCCGACCACCGCCGCGGCGAGATCGCGCGCCGGATAGGCCCGCTGGTAGGCGCCCGTCAGGTGGATGCCCTTGAGCGAGCGGATCGGCTCGAGCTGCGTCGCCGTGAACGGGCCGTGGAAGTAGAGATACCGCCTGGTGCGGAAGTCCCGCTGCAGCGGCGCGAGCGGCACGCCGAGCTGGCGGCTGAGCAGCCGCAACGTGCCGGCGGGGTCGGCCACTTCGTTAGGCGCCACACCGACGTGGTAGAACTCCTGGGTGATGGCGAGCGGCACGCCGTTCCGGTCGTACAGCGCGCCCCGCCGGGCCGGTAGCGTGTCGTGCGCGGTACGCTGCGTCCGGGCTTCGGCCGCCCAGCGGGCGCCGTGGACGACCTGGAGATCGGCGGACTGGAGCACCACGGCCGCGATGCCGAGGGCGAAGGCGGCCTGGATGACGGCAATGCGCGCCGCGGGCTTTGCCATCAGCGGCTCGGCGGTACCCGGAACAACACGAACTCCGAATCGCTCGGCTGGTGCAGGCCGAGCGTCTGCTCGACGTGCTCGACCAGCGTCTGCCGTCCCGACGCGACCCGGATGCGCCGCTCGAGGTCGGCCCGGCGCGCTTCCAGCGTCAACCGCTGCTCCTTGAGCGCCGCGAGGCGGCGCGCGGTGGCGTACGCCGCGGACTGCCGCGCCACGACCGCGGCGCTCACCGCGACGAAGAGCAGCAGCCAGAGCAGGAGCCAGTGGCGGCCCTTGAGTCTAGGCGACATCGGCGAGGCGGAAGATCCGCAGCTTGGCGCTCCGGGCGCGCGGGTTGGCGGCGATTTCGTCCGGCTCCGGGAGAATGGGTTTGCGCGGCTCCAGCCGGCCGAGCGCGCGGCCGCGACAGGTGCACACCGGCTGCTTCGGCGGGCAGATGCACGCGCGGCTCCACTCGCGGAACTGCTGCTTCACCTCGCGGTCCTCTCCCGAGTGATAGGTGATCATCGCCAGACGACCGCCCGGCGTGAGCGCGTCGCGAAAGGCGGGCAGCGCGGTGCGGAGTTGGTCCAGCTCGCCGTTCACCGCGATGCGCACCGCTTGGAACAGCCGCGCGAAGTCGCCCGGCCCCGACTGGGGCCCGAGCACGGCGCGGATCGCGTTGACCAGATCGTCGCTGGTCGCGAACGGCGCGCGGGCCCGGCGGCGGACGATCTCGCGGCCGAGAGCGCGGGCCCGGCGCTCGTCGCCGAACGCCTCGAAGATCTCCGCCAGCGCGCCGGCATCGGCCTGGTTCAGCAGATCGGCGGCCGTGGCGCCGCGGTCGGCCATCCGCATGTCCAGCGGCGCGCCGGGCCGGAACGTGAAGCCGCGGAGGTCCTGGTCGAGCTGTCGCGATGAGACACCGAGATCGAGAAGAATAAGGTCGGGAACGAACGCCGTCACCGCCTCGAGTGCTGCGGGGTCGGCGTAGGCGGCTTCGAGGTAGCGGATGCCGCCGTCGCCCAGCCGCGTGCGCGCGGTGACGAGCGCGTCGGGATCGCGATCGATGCCCAGCACCTCGACGCCGGCCGCCCGCATCGCCTCGGCGTGGCCACCGTGACCCAGCGTCGCGTCCACCGCGCGGCGCGCGCCGGCGGCCGCGCGCACGACGGCGTCGAGCAGCACGGGACGATGCAGCGCGGGACTGATCGAGTCGGCCATCAATGGTGATCGGGACCGGGACAAAAACGCGACACCCCGTCCGCGGGGACGGGGTGTCGGATGCGAAGCCAGCGGGGCTGACGGGGCTCGAACCCGCGACCTCCGCAGTGACAGTGCGGCACTCTAACCAAGCTGAGCTACAGCCCCTGGCGCAGCGGGGCGGAATGTAGAGAGCGGGCCGGCCCCCGGCAAGGGGCGGCGCGGCTCACTTGCAGTATGCCTTCTGCATCGATGCGACCCGCTTGTCGAACTGGTCGAGATAGCCCAGCAGCTTGGCGGCCTGGTCGGCATTCTGCGCCTTTCCGAGGTTCAGCGCGTTGCGCGAGTCGCTGAGCAAACCCGCCTCCTGCTTGGCCAGATCGCAGGACTTCTGCTTCTCGGTCTGCCCGTCGACCTCGGCAGCGTACTGGAAATTCGCGACGCCCAGGTAGTAGTTGGCCGGCGTCGCGACCTTGCCCTTCGGGTCGGCGAGCGCGACCGACTGCTTGAGCAGACCGGTCGCCCTGGCCCAGTCGTGCGTGTCCGGCTGGAGATAGGGGACCGAGGCCGTGAGCAGGATGCTGGCGAGCTGATCCTTCGCGGTGGCGTCGCCATGCCGCTGTACGAACGTGATGAACTCACCGGCGTGGGTGCTGTCGAGCTGCTTCGACGCGGCGAGCGACTGCACCGCCGCGAGCGCGGGGATCACGTTGGTGGAATCCACCGCCATCAGCTTGCGGGTGATGGCGAGCGCGCTGTCCGGCTGCCCGGCGAATCCGTAGGCCCGCACCAGACTCGCGAGTACCTGCGGGTTGTTCGGGCTCTTGGCCGCGCTGCGGCGCACCCAGCTGATGTAGTCGAGCGTATCCTGCTTCGTGGGACGCGGCATGGTGTCGGCGAGCCGCTGCTCCGAGAACGCGACCGCCTTGGCCAGGAAGAGCGTGTCGCTCCGCACCGAGTCGAGCTGCCAGCGCTGATTGATGGCCTCCATGGCGCACTTGAAGTCGCTGAGGAAGGCGCAGGCGTTGCTCTTGAGGTCGAGCAGGTCGGCGTTGGCCGGGTCGATCTTGAGGCCGCTGTCGGCCACGTCCTTGGCGACGTCGGGCTTGCCTGCCTGGAGCAGGTACTTGAAGATGTTCTCGCGCAGCTTCTGGTTGGTCGGCGCCACCCGGAGCAGATCGGAGAAGATGGCGACCGTCTTGGCGGTATCCTTCTCCGCCTGATAGATGTCGGCGAGCTGGCTGTACGCCGCGAGGCTCTGGTTGTCGCCCTTCGTCGTCGCTTGGAGCTGCTGCACCACCTCGCCGATGGGCCGGCTCTGCGCCCGCGCGATCTGCGCGAGGCAGTAGTGCGCGAGGCCGCTGTTGGGCGCCGTCTTGAGGGCCTTGTTCGCGGCATCCGTCGCCTTGTCGAACTTCTTCTGGTCGAGCTGCTCCATGCAGCTCCGCGCGTCCCCGACCGACTTGACGCCCGGCTCCAGCGCGTCGGCGATCTTGCCGCCGAAATCGGGGAGCGCCTGGTTCGCTTCCTGTCCGAGGCTCACCACGTAGCCGGCCTCGTCGGTGGTGCCCACCAGCCGCGCCGTGACCGCGTGGCCGCCACCGCCGCGGGTCATGGTCGAGGTGACCACCAGCTTGGTGCTGGGAATGTTCTTGGCGAGCTGGATGTTGAGCGCGGGGCTCAGGATCGCGTTCGGCGGGAAGTCGTACTGCTTCAGCGCCTCGTTCATGATGCTGTCGGTCAGGACCTGGTAGTCGCTGCCGACGATCTTGTCCATCCGCTTCCGCATGCCGACCCCGATCGCGACCGACGCGGCCGAATCGGCGGCGGAGCTGGTGGAGGGGTTCGCGACCAGCATCCGGGGAGTGTTCGCGGTCACCGTCACCCGGCGGGCGCCCTTCGGAATGCCTTGCGCGGCCAGCGGACCCGCGGCGGCGAGCCCGAGGCCCGCGGGCAGGACGAGCAGGGCCATGACGGTCGTCAGCGCACGAATTCCAGACATTCCTTCTGCCTCCAGATCGGGATCGGCCGGGACCGCCGCGGCGCGCCCGGACGGGCCGCCGCCAATGGGCGAAGAGGGATTCGAACCCCCGACATCCTGCGTGTAAGGCAGGCGCTCTGAACCGGACTGAGCTATTCGCCCGCTGCGCTCGAGCACGTCACCTGTCGGACACCAGCGTGGCACACCTGAGAGTCGCCGGCACGCCGTGAGCAGAGAGCGTGCCGACGCGCGCCGACAAGGGCGAGCGATCCGCCTAAAGCGCGATGCCGAGCGGAAACAGGACGCAGTACCCCACCACCAGCAACACGGCCGCGGCCGAGGCGTGTCCGGCGGAGAGGACCGCATAGCCCCCCGCGAGCACGACCACGGCCGCGGCGAGGACAATGATGTTGCGCCGGGGGAGGAACCCCTGGCGCGCCGACGGCGAAGTGCGCGGAGCGGACATAAGCGTTGACGCTACATCGGATTCTGAGGTGGGTCAAGCTCGTCCGTCACCTCCGGCGGCTCCGCCGGAGGCGGCGCCGGCCACCCGACGTCGAGCGCCGCGCGCCGGGCTCGGTCGGAGCGGCGGCGGAAGCGGGCCGCGCCCAGCGCGAGCAGCGCGATCAACCCCCACGCGCCGCCCGCGGCGACCCATGCGACCAGTCCGTACCGGCGGCGCGTCGTCCGCTGCCACTCCTCCTCGAAGCGGTCGAGCGTCAGGCCGGTGGTGCGGTGCACCGCGGTCTCGAAGTCAATGCCGCGCGCCAGCAGATCGAGCAGCGGCGTGAGCGTACCGGTCGGATTGCGCCGCGCGAGCTCGAGCACCGCCGACGACGCAAACGCGTACGCGGCCTGCGCCGTGTTCTCGTTGCCGCGGAGAGCCTGGTCGAGCTGGTTGAAGCCCGGCACCGCGCCGCGAGCGACGGTGAGGTTGAGCGAGAGCTGGTCCAGGCGGCCGAGCTCGCCGGCGGCGAAGGCGGCGTAGCCCTCGTCGAACCAGCGCGGCACGTCGGTGCGAATGGCGGCGTGAAGCACGAGATGCGCGAGCTCGTGCCTGAGCGTGGCGGGCGGATCGCCGCCGTCGGCACGGATCAGAATGGTGCGCGCGTCGGGCAGCGCCAGCGCCGCGCCCCACGCGGGCGCGCCCCCGCGGGTGAGTGCGCGCATCCGTGCCGCGTCAGCCACGACGATCAGCCGGAGCGCGCCCGGTGCCCGCCGGCCCAGCCCCGGCCATTGCGCCGGCTCCGCCGCCATCCGCGCCAGCCCGACCGCGAGCGCCGAGTCCGCCGGCCAGGTGACGACGGTCACCGGCCCGACCTGAAATGCGCGCGGCTCCGGCGGCACCTGCGTGCCGGCCGGAGCCGCGCCACCGAGCAGGGCGAGCGCCAGCGCTACGCCAGGAGCGTACGCGGAATCTCCGAGCCGGCGGCGGCGTGATCCAGCATTTCCTTGCAGCGCTTTGCCCACGGATTGAACTTGTTGGCTTTCTGGCCGTCGGTCCACGCCTGCACCGCCCCGTCCTTGTCGCCGGCGAACCAGAGCGCGCGGCCCAGCTCGAACCACGCCTCGATCAGATTGGGACCCAGCTGGAGCGTCTTGCGGAAAAAGACCTGGGCGTCCTCGAACATCTCCCGCTCCTGGTACACCAGCCCCAGATAGTAATGGGCATAGAGCGTCGCCTTGCGATCGTTGTCCAGCCGGATCGCCTTGGAGAGGTGCTCGATGGCTTCGCCGAAGATTCCCTTCTTGAGACAGATGTAGCCGACGTTGATCCGGGCCAGGGCGTTGGCCGGCTCCTTCATCAGGACGCGGCTGAAGGTGGCCAGCGCATCGTCGTAGTCCTCGTGCAGCATCTGGGCCCAGCCCAGCAGCGACTGCGCCTGCACCTCGCCGGGCGAAAGCGCCAGCGCCCTGGTCAGTGATTGAATGGCCCCGGCGTAATCGCCGAGCGAGATGAGACTCCAGCCCTTCTCGATGTAGGTGGACGCGCCGATGTGGTCGGCGTGGACCGCCGGCCGCGCGCCTGTGAACTGCGGCGCCTGGGCCGGATCCGCGGCATTGGCGAGCTGCTTGAAGCGGTCCACCAGGCCGCGGATCTCCTCCTTCAGCTGCGTCAGCTCGGCGAGCGCGCCGTCCACCCGCTTGAAGTAGGCGATGATCTCCCGTTTCACCGTCTCCCGCTCGGCAAGCGACCCGGCGGCGTCGAGCCGCTTCTCGATGTCGCCGTACTGCGCCTTGAGGCTCACCACCCAGCCGTCGAGCGGCTCGGTCGTCGTGCTCATGCGTCACTCTCCGCCGCGGTGAGAGCCAGGCGCTCGGTCGCGCTCAGGATCCGCGCCGCGTTCAGCAGCACGATGGTGCGCTCCGGCCGCGCGATGATGCCGGCGATGTAGGCCGCGGCCAGCCCGCGCACCATCGGCGGCGGTGCGGTGATCGTGGTGCTGTCCACCCGCAGCACCTCTCGCACCTCATCCACGATGATGCCGACGCGACCTTCCTCGAGTGCGAGCACCACGATGCGGGTCTCCTCGCCCAGCGGGGCCGTCACCTCCAGCCGCTTGCGCAGGTCCACCACCGGCACCACACCGCCCTCATAGGGTACCACGCCCTCGAGGAACTCCGGCGCGCTCGGCAGCGACGCCGGTGCCGAGTGGCGGAGGATCCGCTCGACCTGGAGGATCTCGAAGGCGAACTCCTGTCGGCCGATCCGGAAGCAGACGACCTGGATGTCATCGGCGGTGCCGTGCGCGTGGGTCATGCGGAAGCCTCCGCGAGGCGCGAGCCGATCGCGCCGAGATCGAGAAGAGGAATGTGTCCGTCGGGCCGGAGCGCGATGCCCTCGGCCCAGGGCATCCCGGCGTCGGCGGGCACCGGCAGGGTCGCCTCATGCGCCACCGACTCCGCCGCGTCCACCTCGAGGCAGAAGCGCACGTCGCCGACCTGCACCAGTACTGCGGCGTCCGTCGGCGCCCCGCCGCACTCCGAGCCGGAGAGCAGCGCATCGAGGCTCACCAGCGGGAGCAGCGCCTCGCGTACCGGGATCACCCCGCGGAGCGCCGGCTCCGCCGACGGAACCCGCAGCGACGGCGGCGGCTCGAGCACCTCGACCAGGTTCTCCAGCGCGAGGCCGACGCGGCGCGCGCCGGCGCGCACCACGAGGAAGCCGTGGCCGCTCATGCCGTCGCCCGCGTGAGCCGCGCCAGCTCCAGCCCCACCCGGCTCGCGATGCCGTGAATCGGCAGCACGTAGTCGGCACCGCCGGCGAGCAGCGCCGCGTGCGGCATCCCGTAGATGGTCGCCGTCTCCCGGTCCTGCGCGATGCCGACGCCGCCGGCGTCGTGCATCGCGCGCAGGCCGTCGGCGCCGTCGCGGCCGAGGCCAGTCAGCACCACGCCGACGGTGCGCGGCCCGAACGCCTGCGCGACCGAGCGGAAGAGCGGATCGGCCGCGGGACGCACGCCCCACACCGATGGCTCCTGATCCAGCTGCAACACGAAGCCATCGGATCCGGGACCGACCCGCATGTGCCAGTCACCGGGCGCGACGTAGACGGTGTCGGCGACCAGCGGCGTGCCGTGCTCCGCCTCCACGACCGGCATCCGGCTCTGCGCGGCGAGCCGCTCGGCGAGACTGCGGGTGAACCGGGGCGGCATATGCTGGACGACGACGACCGCCGCCCCGTGTCCCGGGGGAAGCTGCGGCACCACCTCGGCGAGGGCGCGCGGCCCTCCGGTCGATGCGGCGATCGCGACGCAGTGCCGCGCGCGGCCGGGCATCGCGTAGAGCGCCCCCGCGGTCGCGCTGCCCTGCCGCGGGCGGGCCAGCATCGGGAGCCGGTGGATGTCGGCCACCACGGCGGCGCGCAGCGCGGCGACCAGCCGCGTACCCAGCCGAGCGGCGGCGGCGCTGCTCCGGTCGTCTTCCTTGGCGACGAGGTCCACGGCGCCGAGCTCGAGCGCGCGGATGGCGGCGGCCGTGCCGGGTCCGGCGTAGCTGCTCACCACCACGATGGGCCGGGGCGACTCCGACATGATGTAGCCGATCGCGCCGAGGCCGTCGAGCTCGGGCATCTCGAGATCCATCAGCACCACGTCAGGCACCAGCTCGTGCACCTGCCTCAGCGCTTCCATCCCGTTCCGCACCGTGGCGACGACGCGGAAGTCACCGGTCGCGTCCACCGTCTCGGTGAGCAGGCGACGGAAGAAGGCGCTGTCGTCGGCCACCAGGACCGTGCGCACGTCAGAGGATCTGGACGCCATGCGCCACCGAGTGCACTTCGACGCGCCCATCGGCCGCGTGCAGCTTCACCGTGCGGCCGTAGTCGCCGCCGACCGCCTCGCCGACGAGCGGGATGTTGTGACCGCTCAGCACCTGCCGGGTGGCGACGAGATTGCGCTCGCCCATCTGAATGGTACCGGGCGGCGCCAGGTTGGCGAACATGCTGGCGCCGCCGGCGAGACGCGCGGTGACCCGCCGCTGGTGTGCGCCCTTCGCCGCCATCAGGTCGAGCAGTACCGGTACGGCGCTCTCGGGGAACTTGGCCGGATTGTCGCCCATGCGGGTGAGCGCCTTGGACGGGAGCAGGATGTGCGCGAGGCCGCCGATCTTCGCCGCCGGATCGTGCAGCATGATGGCGACACAGCTGCCGAGGCCGATCGTAACCAGCACGTCGCCCTCGCCGCCGACGCGGAGATCGGCCACCTTCACCACGATCTCGGCGTCGCTCACGCGGGCCTCCGGTAGATCCGCTCGCGGGTGTCCACGATCGCGAGCCGGTCGCGGGCGGGGCCGAAGAGCGTTTCGACCTTGCCCAGCACCAGGTACCCGCCGGGCGCGAGCGAGTCGACGAAGAGATTGAAGACGCGCTCCTGCATCGGCCGCTCGAAGTAGATGACGACGTTCCGGCAGAGAATCAGATCGTACGGCGGGTGCGGCGCGCGGCCCTCGCCGAGATCGAGTGCCGCGACGCTCACGAGCGCCCGCAGCCGCTCCGCCACGAGGCGGCCGTCGCCAGCGGCCTCGGTGTAGCGCTGCAGCAGGTCCGGCGGCGTCTCGTTGAACGCCTCGGTGCGATAGCGGCCGGCCTGCGCCCGCAGCAGCGACTCGCGGTCGATGTCGGTCGCGTCCACCGCGACTCGCTCGAGCCAGCCGCCCCGGTCGCGGCGCTCCAGCTCGTCGGCCAGCACCATCGCGATGGTGTGCGGCTCCTCGCCCGAGGAGCAGCCGGCGCTCCACGCCCGCACCCGTCCCTGCCGCCCCTCGACGAGATCGGGCAGCACGCGGCGCCGAAGCGCGTTCCACGTTTCCGGATTCCGATAGAAGCGGGTGACGTTGATCGTGAGCGCGTCGCGCAGCCGCTCCAGCTCGGCCGGCGTGCGGTCGAGCACGGAGGCGTAGTCCCGGTAGGTGTGCACGCCGCAGGCGCGCATGCGCACCGCGATGCGCCGCTTGAGGCACTTCGGCTTGTAGCTCTCGAGCGTGAGCCCGGCCCGATCGGAGATCGTGCGCGCCAGCGTCTCGAACGCCAGCTCCTCGGCGGCGCTCACGAGCCGGTGTCCAGCATGTCGAGGTTGGCCCGCGCGAGCTGGTGGCCCGGATTGAGCGCGGTGGCCCGCTCCCAGCTCTGTCGGGCGCGCCCATGATCGCGCCGCTTGTAGGCGATGTTGCCCATCTTGAAGTACAGATCGTCGCCCAGCTCGGGCGCGAGCTTGGCCGCGCGCTCGTAGGCGTCGTACGCCTCGTCGTAGCGCGCGCTCCGGTAGAGCAGGTCGGCGAGGTTCTTGGAGAGCTGCGGCAGCGACGGCTCCTCGGCGAGCGCCGCCTTCAGCAGCGCCTCCGCGCCGGCCACGTCGCCGCCGGCCTCGAGCAGCACCGCGAGGTTGTTGCGCAGCACGGCGCTGCCGGGGTGCCGCTCGGTGGCCTCGCGCATCAGCGCGACGGCGGCTTCGAGGTCATCGCCCTGGGCGGCCGCCAACCCCGCCGCCCAGTACCACACCGCCGGCGCGGCCCGCTCGCCCAGCAGCTCGCGGGCGCGGGCGAGGCGCGCGTGCGCCACCTGCACGTCGCCCCGCTTGAGCGCGACGATGCCCCAGGAGATCATCACCCTCGCGTCGTCGCGCGCGCGGCTCGCGGCTTCGCCGCACGCCATCTCGGCCTCGTCCAGCCGCCCGCCCTGCTCCAGCGCGAGCGCCAGGTTGTGCAGCGCGGCCGGGCGCGGGCCGCCCTTCTCCAGCGCCGAGCGGAAGGCGTCGACCGCGTCGTCCCAGCGCGCCTGCTTCAGCGCGATCAGCCCGAGGAAGAACGGCGCGCTGCTCTCCGCCGGCCGGAGCTCGGCGACGCGGCGGAACTCACGCAGGGCCTCGTCCAGCATGCCGGTCTTGTAGAAGGCGATGCCGAGGTTGCGGTGCTCCTCGATGCGGGTCTCGTTGACCCGCGGCGCCGCCGCCGCCTCCGAGGTGCCGGAGCGATGCGCGAAGCCGGCGGTGATGAGCCCGTAGAGCGCCTTTCCCGCGTCGAACTCGGTGAGCCCCGCCTCGTCCATCACCTGCTGCACGTCGCGGGTGCCGTCGAGCAGCGGAATGACCTGCTGCTGCGCCGCGGAGAGCGTGACCGCCGCGGCCTCGACGTGGTCGCGGTCCACCGTGAAGATGAGGTCGAAGCTGGGAATCTTCTTTTCGATCAGACTCCACTCGTCCACCCGGCGCGCACCTTCGAGCAGGAGGTATTCCGGGTTGATCGCGACCAGGAAGTCCTCGCGCTCGGGCCGGACCCCGGCCTCGAAGTTGAACGTGCCGCTGGTCCAGGTGAACAGGAAGTAGACCGCCTCCTCGATCTGAAGGCGCATGTAGTCCTCCAGCTCGGCGCGGGTGATCGCGCCGGTGGCGACAAGGATCTCGCCCAGCTTCTGGTCACGCTCGCCTTCCTGCAGCCGGATCGCCTCCTGGAGCTGCTCCGGCGTGATGCGGCCGCCCTTGGTGAGGATGTCGCCCAGCCGGTCGCGCCGGTTCACGATGGAGGCGTAGGAGATCCTGCCGTCGTCGAAGTAGATGTAGCCGAAGTTCTGCCGGTCGGCGACGGCGAGGCAGCCGGTCCGCCGCCCGAGATAGAGCAGCTGGATGACGTCGGGGAGACTGGCTTCCTTGAGACTTCCCTTGATCGCCATCAGCGCCAATCCTCGAGCGCGCGCTCGGTGACGTCGGCCCACTCCCATACCATCTTCTCGCGGCTCCGGGCACCGCCCGCCGCGGCGACGATGCCGCTGGCGCGTCCGCTCGGACGGCGGGGCGGCTTGGCCGGGCCTTCGATCACCTCGCGCGCCAGCGGCGCGCTGGCGGGGCGGCCCTGGCTCTCCGCCGCCACGAGCACGCGCTGCACCAGGCCCTGCACCGTACGCACCGAGTCGGCCGGCCGCGCCGCGAGATACGCCACGAGCTCGGGATCGGCCGCATCGCCGTCACCGCGGGCCGCGAGCACGCGCTCGACCACGCGCTGGCGCACGTCGCGATCGGGCGCCGGCAGCTCGACGACGAGCCCGCCCTCCAATCGGGTGAGCAGCCGCGGCTCGACACCGGCGAGCTCCGCCAGCGGCACCGCGGAGGTGAATGCCATCTGCCGGTTCGACTCGAAAAGAAAGTTGAACAGCCAGAACAGCTCGTCCTGGGTGCGATCCTTCCCGGCGACGAGATGGATGTCGTCGAGCAGCAGCGCGCCCACCCGGCGATAGCGCGCGCGCCACGCCGGGATCCGGTCGCGGTCCAGCGCGCCGATCAGCTCGTCGATGAATTCGTGGGTGCTGAGACACGCGACCGGTGCCACACCCGCCGCCTCGAGCGCGTTGCCGAGCCCGTGCAGCAGATGGGTCTTGCCGACGCCGCTCCCGCCCGCGACGACCAGCGGGTTGTAGCGGACGCCCGGCTCCACGACCGCGGCCCGCGCCGCGGCGAGCGCCATCCGGCTGCTGGGGCCGTCCACCATGTCGTCGAGCCGCCACGTCGCCACCGGCGGCGGCGGCGGCTCGGTGCCCTCGCGGGTGCGGACCAGCAGCGCCTCCGCGCCGACGACGTCGTCCGGATCGCGCAGGACCATGGCGCCCGCCGCCTCGGGCGAGAGCTGCTCGATCTCCGCCGCGATGCGCTGCAGCCGCTGCACGTCGGCCTCGTACTCGCGGAGCGCGCTCTCGGGATCGACCGGCGACTCGGCGTTCAGCAGCGTCGCGAGCCGCGCGGTACGATAGCCCTCGCCTTCCCAGCGCAGGATCGCCTCGCCCACCCGCGCGCGCCACGACTCCACCTGCTGCGAGAGCGTGGCGGTGACATCGGAGAGGAAGTCGTCGAACTCGGACGCGGCGGTCGGCGCCGGCGTGGCGGCGGTTCCGGTGAGGCCGGACGCCGGATCCGCCGCCGGGGGCGACGCCGGCGCGGAGGCGCCGTTCCCGGTGGACTCCGTCGCGCCGACCAGCACGCGCGCCTGCGCCACGTCGAGCGGTACCGCGCTCACCGCCTGGAACGCGATCAGCCGATTGAGCGCGCCGAGCAGCTCGCGCACGTTGTCGATCGGCAGTTGGGCGACGGCGTCGAGCACGCCGGCGGCGAAGGTCGCCTTCCGCTCCTCGGCGCGGCGGCGCAGGATCGCGACGCGGGTCTCGTAGTCCGGGGCGGCGATGTCGATCACCAGCCCGCCCGCGAAGCGACGGATCAGCCGCTCGTCGAGGCTCTCGATCTCGGCCGGCGCGCGGTCGCTGCTGAGCAGCACCTGGTGCCCGGCGGCCTGGAGCGCGTCCATGAGCCGCAGTAGCTCCGCCTGCATCTCGCGCCGGCCGGCGAGGAACTGCACGTCGTCCACCAGCAGCACGTCCACGTCGTGGAAACGGCGGCGATAGACCTCGCCCTGCCCCGCGGCGATCGCGGCGTTGAACGACTCGACGAAGTCGTCCACGGTGAGGTACTCGACGGCGAGGCGCGGGTTGATGGCGCGCGCCCCGTGGCCCGCCGCCATCAGCAGGTGGGTCTTGCCCAGGCCGGGCCGGGCATAGAGGAAGAGCGGGTTGTACACCGCGCCCGGCGATTCCGCGACCGCCTTGGCCGCCGTCACCGCGAGGCGGTTCGACGCGCCGACCACGAAGGTCTCGAAGCGCGACTGCGCGTTGAGTTGCGTCGTCACCCGACCGGGCTCCCGGCCGCGAGCCGGCGCAGCACCGCCTCGCTCACGCCTTTGAGCGTCTCGAACACGCCGCTCCCGTGCAGCGCGTCCGCGCCGAAGCTCGGCACGCTGCGGAAGTTGAGCGCGTCGTCCAGTTCCGCGCGCGTCATGACCAGGTCGCCCGGCAGATCCTGCTTGTTGTACTGGAACACGATCGGCAACTGGCGGACGTCCACGCCCTGCGCCAGCAGGTTTTCCTGGAGGTTCTGGAGACTCTCGAGATTGTCATCGAAGCGGCGCGCCTGGCTGTCGGCGACGAAGACCACGCCATCCGCGCCCTGGAGCACCAGTTTGCGGGTGGCGTTGTAGTAACTCTGGCCCGGCACGGTATAGAGCTGGAACTTGGTGGCGAAGCCCGAGATGGTGCCGAGGTCGATCGGCAGGAAATCGAAGAACAGCGTGCGGTCGCCGTGGGTGGCGAGCGATACCATCTTGCCGCGGCGGCTCTCCGGGACGCGGCCGAAGACATACTGCAGGTTGGTCGTCTTGCCCGACCGACCGGGGCCGTAGTAGACGATCTTGCAGGTGATTTCGCGCGCGGTGAAGTTGACGAGAGACATTTATCGTCCGAACAGCGCGCGCAGGCTGGCGTTGAGCTCATGCTCGAAGTTTTCCGCCAGCACGTCGGAACGGGGCGCGCGCACCGGCGCCGCCGCGGCGAGCGACGCGACCATGCGCGCAAAGAAGAGCTGCACCAGCCCCACCGATGTCTCCGGCCCGAATACCACGAGCCCGACCCAGCGCCCGCGGGGCGTGTCGAACGCGGAAATGAACAGGCCCTGCCGTACGCCCTGGTGCATCAGCGCGCCGTAGTGCTCCGCCGCGGTGAGGCGCGCCAGCGCCTCGGTGGAGGCGATGATCGCGGCGCCGAGCGCCGCGGCCGACATCACGTCGAGCGAGCGGGTGAAGCCGTGCTGCGCGACGACCTGCCCCGACGCGGTCATGAGCAGCGTCAACCGCGCCGCCGACTCGTCGAGGAAGGTGAGCAGCGGCTCCTCCACCCACGGCTCGATTGCGCGCATCAGCCGAGCGCCTCCGCGGCGGCGCGCAGCTCGAGTCGGGCGAGGCCGATGTTGGCGTCGCGCTCCGCGATCGCCACCAGCAGCAGATCGTCGCCCGCGGGCACGGCGAGCACGGTGCCGCGCTCGGCGCGGAGCTGGAGAAAGGCCGGCGCGCGGAAGCCGGCGGTGGCCATGGCGCGCCGGAGCCGGCCGGCGAGACTGGCCGCGAGCGCGGCCGCGGGCGCGCCGTCCATGCCTTCCATCAGCGACTCGGCCACGACCAGCCCGTCACTCTCGGCGACCAGCATCGAGCCGCGGATGCCGCGGACCCGGGTGACGTGCTCGAGCACCGCGCGCGGATCGCCGGTCACCTGAGCCGCTCCAGCCAGACGCGCGCGGCCTTCGCGGCGCGATCGGCCACGAGCGCCAGGCGGCCCACGGGCACGCTGCGGTCGCGCACGGTGAGCAGCACGGTGTCCTCGCTCGGCGTGAGGAGATGCAGGTTGCCGTCGGGCGATTCGGCGGCGACGCTCTCCAGCGCGCCGAGACCGAGGAGGCGCGCGGCACGCTCGGCCTCGCGGGACACGCCGGAGAGATGCGCGGCGACGGTGTCGCCGACGTCCTCGCCATCAGGGCTCCGGAGTCCGCCGCCGAGCCGCATACCGTTCCGATCGAGCAGCAGCATCCCGTCATCGGCACCCTCGAAGCCGGCGAACAGCGACTCCGCGACCTGGTCGGGCGAGGGAACCGGCGCGGTCGGCGTTGCCGCCGCGACCGGGGGAGCCGTCGGTTCAGCATCCGCCGCCGGTTGCTCGGCGATCGATGCCGCGATGAGCTCGGCCGCGGCCTCGATCTCCAGCGGCACCGCGTGCGGGTCGCGCCCGGACCCGCCGCCGTTCGTGGGAGCGGCGGTGACGTCGATCCCGTCGTGCGGCGGCAGCTCGGCGCGCACGCGGGTGATCGCCGAGCGCAGTCCGGCGTCGTCCGGCGCGGCACGGGCGGCGGTCTGGAGGTATTCCAGCGCACCCGCCGCATCGCCGTTGTGATAGAGCAGGAACGCCATGCCCTTGTTGGCGCCGGCGTGACCGGGATCGAGCGCGATCGCGGCGCCCCACGCCTCCGCGGCGCTCGCCGCTTCACCGCGGTCGGCGAGGATGCGGCCGAGCAGGTCGTGCGCGTCGGTGAGGTCGGGATAGCGCGCGAGTCCCGCGCGCGCCACCTTGAGCGCGGCGTCGAGCTGCCGGCGGTGCCGCAGCGCCTCGGCGAGCTCGAGGAAGACGAGCGACGAGGGATCGGCGGCGAGCTGCGCGGTCAGCGCCTGGATGTCGTCACTCATAGCGGCCTCGAACGGCGTCGGCGAGAGCGAGCGCCGCCTGCTGGAGCCGTTCCACGATCGGCTCATGGGCGTGCTCCTCGGGCGGAAGGTTGGCCAGCCGGCGCCAGCGGTCCCACGTGTTCCGGGCATCGTCGAACCGGCCCTGCGCCGCCTGGGTGACACCGAGCAGCCGGCGCGCCGACGCGAGCGCCGGGTCCAGCCGCACCGCTTCGCCCAGCGCGGCTTCCGCGGCGTCGAACTGATGCAGGGCGTGCAGTGCGCGACCGAGCGCCTGATGCGCCGCGGCCTGCGTCGGGAAGCCCGCCACGGCCGCCTCGGCGCTCACCCGAGCCGCCTCGGCGTCGCCCAGGGCGAGCATCTCTTCGGCGCGGGCGACGAGATCCGGCGCGTCGCGCGACTCCGCTGCGAGCGGTGCGGGTTGGCGCGGGTCCTCGAGTGTGATGAGCCCGGCCTGCACCAGCCCGAAAGCGGTCCGCGCCACATCGAACTCCGGACGGCCGAGCTGGTCGGCGACGCTGCGGAGATCGTGCTCGCCGTCCAGCGCGGCGAGCACCGCCCACTCGAACGGCACCAGATCAAGCGCGCGGTCGCCGTCGGCGAGCATGGCGTCGCCGGCGTGCTCGGCGAGGCGCGGGATCACGTTCATGTGGGGCACCCGGCTCTCGATGCGCGACCATTCGTCGATGCGCCGCGCCGCTTCCATCAGCAGCGCCTCGGTCGGGATGTGCACCGGCGCGTCCACCGGCACGCGGTCGATGGCGCCGTCCTCGAAGCTAAAATAGCCCTCCGACCAGCTGATCAGCTCGAAGATTACTTCCTCGATCTGCTGGCGCACGACGCGGTCGAGTTCGCGCCGGGTGATGGCGCCGAGCTCGACGAGAATGTCGCCCAGCCGCCGCGCGTCGCCGCCGGTCTGGAGGGCGCGGGCGCGCGTCAGATCGTCTTCGCCGACTCGGCCGCCCTTGAGCAGCAGCGCGCCGATCGGATGCGGATTGCTCTGGATGTGCGCCGCGATGACGGAACCGCGCTCGAAGAGCACCTGTCCCGCGTTCTGCCGCAGGTCCGAGGTGATGCGCAGCGCGCCGGTCTTCCGGCCCAGGTCGAGGAGCTGGAAGACGTCGTGAATGTCGAGCTCGCGGAGCGGTCCCTCGATCGCCATCGCTCAGCCCGCCCGGGCGGAGAGGATGTGCGCGAGGTCGCGGGCGGAACGGAGCCGGCTCCGCGCCTGCGGCGCAAAGGCGCCGGCGGGATCCACCTGCACCACGCGCTCCCACGCGGCGGCGGCCTCGCGCAGCCGTCGCTGGCGCTGCAGCGCGTCGCCGCGATGGAGCAGCGCGCCCGGATGCTCGGCATCGAAGCGCAGCACGCGGTCGAACGCCTCGAGCGCCTGCGGCAGCCGGTCGTCGCCCAACAGGACGCGGCCGAGCAGCACCAGCGCCTCCAGCGCGTACGGATCGGCCGAGAGCACGTCGACCAGCACACTGATGGCCGCCGCGGCGCCGTCGGTGCGCCACGCGAGATCGGCCAGGGCCAGCGCCGCGTCGAGGAAGGTCGGCAGGAGATCGAGCGCGCGCTCATACGCCGCGCGCGCCGCGACCCAGTTCTCCCGCTCCTCCTCCAGCTGTCCCAGTTCGTGCCATACCTGCACCTGCCCGCCGTCCAGCTGCAGCGCGAGCTGAAACGCCTCCAGCGCGCCGGCGCGATCGCCCAGCCGGCGGGCGACGGTCGCCTGAAGGTGGAACAGATCCGCGCGGCCCGGCGCGCGGGCCTGCGCCTCCCGAATGCCGTCGAGCGTGCCGACTGCGTCCCCGCCGGCGAGCCGCACCCGCGCCCGCGCCACCAGCACGTCCACGTCACCCGGCTGGCGCTCGGCCAGCGCATCGGCGAGCGGCACGGCCTCCGCGGCGCGTCCGAGCGCAAGCAGCGCGCGCACCTCGCCTAACGCCGCCGCGCGCATGCCGGCATCGACCTCGCGCGCGGCGCGGTAGCGCTCCAGCGCCTCGCCGTGCAGCCCGCGCCGCGCGAAGATGTCGCCCAGCAGGGTCGTCGCGTCGGCTTCGTCCGCGCCGCGCGTGCGCGCGCGGGTGACCTCGGCGGTGGCGAGCTCGAGCAGGCCCTTGCTCACGTAGTCGCGTGCGAGGGCGAGGGGATCGGCCGGGCGCGGCGCGACGTCTTCCGCCGGCACCGGCGCCAGCTCGTCGAAGATGTGATCGAGCAGGGCGGCGTCGAAGCTGAACTCGCCGATCAGCGCGTCGCCGCCGACATCGGCCGAGATCTCCGGCGCGATCGTGATCGTCGGGTCCTCGTACTGGAGGTCGATGGCGAGCGCGTACTTCTGCGGCACGTAGAACGGCTCCAGTTCGAGCGCGCGCCTGGTCTCGCGCAGCGCGCCGTCGAAATCGCCGAGTTGGCTCAGGGCGAAGCTCAGGTTGTAGTGCGCCGCGGCGAAGTCCGGCCGCGCGTCGATCGCGCGGCCGAAGGCGTTCCGCGCGTCGGCATGGCGCCGGAGCTCCATCAGCACGAGGCCGATGCCGTTCCATGCCGCCGGGTCGTTCGGCTCCTCGGCGAGCACCTGGCGGTATTGCTCCAGCGCCGGCTGAATCTCGCGGCGCTGCACGCACCAGAGGGCCAGGTTGAGCCGCGCCGCCGCCGGCCCGTGTCCGCGGCCGATGGCGCGCTGGAGCGCGCTCACCACCGCCTCGGCGTCACCGTCGCGGGTCGCCAGCACGCCCAGGTTGTTCCAGGCGAGCGCGTAGTGCGGATCGAGCGCGGTTGCCTGGCGGTAGGAATCCCGGGCGGCATCGCGGCGGCCGGTCTGATGCAGGCAGACGCCCCGCTCGTTCCACAGCTTGGGCGAATCGGGATGATCGACGACCAGCGCGTCGTAGATCTCGAGCGCGGCGGCGAGGTCGCGCCGGAGCAGATGCACCTCGGCCATCGCCTGCCGGACCAGCCGGCGGTCCTCGCCCGCGTCGAGAGCCAGCTGGTATTCGCGTAGCGCCTCGGCGTGGTAGCCCTTTTGCCGGAACGCCAGGCCGAGACTGAAGTGCGCGAGCGGACTCCCCTCCTGCACCTCGGGCCGCGGCGCCTCGCGTGGCTCGGCGTCGCGCCGGGCGCCGTTCTCGGCGTAGCGGTCCAGCGCGAGGTTGGCCTGCGCCCGTGCCAGCGTCGGATTGAGCGCGACGGCGCGCTTGGTCGCCGCGCGGGCCGCCTCGTGCTCGCCCATGTCGCCGTGCACGAACGCCAGCAGGTAGTGCGCTTCGGCGTACTCCGGGTTCTGCGCGACGGCCGCCTTGAGCTCGCCGAGCGCGCGGTCGTTCAGGCCGCGGTGGTAAAGCGCCTCGCCGTAGTAGAAGCGGGCGACGGCGCTCGTGGGATCGCGCGCCACCGCGCGGCCGAACCACGCCTCCGCCGCCTCCACCCGCCCGCGCGCCTTCTCCACCAGCCCGAGCTGGATCAGCGTCGCGCCGTCGTCGGGGCGGGCGCGCAACAGCGTCTCGAATTCCCCGGCCGCCGCGTCGTGCTGCCCCAGCGACGCGTAGGCGCGGGCCAGCTCCCATCGGGCCTCGCGGTCCTCCGGGCGCCGGTGCAGTCGCTCCTGGAAATCGGCGACGCGCCGGTCGTAGAAGCCGCTCTCCCGGTAGGCGATCTCGATGTTGCTCTGGGCGACCTGCATGCGCGGGTCGAGCTCGAGCGCGCGCGCGAACGCCGCGATCGCCTCCTCCGCCATCCCCTTCCGGTAATAGAGGACGCCAAGATTGTTGTGCGCTCCGGCATCGGAGGCATCAATGCGGCGGGCAAAGGAGCGGAGGACGGCGAGGTCGCGCTCGGAGGGCGCGTGACCCTTCATCGTCAGGGCAGGCGGATGGCGTCGAAGATGGCGCGCAGCGACGGCATGTCGGGCAGAAGCAGGAAGTGGCCCTGCAGATCGCCGTCGGCGCCGGCCACCTGGAAGGCAGTCTCCACGCAGAAGACGAAATCGCGATCGTGGCCGAAGTTGAGGTACGTCGTGGTGAGGATGGCGCCGCTCTGATCCACGACCAGACTCGGCACCGACGGCACCAGCATCATCCCCATGAAATCGCTCAGCGCGGTGAGATACGCGCTGACGAGGATGTTGCCGACTTCCTTCAGGCCCGACTGCTCCATGCCGCCGAAGCCGGTCGTCGTGCCGACCGGCCGGCGGAACAGCACGTCGCAGAGATACTTCGCCGAGGGCTCCGGAAAGAGGATCATGGTGCGGCCGGTCAGGTCGCCCATCATGTGCATGAGCACCGCGGCGATCACGTCGTCGGCGCTGCCGAGCAGTTCGGGCACCTCCTCGAGCGCGCGCACGTTGACCTCGGGCACCCGGATCATGATGGTGCGGTTGGTCATCTGCGACAGCGCGGTCGCCGCGTGGCCGGCGCCGATGTTGGCCACCTCACGCAGTGCGTCGAGCTGCAGCGCCTTCAGTCCGCGGACATCCTCCATGCTCCCCCCCTAGATCAGCGCAGCGGCGTCGAGAATCAGCGCCGGCGCCCCGTCGGCCAGGACCGTCGCGCCACTGAAGAACGGCGGCGTTCCGGCCGGCGCATCGAACGGCTCCACGACGATGTCCTGCTGGCCCAGCAGCGTGTCCACCACCAACGCGGCGCGGCGCTCGCCCAGCTCGAGAATGACCGCGGGCCGCCCGCGCGACGCCGCTTCGCCCGATACCGCGAAGAGTTGGCGCAGGTGCACAGTCGGCACGACCCGATCACGCACCACCAGCGCCTCGCGGTCGCGCACCGACGTCACGGCCTTCGGCGCGAACTCGACCGTCTCCGCCACATAGGCGAGCGGCACCGCGTAGCGCTCCCGGCCGACGCCGGTGAGCAGCGCGCGTACGATCGCCAGCGTGAGCGGCACCCGCAGCGTCCAGGTGGTGCCGCGGCCCGATTCGCTCGCGAGCTCCAGGGTGCCGCCGAGCTGCCGGATGCGGGTGAGCGCCACGTCCACGCCGACGCCCCGGCCCGAGACCCCGCTCACCCGCTCCGCCGTGCTGAACCCCGGCCGCGCCAGCGTGCGCATCAGCAGGTCGTCGCTCAGCGCGTCCATGCCGGCGTCCACCGCGCCCTCACGCCTGGCCTTGGCCAGGATCCTTGCGCGATCGATGCCGTGTCCGTCGTCACTCACGCGGAGCGCGACGCTGTTCCGCTCGCGGGCCGCTGAGATCACGATGCGACCCTCGCGTCGCTTCCCGGCCGCCTCGCGCGCCTCGGGCGATTCGATGCCGTGGTCGAGCGCGTTCCGCAGCAGATGCACCAGCGGATCGCCGATCTCGTCGAGCACCGAGCGGTCGAGCTCGATCTCCTCGCCTTCGGTAACCAGCCGCACGTCCTTGCCCAGCTCCCGCGCGAGGTCGCGCACCAGCCGGGGGAAGCGCTCGAACACCTCGCCCACCGGCGTCATCCGCGCCTGCAGCACCTCGCCCTGGAGACCGGAGGCGAGCCGGGTGATCCGCTCGCTCACGGCAACCAGCTCGGGATCGTCGCTCGCACCCACCAGCGCCGCGAGCCGGTTCCGCGCGACGACCAGCTCGCCCACCTGCTTCATCAGCGCGTCGAGCCGGCTGAGGTCCACCCGGATCTGGCGGGCGACGCGCGCGGGCCCCGTGCCTTCCGCGCTCGCCGCCTCCGCACCGTCCTCGATCGTGACGCTCGCCACGTCGCCCACGCCCGAGAGCAGCGCGACGATGCCCGACGGATCGGCGTCGCTCGCCAGGCGGAAGCTGAAGCGGCCGTCGAACTCCTCGCGCTCGAGCTGCGCGGCCGCCGGCTGCAGTGCACTCACCGGCCCCAGCGTCTCGGCCCGGCGGACGATCAACGCGGCGCGGGCGCCGCGCATCATCGCCTCGGGCCGGATCGCTACCCGGACCGTGCGCCCCGCCGCCGCTTCGATCGCGGGCGCGGTTTCCGGCGTTGCGTGGCGCCGCTCGCCCGCGGCGCGCTCCAGCTCGTCGAGCAGTGCGGCCGAGGGGGTGAGATGCCGCCCCGCCGCCGCCGCGTCCACGCCGTCGGCGATGGCATCCACCGCCCGGAACAGCGTCGCGAAGATAGGGGCTGCGACGTGCACCCGCCCGCTCCGCAGCGCGTCGAGCAGGTTCTCCGCCCGGTGCGCCAGATCGGCGACGCCGGTGTAGCCCATCGTCGCCGCCATCCCCTTGATGGTGTGGATGGCCCGGAAGAGTCCGCTCACCGGCTCAGTGGCCGCCGGCGCCCGCTCCCACTCGAGCAGCAGGCGGTTGCAGCTCTTCAGGTGCTCCTGGCTCTCCGCGAGGAAGAGCGCGGCGTACTTGCTGACGTCCATCGGGGCGTGCCGCCGGTCAGCCCAGGACCCGCTGTACCGCCTCGAGCACGCGCGAGGGCTGAAACGGCTTGACGACGAAATCCTTCGCGCCCGCCTGGATCGCCTCCACCACCAGCGCCTGCTGGCCCATCGCGCTGCACATGAGCACCTTGGCGTCGGGGTCGGTCTTGCAGATCTCCCGCACCGCCTCGATGCCGCCCATGTCCGGCATCACGATGTCCATGGTGACGAGGTCGGGCTTCAACTGCTTGTACTTGTCCACCGCCTGGAGGCCGGTCTCCGCCTCGCCGACGATCTCGAAGCCCGCGTGCGTGAGGATGTCCGCGATCATCGTCCGCATGAAGATCGCGTCGTCGCAGACGAGTACGGTGTGGGCCACGATCAACCTCCGAGCGAGTGCGGATGTACGGCGGACGCGCGGCTGCGTGTGCCGGGCGGCTTACGCCGCGCCCGGATCGGCGCGGCCGAGCATCGGGACGAGCAGCGAGTCGAGATCGAGCAGAACGAAGTGGTGCCCGCCCCAGCGGCCGACCGCCCGCGCGATGCGGGCGTCCACGCCGGGAAGCTGTTCGCGGCCGGCGATCGCGTCGGCCGGCACCTGGAGAAAGTCGAGCACTTGTCCGACCAGGAGGCCGCAGCCACGGGCCCCGTGCTCCACCACGATGATGGCGCCTTCGTCGTCCGGCGCCGCCGGCCGGTCCAGCAGGCGATGCGCGTCGATCACGGTGAGCAGCGCGCCGCGCACGTTCACCAGGCCCTGGACCGGCTCGGCCGCGCCGGGAATGCGTGTAGGTGGTAGCGGAGGCAGCACTTCCCGCACAATCCCTGCCGGGAGGGCGCACACGAGGTCGCCCACCCGAAAGAGTACGGTCCGAAGCGTCTGGGAGTCAGCCATCTTGTTTGAAGAACCGAAGATACCGGAGCGGTTCGGCGGGAGCAACGGCGCCGGCGCCGGCCGCCGCGTCGAGTGCCGCGCGGAGGTCGTCGGGCCACTCGGAGCGGAGCTCCATCGCAACCCCGGTGATCGGGTGGCGAAATGCCAGTGCCGCGGCGTGCAGCGCCTGCCGCGGCGTCGCGCGCTCCAACCGATCGGCCTCGGCCCGCGCCGCGCCGGAGATGCGGCGGGCGCCGCCGCCGGTGTACACCGGATCCCCGACCACCGGGTGACCCACGTGCTCGAGGTGCACCCGGATCTGGTGGGTGCGTCCGCTGTGCAGCTCGAGTCGCAGCAGATCGACGACGCCGAAGCGGGCGACGACGTGGGCGTCGGTGCGCGCGGCGCGGCCTCCCTCGAGCACCGCCATCCGCTTCCGGTCGCGCGGGTGACGCGCGAGCGGCGCTTCGATCACCGTCGGGCTCTCGTCGAGATGGCCCCACGCGAGCGCGGCATAGGTGCGCTGGACCCGGCGCGCAGCGATGGCGGCGCCGAGCCGGCGGTGTGCCTGATCGGTCTTGGCGACGAGCATGAGTCCCGACGTATCGCGATCGAGTCGATGCACGATGCCGGGCCGCCCCTCGGCGCCGCCGGCGAGCGTCGTCCCCCGCGCGACGAGCGCGTTCACCAGCGTGTCGTCCCAGTGGCCCGGCGCGGGATGCACGACGAGGCCGGCGGGCTTCTCGATCACTGCGAGGTACTCGTCCTCGTACACGACGGCGAGCGGAATGGCCGCCGGCGCCAGCGTCCGAGGCGGCGCGTCACCGGGGACGGTGACGGCAACGACGTTGCCGCGGGCGAGCAGCCGCGACGCGCGCGCCACCGCGCCGTCGACGGTGACGGCGCGGGCGGCGACGAGGCGAGCGGCCTGGGTTCGGGAAAAGCCGAGCTGGTCGGCGAGGAAGCGATCGATCCGCTCAGTGGCGTCGGCGGCGACGCTGAAGCGGATCTCGCCGCCGGTCACGGCGCCGAAATGGGCTCGGCGCGCCGGGCGTCCTCGCGCCACAGCGAGATCGCGAGCGCGATCGCGCCGCAGCTCACGGCGATGTCGGCGATGTTGAACGTCGGCCACCGGAGCTGCCCCAGCCCGACGTCGAGGAAATCCACCACGCCCCGGGCGCTGCGGATCCGGTCCACGAGATTGCCGGCCGCACCTCCGCAGACGAGCCCGAGCGCGAGCTGGCGGAAGCGGTCGCCCGCCTGCCCGGCGCGCGACATCCGCTCCAGCACCAGCACCGCGAGCAGCGCGATGCCGAGAAAGATCCAGCGGCTGTAGGGGCCCACGTGCAGCCCGAACGCGGCGCCCTCGTTGTGCACCAGCCGGAGCTGGAACCATTCGCCGATCACGGGCACACCCGGCGTCGGCAGCAGCGTCGCTTCGGCGACGAGCTTGGTGATCAGATCGAACACGACGACGGCGACGACCGTGGTCCAGAAGACCCGGCGGTCGTTCGGTCCGGCGAAGTCGGGCTCAGCGACGCTTGGCATCCTCTTCCTTCTCCTTGCACGAGATGCACAGTCGCGCGTGCGGCAGCGCGTCGAGGCGCTCGAAGTTGATCTCGGCGCCGCACTGATGGCAATGGCCGAACTTCTCGGGGTTGCCGTACAGCCGCCGGAGCGCCTCGTTCACGTGCCAGAGGTAGCGCCCTTCCTGGGACGCGAAGAGGAACTGCTTCTCGCGCTCCATGGCGTCGGTGCCCTGGTCCGCCATGTGGAACGAGTAGGACGAGAGATCGCCGTCGGCGCCCTGGAGTGAGGTGTTGAACGCGTCGTCGTAGTAGCCCAGCTCCTTCATGACGCGCGCGCGCTCTTCCAGCAGCCGCTTCTCGAAATGGGCGAGGTCTTTCTTCTTCATGTTCCGCAGTCCAACGTTAGGGGTCCGATCGTCAGGAGCCGATCGTCGTCTGGCCGTCCTCGTGACGCCGGACGCCAACTACCGCTTCCAATCCGTCGATCTCGAGCCGCTGCTCCAGCTCCGGCTCCCCTGCGCGCGCGCCGGGGTGCACCGCGCGCGCCAGCGTCTCGGCGCCGACGTATTCCGCGTGCGCCCGCGCCGTGGCGACGATCTCCGGCGCGCCGTCGATCCACAGCTCGATCCGCGTGGTAAACTCGTAGCCCGCGTCCTTGCGGGCGCGCTGCACCCGGTTCACCAGCTCGCGCGCGAGCCCCTCACTCCGAAGCGCGTCGGTGAGGTGCGGGTCGAGCGCCGCGACGAAGGGCCCATCGCTCTGCACCAGCCAGTCACTCGTCACCTCGCGCTCGACCACGACGTCGTCCGATTCGATGCGGCACTCGCGGCCGTCCACCGCGACCGTCGCCGAGGTGCCCGTCTCCAGCCGGCGCAGGACCTCCGGATCGAGCGCTGCCACGGCGGCCGCCACCCGCGGCGTATCCTTCCCGAACCGCTTCCCGAGGGACCTGAAATTGGCGCGTGCGCGGAGCCGCACAAGGTCCGTGTCGGCCGCGACCACCTCGACGGCCCGCACATTGACTTCCGAGCGCAGCAGCTCCAGCAGCGCGTCCAGCTCGGCCCCGCGCACCGCGGGCGGCACGGCGATCTGCATCCGCGCCAGCGGCTGCCGCACGCGGAGCTTCCCCGCCTCGCGCGCGGCCCGCGCCAGTGACGCCAGCCGCCGCACCGCGTCCATCGCGTCCTCGAGCGCGGGCTCCCGCGCGCCGTTCGCCTCGGGGAACCGCGCCAGGTGTACCGACTCGCAGGCGAGCGCGCGATGCAGCCAGTCGCTCGCGAACGGCGCCGCCGGCGCCAGCAGCCGCGCCACCGTCTCGAGTGCGTCGCGCAGCGTGGCGACCGCGGCCGGGTCGGCCGAGCTGTCCGGCGCCCAGAAGCGGGCGCGGTTGAGTCGCACGTACCAGTTGCTCAGGTCGTCTACCACGAAATCCATGATGGCGCGCACACCGGTCGTCACGTCGTACCCGCCCCAGGCCGCATGCACCGCGTCCACCGTCGCGGCGAGCCGGCTCAGGATCCAGCGGTCGGCGAGCGGCCGCTGCTGCCGCGGCGGAGGCGAGACCGTGTCCTCCGCGTACCGCTGGAAGAACAGATAGGTGTTCCGGAGCGTGGTGAAGAAGCCGCCCGCCACCTCGGGGATGGTACGCCGATCGAATCGCTTCGGCAGCCACACCTGGCTCGAGGCCAGCAGGTACACCCGCACGATGTCGGCGCCGAACTCGCTGATCACATCCCACGGGTTGACGACGTTGCCCCTGGTCTTCGACATCTTCTGCCCGTCGGGATCGAGCACCAGCTCGTTCACGATGACGTGCTTGTACGCCCGGCTGTCGAACGCCGTCGCCGCGATCGCGAGCAGCGAGTAGAACCAGCCACGGGTCTGGTCCACGCCCTCGCAGATGAAGTCCGCCGGGAAGTGCGCCTCGAATTCGGCCTGGTGCTCGAACGGGTAGTGCCACTGCGCGTAGGGCATCGAACCCGAGTCGAACCAGGTGTCGATCACCTCCGGCGCACGGCGCATGAGACCGTGGCAGCCCGGATGCGAGCACGCCCAGCTGTAGTCGTCGATCTGCGGCTTGTGCGGATCGAACTCCGCCGGCAGCGCGCGGCCCCACCGCTCGGCGAGCTGCGCGTAGCTGCCGATCACCTCGACGTGGTCGGGATCGTTGTCGCACACCCATACCGGGAGCGGCGTGCCCCAGTAGCGATCGCGCGAGAGCGCCCAGTCGACGTTGTTGGCGAGCCACTCGCCGAAGCGTCCGCTCCCGATTTCGGGCGGATGCCAGTCCACCCCGGCATTGAGCTCGAGCATGCGCTGCTTCACCGCGGAGGTGCGCACGAACCAGCTGTCGCGGGCGTAGTAGATCAGCGGACTGGAGCAGCGCCAGCAGTGCGGGTAGCTGTGGCTGTACGGCTGCGTCAGCTGCCAGCGCCCGTCCTGTTTGAGGCGCGCGAGGATGAGATCGTTCGTCTCCTTCGCGGTGACCAGCCGGCCTTCGATCTCGGGCCACGACGTGCCGGTGAACGTCCCGTCCGCCGCCACCGGTCGCACCAGCGCCAGATTGTGCCGCTGCCCCGCCGCGTAGTCGTCTGCGCCGAAGGCCGGCGCCATGTGGACCAGCCCCGAGCCGTCCTCGGCCGTTACGAAGTCGCCCGCCACCACGATGCGCGAGACGCGATCGTCAGGCAGCGGCACCACGTCGAGCGGGCGCTGGTAGCGGAGTCCCACGAGTTCGCGTCCCGGGAAGGTGCGCAACGCGCCCAGCTCGGCGAACGTGGGGGCGCCCTTCTGCGCCGAGCTCGACAGCGCGGCGGCGCGCGCGGTCGCGAGGATCAGCGTGCGGTCGCCCACCCGGTACTCGCCGTACTCGAGATCGGGGTGCACCGCGACGGCGACGTTGCTCAGCAGCGTCCACGGTGTCGTGGTCCAGATCAGGAGCTGGCGCGAGGGGTCGGACTCGAGCGGGAAGGTGACGTATACCGAGTTCGTGGTCACCTCCTCGTACCCGAGCGCCAGCTCGTGACTCGAGAGCACCGTGCCGCAGCGCGGACAGTACGGCAGCACGCGATGCCCGCGGTAGAGCAGATCCTTGCCGTGCAGCCGGTGCAACAGCCACCACACGCTCTCGACGTAGTCGTTGCTGCAGGTGACGTACGGGTGGGCATAGTCGAGCCAGTACCCGATCCGGTCGGAGAGATTCTCCCATTCCGACTGGTAGCGGAAGACGCTGCTCCGCGCGCGCGCGTTGAACTCCGCCACGCCGAAGCGCTCGATGTCCTTCTTGCCGGTGAGCCTGAGCTCCTTCTCCACCTCGATCTCCACCGGGAGTCCGTGCGTGTCCCAGCCGGCGATCCGGGTGACCTGCTTCCCCTGCATCGCCTGATAGCGGCAGATCAGGTCCTTGATCGTCCGCGCGAAGACGTGGTGGATGCCGGGACGGCCGTTCGCCGTCGGCGGGCCCTCGTAGAACACGAACGGCGGGCCGTCGCGTGTCGCGTCGAGCGTCCGCTGGAAGAGGTGCTCCTCCTTCCAGCGGGCGAGCTGCTGTTGCTCCAGCGCGTCGGCGCTCAGGTCGGGCCAGACCGGATACGTCATGCGCCGAGCCGCTCCACCACCGCGGTGACCAGCCGCGTGAGCGACGGCTCCGCCGCGCCCGCGGTCGCGATGATGCGCTCGATGCTCGCCGGCTCGAGTGCGTCGGGCAGACAGAGGTCGGTGATGAGCGAGAGCCCCAGTACCCGCATACCTCCCTGCACCGCCGCGATCACCTCCGGCACCGTGGACATGCCCACGACGTCGGCGCCGAGCGCGCGGAGCATGCGGTATTCCGCGCGGGTCTCGAGGCTCGGCCCCGGCACTGCGGCGTACACACCTTCGCGAAGCGTGATCCCGAGCTCGAGCGCGGCGCTCCGCGCCAGCGCCCGCAGCTCGCCGTCGTACGGAGCCGAGAGATCCGGGAAGCGCGGCCCGATCCGCTCGTCGGCCGGGCCGATGAGCGGATTGTCCAGCAGCAGATTCAGATGATCGGCCAGCAGCACGAGATCACCCGCATTCCAGAGCGGGTGCATCCCGCCGCAGGCGTTGGAGACGATGAGCGTTCGCGCGCCGAGCGCGCCGAGCGCGCGCACCGGAAGCGTCACCTGCTGGAGGTCGTAACCCTCATAGCGATGAAAGCGTCCCTGCATCGCGACCACCGGCCGGCCCGCCAGCGTGCCGAGCAACAGGCGTCCGGCGTGCGACTCGACGGTCGGGCGCGGGAACCCCGGCAGCTCGGCGTATGGGATCTGCGCCCGCACCGCGATCTCGCGCGTCAGCCCGCCGAGGCCGGTGCCCAGGATGATGGCGATCTCGGGCCGGAGCGTGGTGCGGTCGCGCACGACATCGGCCGCGGCGAGCGCGGATTCGATCGACGCCGTCACCGCGCCGCGCGCTCCAGTGTCTCCGCCTGCACCTCGACGATGGTGCGCGAGTGACCCTCCAGCACCTCCAGCTCGGCGAGCTGGCGGTGCAGCAGGCTGCGGAAGCCCGCGATGTAGGCACTGAACTGCCGCGCGGCGGTGTCGGCGGACTCGCGGACGCGGCGCTCGTCCACCGCCGCGCGCTCGACGATCCGCTCGCCCTCGGCGCGTGCCTCGCGCAGCACGAGGTCGGCCTCGCGCTCGGCCTGCGCGCGGGAGTCGCTGCGGAGCTGCTGCGCGGCCACGAGCGCTTCGTTCAGCGCGCGCTCCCGCTCGCGGAACGCGTTGAGCTGCTCCTGCGCCGACCGGAGCCGCTCTTCCGCCTGGAGCCGCTCGCGGAGCATCCGGTCGAGCGCCTCGGCGACGCGGGCCTTGAACTCGTCGACCTCGAGCGGCGCGTACCCGCGCATGACGCGCGCGAACTGCTGCGCGCGTACGTCGTGCGGCATGAGCTGAAAGCTGTCGTCGGTCATGGCTCGCGCTCTCCAAACAGCGCCGTTCCGAGTCGCACGATCGTGGCCCCCTCCTCCACCGCTGCCGCGTAATCCCCGGACATCCCCATTGACAGCTCCGGCAGCCGATGGCCCCGCGCCTCCGCTTCGTCGCGCACCGCGCGGAGCTGGCGAAAGGCGCGCCGCTGCTCCGCCACGTCGCCGGTGAGCGCCGCCATCGTCATGAGGCCGCGGACCTCGAGCGCCGTGAGCGGCGCCAGCGCGTCGAGCAGCTCCGGCAGCGCGGCCGGCTCGGTACCGCCCTTCTGCCGCTCGCCGGAGCAGTTCACCTGCACCAGCACCGCCTGACGGCGGCCGGCGCCCTCCGCCGCGACGCGGCGATCGAGCTCCTGCGCCAGGTCGGCGCGATCCACCGAATGGATCAACGCGAACCGCCCGACCACATGCCGCGCCTTGTTGCGCTGGAGGGAGCCGATCAGATGCCATGCGATCGCGACATCGCCCGTCGCGTCCTGCTTGGCCAGCGCTTCCTGCACCCGGTTTTCCCCCACCGCGCCGAGGCCGGCCGCCGCCGCGGCGCGCACCGCCTCGGGGCCGTGCGTCTTGGTGACGGCGACGATCTGCACCGGATGGGTCCACCCCGCCGCGACCTGCCGCTCGTGGATGACGGTACGCACCCGGGCGAGCCGGCCGGCAAGGTCTGGCGGCGTCATAGCCCTCGAAAATAGACCCGCGATCGGCTCAACAGAAGGCGCGGAGCCCGGCTCCCCGGACGCCGGCTCAGCGGGGGACGGAGTCGGGGCTCAGGGCCGGAGCTGCGCCGCGAAGCCGCAGCTCGGCGAGCGCCTGGCGAAGCTGTGGGTTGGGCCCGAGCTGCGCGGCGCGCTCCAGGTTCCGCCGCATCGCCGCGGTGTCGCCGCGTGCCTGGTAGATCAGCGCGGACTGGGTGAACGGCCCCGCAAGCGTCATGGCGATGCTGCGGCTCGTGGTCTCGAGCTCGCCGTTGTCGCCTTGAAGCAGGCGCGCGTAGCGGTAGGTATCCCAGATGAGCCGCTGCTGCAGCACCAGATCCACCGGCGACCCGAGCACACCGGGGCGCGGCAGCCCGGGACCTTCGGCGGCCGCCGGATCGAGCCGGGAGGCCAGCCCCTGCTGCACCGCCCAGCGGCCGAACCCGCCGAAGTCGTTGCCGGTGGTGCTCGCCCAGAGCAACGGACGCCGCCCCAGGTTCTGCTGCACCACCGCGAGCGAGAGGAGATCGTCGGGATAGAGAAATGTGCCGGGCGCGAGCACCCGCCACACCGGGCCGATGCGGATCGTGTCGGCGGCGCGCGCGTAATAGCCGCCGCCAAGACTGTCGATGGCCCCGTCGGTCAACGCGTGCAGCGGCCAGGTCGGCGGACGGCCCGCGGCCCCGCGCCACACCCGCGGCAGCGCGGCAGGATCGAGCGGCCGCTGAACGTCGTCGCGGAGCTTGCGCATGTACCAGTCGGTCTGCGCCAGGGCGAGACAGACCACGACCACGTCGCGTCGGATGCCTTCGACTTCCTGCGCCCACCAGAGCGGGAAGGTGTCGTTGTCGCCGTAGGTGAAGAGCACGGCGTAGGGCGGCGCCGAGTTGAGCAGGTCATAGGCGAAATCAGCGGCGAGGCGGGCGTCGCGGCCGTGCTGTCGGTCGGCCTCGCGCCAGTTGAGCGTCAGCGGTACCAGCGCGATGGCCAGCGGCGCCCACGCCAGTGCGCGCGCTCGGCCCACCCGTTCGAGCCCGCCGCGGACGATGCCGGCGAGCGCCATGCCGGCCCAGAGCCCCCAGACCACGAAGCTCACCACGAAGAAGTAATCCCGCTCGCGGACCTCGTGATCACCGGGGTTCGGGTAGAGATCCCACCCCTGACTGAAGCCGGGTCGGAAGTTCATGTACGCGAGCAGCCCCAGACCGGTCACGAGGAAGAGCAGCAGCAGCAGCCACCACGCATCGCGATCGGTCCGGCGCTGGAGCGCCGCGCCGCGGAGGCCGAGCAGCAGGAAGACGATGCTCACGAGCGAGCGGCCCGGCGTGCCCGCGGCGCCGCGGCCCAGCGTCCTGGCCCACTGCCAGTCGAAGTAGAGCACGTAATTCTGGAGCTGGAGCCAGATGATCCGGAGACTCCGCCCCGCGTTCTGCGCGCCGTGGACCTGCGTCGGATCGTCGAGCGGCGTTCGCACCGGGTACTGCGCCCGGCCGATCACGGCGACCAGCGAATGCCAGCTGGACGGATCGGCCTCGTTCAGCATCGGGTGCTGTGCCGAGCGGAGGAACAGGAAGAGATACGAGCTCATGCCGACCGCGGCTACGATCAGCGCCGCGAGTGCGAACGGAAGCGCGCGACCCCGGAGCGCGAAGGTGAGCGCCCCGGCGAAGCAGACCAGTCCGACCAGCGCAAGGCGCGAGTTGCCGAGACCGGTACCGACGAGCAGCGCCCAGGTGCCCGCAACCACGGCCGTCTCGGCCCACTCGCGGCGGCGGGATCCGGCGTCGGCGAGCGGCGTACGCGTGATCGCGGAGACGAGGAACGCGACGACCGCGGGGCCGACCAGCAGCGCGAGCAGGTGGTTTCCGACCGACACGCCGGCGAGGTACACGATCAGCAGCAGCATGCGCGATGAGCGTGGCGTCCCGCGCCGTCGCCGCCACACCAGCGCGAGCCACGCCATCAGCGCGATGCTGCACGTGGCCGCGGCGTATACCTCGGTCTCGTTCGAGTTCTGCCAATTGGTGAAGGTGAACGCGCCGATCAGCGCGGCTGCCGCGCCGCCGAGCAGCGGCAGCCGTGACCGCGCAGGGGCGCTCAGGCCGTCGCCCAGCGGCAGGAGCGACTCGTGCGCGACGAGAAAGAAGCACCCGGCCCCGACCGCGCTGAGCGTGGCGCTGAAGAGGTTGGTCCGCACCGCATATTCGAAGAACGGAATCGCGGACGCCCAGACGTGCGCCATGAGGACGAACAGCGGCGTGCCGGGCGGATGCGGGATCCCGAGCGTCTTCGTCGCCGCGATGAGCTCGCCGGCGTCCCAGAAGGTCACCGTCGGCGCGAGCGTCGCGGCACAACCGGCGAGCACCGCGAGAAAGACGAGCGCGGCGACGCCATAGGGCGGCCGCTCACGCTCCGGCGCCGCCTCAAAAGCGCTCAGAGCTCGCCCGGCGCGGCGAGCGCCGCGGCCAGCCGGAGCGCATCGCGCGCCGGGGCGACGTCGTGGACCCGGAAGAGTCGAGCGCCGCGCTCGTATGCCAGCGCGCACGCGGCGGCGGTCGCGGCGTCGCGCGCGGTCACGTCGCGTCCGGTGACCTCGCCCAGAAAGCGCTTGCGCGACGGGCCGACGAGGATCGGTCGCCCGAGCCGGAGGAGCGCGCCAAGCCCGTCGAGCAGCTCGAGGTTCTGCGGCACCGTCTTGCCGAAGCCCAAACCCGGATCGAGCGCAATCGCCTCGGCGGGGAGCCCGGCGCTGGTCGCCCGCTCGATCGCGTCAGCCAGCTCCGCGGCCACCTCGGCGCCGACGCCGGCGGGATAGCGCGCGTGGGTGTAGGACGCGAGTTCGGTCAGCGTCCCGCGCGAGTGCATGAGAATGACGCCCGCGCCGCGCTCGGCCGCGATGCCGGCGCTCTGTGGATCGAGCCGGAAGGCGGACACGTCGTTCACGATCGCCGCGCCGGCATCGAGCGCGGCGCGCGCAACGGCGGACTTGACCGTGTCCACCGAGATCGGCACCGACGGATGATCGCGCCTGATCGCCTCGATGGCTGGTACCACGCGGCGCAGCTCCTCGTCCAGCGGCACGCCTTCAGTGCGGCCGGGCCGGGTGGACTCGCCGCCGATGTCGAGCGCCGCCGCGCCGTCATCGACGAGCCGGTCGGCGTGGCGCCGCGCCGGGTCCACCTCGCCGAGTCGGCCGCCGTCGCTGAAGCTGTCCGGCGTGACGTTGATGATGCCGAAGAGGACCGGCCGATCGAGCGGGATCGCGCCGCCGGCAATGCGCCACACCGCGGGTGAGTCCGCCGGGAGCGCGGTGCCCACCTGCATCGCCAGCTCGGCGAGCGCCGGCGGCACGGTCCACGGCCGCGCCAGCGCGCCGAGTCGCGCGCGGCTGCCGCTCAGCACCGCCCAGCCTTCGCCGGTCAGGACATCCAGCCCGAGGCGGCCGGCGTACGGCACCAGCGCCTCGAGCGCATCGGTGGGGATGTCGGACAGAAGAAGGGCGAGCGGTGCAAGACCGCTCGCCGCGTCGGCCGCGAGGCCCTCCGCCCATCCGTGACGCCGAAGCGCATCGCGCACGGCGCCGGACGGAGGGAGCGCTAGCGGCGCGACATTCACGCGCCCGCGGGTTCGGCCGGTGGCGCGCCGAGGAGCGGCGTCGGACGAACCGGCGCGGCGCCGGGCTTGGCCGGCGGGGCCGGCAT
>JAICWE010000069.1 GCA_025934955.1 Gemmatimonadales bacterium | reverse complement strand
GACGCCGGCCCGGCGGCCGGAGCTGCGGGCGCCGCGGACTCGGACGCGACCGGCACGTCCGCGGCCTCGGGCTCGACCTCCGCGAACGTCAGCGCGCCGATCGCGTTCTGCGCGCGGAGATTGGTCGGATCGTGCTCGACGACGCGGTTGTATACCGCGAGCGCCTTATCCACCGCGCCGATGCGGACGAGCAGATCTCCGAGGTCGAGATACGAGTCGAGCAGCCGCGCCCGATCGCCGATGTGATAGGCGAGCTCGACGCGCTTCTGGAAGTAGTGCACCGCCTGCGGCTCGAGCCGCACCAGGCGGTCGGCGATGTCGAGCGCGTCGGTCCAATGCTGCTGGCCCTCGAACGCGATCAGCGCGAGATCGAGCTCGTCCAGCGCCCGGGCCGCGTCGCCCGCCACCAGCAGCGCGTCGGCGAGCTGGCGGTGCAGCGTCGGATTCTCCGGGTCGTCGAGGATCAAGTCCTCCAGCTGCGCGACGTCCGGGGCCGCCACGAGACCCGCCGCCGGCTCGGCGTCGAGCGCTTCGTCGAGCGTCTCGCCCAGCGCCTCGTCGCTGGCTTCGTCGGTGGCTTCGTCGGCCGCTTCGGCGACCGGTTCGCCGGCATGGGCGGCCTCGTAGCCGTCGGGATACACCGGCTCGAAATCGGCGATGTCGACGCCGTCCTCACCGGCCGCGTCGAGCTCCGAGTCGAGGAAGCTCAACTCGACCGGCTCACCCGCCGCCGGCGCGTCCACCAGGCCATCGAGCGGCACGTCGGCGAGGAGCAGATCGTCGTCTTCCGCGCGGCCGCCGACGGCGCTCTCGGACAGCTCGACCGCCTCGACCCGCTCGAGCCCCTCGAGCGGCGCGCTCTGGCCGGTGAGCTCCACGTTCTGCACCCGATCGAGCTGGAGATCCGCGGGCGACGCCGCGGCGCCACTCACGGTGGGCGCGTCCTCGATGATGAGGCCGTCGAGCGGCGCCACATTCCCGCCGACCTCGACGTCGCCGTCGAAGCGTGCCACCTCGAGCCCGCCGAGCGGTGCGGTCGGCTCGGCCGGGGGCGGCTCCGCCGAGTGTTCGATCACGAGCCCGCCGGCGGGCGGGTGGTCGAGCAGCGCCGCCGTCGCCATGTCGTCGTCGCTCGCCGGTGGCGGCGCCGGCGCCGGCGGCGCGGCGGCGCGCGGCGTCTGCGCGCGCGGGCGCGGCACCAGGTCGGCCATCCCGGTGTCGATGAAGATGAGGTCGTTCTTCCCGAGCGCGGCGGCTTCCTGCTCCGGCTCGCTTCCGTGCTCGATTGCCTCCATGCGCTCCCGCGTCTTCCGCGCGCCGGACTTGTCGCCCCGCGCCTCGAGGTCGAGGGCGAGCTTCTCGAGCTGCTCCTTCGCCTCGTTCTCGCGGTGCGCGGCGCGGAGCAGCTCGACCAGCATCAGGCGGATGTCCTGGTTGGTCGAGAACTGATCGGCGAATTCCTTGACCGCGGAGAACGCCTCGTCGAGCTGGCTGGTGGCGTTCATCCGCTCGATGTACTCGATCAGATTCTTCTTGGCTTCGTAGACGACGTTCTTGCGGGCGTGCAGCTGCGCGAGCTTGAGGTAGGTCCCGGTGCGGCCGGGATTCACCCGCAGAATCTTGCCGCACAGCGCGATCGCATTGTTGAGGAAGCCCTGGTCGGCGTAGAGATCCACCGCGCGCTCGTACGCGCGCACGGCCGCCGCCGGGTCGTTGGTCTTGAGGTAGAGATCGCCGATGCGATTGTAGAGCGAGAGGTCGGGATGGGTCTCCCGGCCGGCCTCGATCTCCTGGACGGCCTTGAGGTAGACCTCAAGCGCCTTCCGCCAATCCTCTTTCTGCTCGTACTTCCGCGCCGTATCCTTCAGCTTCTCCAGATTCATTCGGCCCGGCTGGGGATCAGGAAAGTGGCATTGGACTTGGGGTTACGCGAAAGATAGGGGATCGCGCGCACCGCAAGCAAGCGGATCGAGCGCGCCGCTCGCAACCCGGGCCGCGAGCCGCTCCAGATCGGGCGCCGGCGGGCGGTCGGCGGTGAGCGGCGCGATGCCGTCCTCGCCGTCGCGAATGCACCGGTACAGCGCGGCGACGCCGCGGCCGGGCACGAGCGGGCGGAGGAACTCGAGTCCCTGCGCGGCGCACATCAGCTCCGCCGCCACGACCCGCTGCGCGTTCTCCAGGATGCGGCGCGCCTTGTACGCTGCCGCCATGCCCATCGGCACGAAGTCCTCCTGGTTCGCATCGGTCGGGATCGAGCCGATGCTCGCCGGCATCGCCAGCGTGCGCGACTCCGCGACCAGCGACGCCGCCGTGATCTGCACCATCATGTAGCCCGACGACAGACCGGGATCGGCGGTGAGAAACGCCGGCAGCCCCTGCGACAGGTCCGGATTCACCAGCCGCTCCACCCGCCGCTCGGCGATCGCCTGAAGCGTGGTGAGCGTCATCGCCAGAATGTCCAGCGCCTGCGCCACCGGCTGCCCGTGGAAATTCCCGCCGGAAATGACCTCGCCGGTCTCGAACACCAGCGGATTATCCGTCGACGCGTTGAGCTCGATCGCGCAGGTCTCCTCGGCAAAGCGGATGGCATCGGCGACGGCGCCGAGCACCTGCGGCGCGCAGCGCAGACTGTACGCGTCCTGCACCCGCGGATCGTTCTCCCGGTGCGACTCGCGGATCTCGCTCTCCGCCAGCAGCGCGCGCATGAGACCGGCGGCCTCGATCTGCCCCGGGTGCGGCCGCGCCTGGTGAATGCGCGGGTCGAGGGGCGCCGGCGTGCCGCGCAACGCCTCGAGACTCATGGCCGCAGCGCCGAGCGCGGTGCGCCAGAGCACCCGTGCGTCGTGCACCAGCAGCGCGAGCAGCGCCGTCTGCGCCTGGGTTCCGTTGATGAACGCGAGGCCCTCCTTCGGCGCGAAGGCGTACGGTGCCAATCCCTCCGACGCGAGCGCGAGCCCCGCCGGAACCCGCTGCTCCGCGGGACCGTCGCCCAGCACCTCGCCCTCGCCCATCAGCGCCAGCGCGACGTGGCTCAGCGGCGCCAGATCGCCGCTCGCGCCGACGCTGCCCTGCTCCGGCACCAGCGGAATCAGCCCGGCATTCAGCGCGGCGACGAGCGTGTCCACCAGCGCGGGCCGCACCCCGCTGGTCGGCCGCACCAGCACGTTGGCGCGGAGCAGCATCAGCGCGCGCACCGCATCCGCCGGAAGCGGCCGACCGACGCCGGCGGCGTGGCTGCGGATGAGGTTGGCCTGAAGCTGATCGAGCTGATCCGGCGCGATGCGCACGCTGGCGAGCTTGCCGAAGCCGGTGTTGATGCCGTAGATCGTCTGGCCGCCCGCGATCGCCGCCTCAACTCGTCCACGGCTGGCCTCAAGCAGGGCGCGCGCCGCCGGCGCGACCTGCACGCTGGTCTCCCGGTCGCGTGCGACCCGCACGACGTCGCCGATGACGAGCGATTGCCCGTCGAGCGTGAACGCGGTCATTGGCATGGGCGGGAAGGTAAACGAGACCGCCGAGGCGGGCGAGCGGACGCGGGGTGAGCCGAAGTGGATGGCCCACCCCGCGCCGCCTGCTAGCGGTGCCCGATCAGCAGCTCCGGATTGCCCGGATCGGTCTGGAACGACCAGTCGAGGATGAGGAAGTCATGTCCGACGTGCGTCACCCGCACGCCGCCGAAGCGCAGGAAGCCGTCGCCGCCGTTCATCTGGAAGACGTAGCCCCATCCCGGCACCGCCTGGATCGGCGTGGTGGAGAAGCCGCTCGTCGGCGCGATGTCGATGCTGGTGAGATCGGCCGACGGGGTCGTGCCGTACTGCGCCACCGAGGTCCCCGCGCGCACCGGCACCAGGAAGAGCGAGCCGGAGACATCACGATCCACCGCGAAGTCGGCGCTGCCGTCGTTGCCGGCGAGCAGCAGCCCGAGCTCGTTGGCGTCGACGGTTCCATTCGCATTGGCGTCGCTCCAGAAGCGAAACGCGCTTCCCGTGCTCTGCGACTGCCGGGCGAAGACGACGATGTTGCGCGACTCGGGGCGCGGCGTGTCGTTGCGGAGCGGCGACCACATGCTTTCGAATCCTTCGACGCTCACGGCGCTCACCCCGAAGCAGCGCGGCACGCCGTTGGTGAGCGCGCTCGCGATGAAATCGGGCGAGACGGTCGTGCCCTCGAGGCTCCAGTCGTTGCCGCACACGCCGGTGTCCAGGTTGTACGACGCGCTGTAGACGTGATAGGCGGAGAAGCCGCTGGGAGCCGCCGTGAAGGCGTTGTCGCTCCAGGTGAGCGCGATCGCGGCATCGAGGCTGGTCGAGGTGAGCGACGCCGGCGATTGAAGCGCAAGCCGCTCGTCCACGGTCACCGTGTCGCTGCTCTCGCTTTCGCCGCCGTTCAGGTCCTCCGCGGTCACGAAATACTGGAGGTCGGGCACGCCGCGGTCGTCGAAGCTGCGCGACGTGGTCGAGCCGCGCAGCCGGAACGCGCCGCTGGTGCCGGCGCGCGAATACACGTTCCACGCCTTCAGGTTGGCGCTCGTCGTGGCGTCCCACTGCAGCAGCACGCCGGTCGGCTGACCGGGCGTACCGCTGGGTTCGACATGGTAGATCAGGTTGGCGGGGGCCGAGACGAGGCTGCTGCCCGGCGGTGCGGAAGGATTGGAGGAGCCGCACGCCGCAGCGAGCATCGCCAGGGCGAGCGAAGGCATGAGCGGCAAGGCGATCCGCCGACGGGAACGGTGCATGGGCGACCGGCTCCGGAAGAGGTATGGCGGGCGGTCGAGCACATCGTGTGCCACGGCAGGCGGATCGAGTGACATCGCTACTGCTCCAGCGTCGTGCGGTTGAAGTCGAACTTGAGCTCGGGGAGATCGGTCAGGTACACCGAAAAGGAAAACGCGACGTTCCCGTTGGCGTTCCGTACGAAGCCGAACGTCGCCCGCCACTCGTGGAGATCCCGCTCCAGCCGCACCGTCTGCGACTCGAATTTCCCGTCGGTCAGGTTGTACTGCGCCGCCCACGCGAGCGACCAGAACGTCGTCGGGGAGAATGCGGTGCTGAAGTTGACGCTCTGCTGCGTGGTCTTGAACGTCGGTGGGAGCGCGGGGTTGGGCCGCTGCCGGCTGAGCGAGTAGTTCACCGTCGCCGAGAAGCCCTGGCCGCGGTTGGCGGCGAGCTGGCTGGTGCTGGTGAAGCTGCCGGGCTGGGAGAAGCGGAGCGGGTCGTCGCCGTACACCGGCGCGGGGCCCACGATCGGCACGCCGCCGCCGGCGGGCGGCGGGCGGCGACCGCCCAGGCCGACGACACCGAGGATGGAGCTGATCATCCGCGGCGAGAGCGAGAAGCTCGCGTTCACGTTCTGAAGGAACGGGTCGAACTTCGACGTGTCCACGCCCGCGGTGCCGCGCCACAGGTCGTGTGTGACGGTCAGGTTGAAGCCCGGCAGCAGATCACTGAGGACCGAGTTGGTGACGCTCTGGGTCGCCCACCCGCTCCGGCCCGGGAGCTTCGCCTGCTCGAAGTCGTAGCTGATCGCCGTCGTGTTGATGCTGAGCAGCCGGATTTTGCGCGCGCTGGTGCCGAGCGAGTCCCCCTTCTGCGGCTTGCCCTTCCCCTCGAACACCTGCGCCAGCCCGACGCTCAGCGTCTGCGTCGGATCGCTGCGCAGCACGATCGGCTGCCCGGGCAGCGCGATCGCGCGGGCGTACGCGTCGGAGATGGACGCGGCCGGCGAGTAGTTGAACGTGATCAGCGGCGAGATGCTGTGCCGGATCCGGGTGAGCCCGGGGAAGATGCCCGGCAGGAACGCGAACAGCGTGGGCGACGACGTCAGCCCGAGCTGGAAGCGCTTCCCCTGCGCGACGAAGGTGCCGAACGTGTTCCGGTTGCGCAGCGCGAACGGTCCCGCCGACGTCGCGTTGGTGATGCCGAGATTCGGCTGGATCTTCCAGCTCCCGCGGAAGAGGATCGGCAGGTTGATGCCGGTGTCCCAGTTGATGCCCGTCGAGAAGTTGCTGTTGAACACCTGGGTGACGGTGGACGAGTCGATCGGATCCGGCGTGGTGAGATCGGGAACGCGAAAGGTGACCGACTGCCGCCCGCTCTGCGTCTGGTCGGTCACGCTGACGCTGTTGCGCCAGTTGAAGGTGCCGAGGCGCAGCGGCGTATCGAGGTTGAGCGCCGTCACTCGGGTGTCGCCGACCTGCGGGATGGTGTCGGCGCCGCCGTTGGCGCGGAAGATGACGATCGCCGCCTGCGGCGTCCGCTTGGTGATGTCGTTCGTGAGGCTCAGCCCGGGCGACCAGGTGACGTTCCTCCCGAGGTCCAGCGGCCGCGGCGTCACGCTCAGCGAGGGAAACTGCTGGGTGAGGCTGCTGTCGGTGAGGCTCTGCCGCCGGCTTCCGCCCAGCGCGACCTGTCCCCAGCCGAAGCGCTTGGAGAAGTTGAGCGAGCTGGTGATCTGCTGCGTGCTGAGCAGCGGATTGATCGCGTTCTGGATCAGGACCGCGCTGTTGCTGACGTAGTTGAGGCTGAAGTTGAGCGACGTGGACACGTCGAACTGCTGCCGGTGGTCCCAGCGCAGACTGTTGCTGCTGCCGCCGCCGCTCTGGGCCTGCCGGCTGTACGCCAGGGTACCGCCGATGAACCGGTTCAGCACCCGGTACTGCAGGCTGGCGCCGTACTGGAAGAACCGCTTGGCGTACCAGTCCGCGCGGAACGTCACGTCGAAGTAGTCGTTAGGCGCCCAGTAGTAGCCCAGGTTGGTGATCTGGCGCTGGTAGTCGTGCGATGGCCGCACGATGTCGCTGAAACCGAGCTGCGGCGCGAGGATGCCGGAGTGCCGCCCGGGCCGCATGTCCTGGAAGATGAACGGCAGCCAGAGCACCGGCACGTCGCGGATGTAGAGCACCACCGGGCGCGCCGCGAGCACGGTCTGCGACACCCACTTCACCTGCTTCGTCGAAAAGTGGTAGTGCGGCACCGGCAGGTTGCAGCTGGTGAGCTCGCCCGCCCCGGCGTAGATCCGGCTGGCGCTCGAATCGTTGGCCACGTTGCCGCGGAGGAACCAGACGGTGCCGCCTTCCTGAAAGTTGGTGAGCGCGCCGAGCACCACGCCGCGGCGCCGGCAGGTGTCGTAACGGATGCCCCGCCCCACCAGCACCTGCGACTTGTCGAACAGCCGCGGCGTGCCGGTCGCCTCCAGGAGACAGTCGTCGTGGCGGTAGGTGATGACGGAGTCGGCTTCGAGCGTCGCCGTCTCCCGGCGGGCGAGCGGTTTGCCCTCGAGGCGCAGCCGCTGCTCGCCCGCGAATAGCGTGGCCGAGTCGGCGCTGAAGCGGGTGGCACGGAAGCCCGGCCTGGCGAGCAACGCCTTCATCACGGAATCGTCTTCCGCGAAGCCGCGCGAGGGTCCGCTCGGCAGGCCGAGGCGGCGCGCCGTCGCGCTGTCGACCGCCTGACCCGGCCGCACGCCGCCCGCAGCGCGAAGTCCGGTGTCGGCACCCACGCCCGAAAAACCGCCCGGGAGCGGGCGGTTGGCGGGAGCGACCGGCTGCCGCGCGGTCGTCGTGTCGGGCACCGGGACCTGCGCCCGCGCGGGCGGAGGCACCGCCAGGAGGAGGAGTACACCGATCCCGGTGGCGCTGAGCGCGCGCCGTCGCCGCCGCGCCACCAGGGCGGCGCCCCAGACGCCGAGCTCGTAGAGGAGATAGAACGGCACCGTCATCATCAGCATCGAGAGCACGTCGGTGCCGGGCGACAGCACCGCGCCCGCGATGCAGGCGAGCACCAGCGCAAACCGCCGGAATCGCCCAAGCGCCGCCGGCGTCACCAGGCCGAGTCCGGCGAGGATCATGATGATGAGCGGCAGCTCGCACGAGAGCCCCATCGACAGCACCACCTGGAGCACGAAGCTGAAGTACGCGTCGTAGGTGATCATCGGCGCGATCGCTTCGGACTGGAAGCTGAACAGCACGCGCAAGGCCTGCGGCACCAGAAAGAGGTACGACAGCACCATGCCGATGATGAACAGCACCGCCCCGGCGAACAGCGCCGGCAGCAGGGTTCGCTTCTCCTTGGCATACAGCGCGGGCGACAGAAACGCCCAGAGCTGGTAGATGATGACCGGCGAGGCAAGCACCAGCCCGACGAAGAAGCCGAGCTCGAAGGTGATGAGGACGGGATCGGTGGGACTGGTGACGACGAGCTTGCCGCCGTGGAGAAACGGCAGGATCGGTTGCTCGAGCAGCAGCACGAGCTGGAAGTGGTCCACCAGCCACAGCCCGATCCCGAAACCGATGGCGAGCGCCAGCAGCGCACGGATGATCCGGCCGCGAAGTTCCTCGAGGTGAT
The DNA here is from genome assembly GCA_025934955.1 of Gemmatimonadales bacterium. GTDB lineage: Bacteria > Gemmatimonadota > Gemmatimonadetes > Gemmatimonadales > GWC2-71-9. Next base: position 4,833 of record JAICWE010000069.1, on the reverse strand, counting down.
CGAGGAACGGCATCTCCCCCGCGGGTCCGCTCATCCGCGCGCGGCCGGCGCCCGGGTCAGCGCCCGAGCGACTTGAGCCGGTCCTTCGCCAGCGCGGCCTCGTCCGACTTCGGGTACTTCTGGATCACGCGCTGGTACGACTCCCGCGCGCCGGCGTTGTCCTTCCGCCGCTCGGCGAGAAGCCCGAGGTTGTAGAGCGCCGACGCCGCCCGGGGTGATTCGGGATGCGTGCGCACCACCTCGTTGTAATAGAAGCGCGCCGAGTCGGGGTTCTCGGTCGCCCAGCTCTGGCCGATGAAGTACAGTGCGTCGGGCGCCCGCTCGCTGGTGGGGTAGGTCTTGAGCAACTCGCTCAGGCCCGAGCGCGCCGTCGCGGCGCTGCCGCGGCGGAGCTGCTGGAGCGACGCGTCGTACATCTGATCGGCCGATGCAGCGCCAGCAGCGGGGCCGGGCTGAGCGGCCGCCCCACTGTCGCTCGGCGGCGCATTGAGCTGCGCGCCACGCGCCTCGAGCTGGGTGTGCAGCTCGCTGAGGCGCTGCTGGCTCTGCCCGGTCAGCTCCTGGAGCTGCACCATCTGCTGCTGGATGCTGTAGAGATCGTTCCCGATGTCGCCGCGGAGCGAGCGCATCGCGCTCCGCGTCGCGGCGAGCGAATCCGAAATCCGCCGCTGCAGCTGCACCAGCTCGCCGAGCTGCGCGGCGCGAGCGGAGTCGCGCCGCGCCGACTCGGCCCGGAGCTGCGCGACCTCGCTCTCCACCCGGCGCACGTCGCCCGAGCTCGCGCACGCCGCGAGCCCAAGTACCGCCAGCGCGCCGGCCCAATAGCGTACCGTCATCGAGACCGGCCTCCGGCTCACTGCGGAGCCTTGAGGTTGTCGCCGCCGCCGGTGATCTCGAACTCGTCACGCCGGTTGGCGGCGTACGCTTCCTCGCTCGAACCCTGTTCCAGCGGCCGCTCCTCGCCGTAGCTGATCACGTCGATGCGCGACCCGTCCACACCCTTGCCCTCGAGGTAACGCTTCGCCGCGCCCGCGCGGCGGTTACCGAGCGCCAGGTTGTACTCGTCGGAGCCGCGCTCGTCGGCGTGGCCGCTGATGCGCACCCGCAGACCGGGATTGGCGCCCATGATCGCGGCCTTGCGATCCAGCACCGCCTGATCGTTCTGGCGGATGTCCGACTTGTCGTAGTCGAAGTGGATCATCGACGCCACCTCACCCGCCAGCCCCTTGGCGCGGGCGGCGGCATCGGCCGCGGCCGCGTCCGCCGCGGCCTTCTTGCGCGCCTCCTCGGCAGCGCGATTGGCGGCGTCGATCGAGTCCTGGTTCACGCGCGGCTGAGCCGCGGGCGTCTCGGCTTGCGGCGTCGGCTGTTCGGGTGCGGGCTTGCCACCGCACGCCGCGAGCGCGGCCACAGCGAGCAAGAGAGGCATCGAGGAAAGGCGCATCGTCACTCCATCCGTCTGAGGGGTAATGGTGCGGGTCAGCGCAGGCGGCGCGACCACGCGGGGAGCCGGGCGGCGCCCGGAGCCTGGAGCTGGCGGACCCGGCTCGTCTCGGTATCGATGATCCAGATCTGCCGGCGGCCGGTGCGGTCGGAGATGAACGCCACGTGCCGCCCGTCGGGCGCCCAGGTCGGATCTTCGTTCCGTCCCGACGATGTCAACTGCTTCACCCGCCGGCCCGCCACGTCATAGAGGAATATCTGGGGACTGCCCGACACCTCGCGGTGGAACGCCACCGTGGCGCCGTCCGGCGACCACTCGGGGGCGTTGGACGGCCCCGTGGCGCCGAAGTCGAACGGCACCATCAACGCCTGGTCGGTGCCGTCGGCACTCATCGAGTAGATCTGCGGCGGACCGGCGCGCGTCGAGACGAACGCGATGCGGCGGCCGTCGGGCGAGTACGTCGGAGAAAGGTTGTCGGCGTAGCGTCCCACGGTCAAGCGCTGCGCCGCACCACCGCCGCCGAGCGACGCGACGAAGATGTCGCTGCCGTTCTCGTCGGAATGGGTGTACGCGAGCGAGCGGCCGTCCGGCGAGAACGCCGGTGCGAAGTTGGTGCCCGTGCCGGTGCCCGGCAGCGCGCTCTGGCTCCCGCTCGCCGCGTCGAGCAGCATGAGCGGGCCCTTGCCCTCGCCGAGGCGATAGTACGCGATGGTCCGCCCGTCCGGCGACCACGCCGGCGAAAGCGCGACGGTGCCGGTCGGCGTGAGCGGCGTCTGGCTGTAGCCGTCGCTGTCCACCCGGTAGAGCCGCTTGTCCATGATGAACGCGAGCTGCGTGGCCGCGATGCCCGGCGTGCCGGTCACCCATCGCACCACTTCGTCCGACAGCCGATGCACGGCCATGCGGAAGCCGGCGTCGCCCGGCGCAGGCAGCGTCGCCGTGAGCTGGTTGATCGGCTTGGAGGACGCGAGATCGTGCAGTCGCGCCAGCACGCCCGCGCCGTCGGGATTCAGCTCGAGCGCGTAGCTCGCCCCGAATGAGCGATAGAGTCCGTAGTTGATGCCCGCCGCCGCCTCGGCGCCGCTCCGCGCGGCGTCGGTGCTGGGCGCACCCTCGGGGAGCACCACGACCTCGAAGCGATCGCTGTAGTCGAGGTCGCGCTTCACGATGGCGCGCACCGAATCGATTCCGCCGCCCGGGACGATGACGAGCCCCGGCCGCGTGCCCGGCTGATAGGTGCCGACGATGCGGATCTTGTCCTGCACGTGCGTCGTATCCTGCGCGAACGCCGCCGTCGATCGCAGCAGCGTGAGCGGCGCGGTCACCGCGAGCGCGGCAAGCGCGCCGAGGATGCGCCGCGTCACTGCTTCGGCTCGAAGACGAAAATGATCGGCAGCACGTCGGCCTCCCAGCCGTCCGGCAGCGGGCCGAAGGCCTTGGCGTTCCCCGCGGCCTCGATCGCGCCCTGCGCGCTCAAGTCGAACGAGAAGTTGCCCGAGCGCTTCTCAAAGCGAATGTCCTTCACGGAACCGTCCCTCATGATCATGAAACTGACTTCGGCCCGGAGCGCCACGTTGGGCCGCTCCCAGCGCCGGAGGATTTCGTTGGCGATGCCCCGCAGATACTCGGGGTACGCGAACGCGAGCCCGGGGGTCTTGATGTTGGCGACGTCGGTGCCGCTGCTCGGCGTCTCTCCCGGGGCCGGCGTTGCCTGCGCCTGCGTCTTCGGCGCCTTCTCCACCTGCGGCTCGACCGGCCTGGTCTGCGGCTTGGGCGGCGGCGGCGCGGGCGCCTTGGTCCTGGCCGGCTCGATCTTCTTCGGCGCGGGCGGCGGCTCCGGGGGCGGCGATGGCTTCGCCTCGGTCGCGACCCGCTGCTTCGGGGCCGGCGGCGGCGCCGCAACCAGCTCGACCGCGTACGCCACCGGCTGCTTGGCCGGCGAACCGCTCACGACACCGAGGAGCGCAAGCGCGACGACGGCGCCGTGCACCAGCAACGTACCCAGCAGGCCGACAGTGATCCCGGGCGCGGTCGCCGGCCCGGCGGCGCGCTCGATCACCGCGACTGGTCCTCCTCCTCGGCGACGAGTCCCACGTTCTGCACCCCGGCGGCGCGGACGATCGCGAGCACCCGCACCACGTCGCCGTAGGGCACGCCCTGGTCGGCACGGAGGTAGACGGCGTTAGGCTTCCGCGTCGCGACCAGCGAGCGGAAGGTGACGCGGAAGTCGTTGTAGCTCACCCGGGTCTCGTCCACGAAGATCTGGCCGGCGCGGTTCACCGACACGACCATGCCTTCCTGCGCGGTGATCGGCCGCGCCGCGGCGCGCGGGAGCTGCACCTCGACGCCCCCCTGCATGATCGGGGCGGTAATCATGAAGATGATCAGGAGGACGAGCATCACGTCCACCAGCGAGGTGACGTTGACGTCGGCGTTGAGCGGCATGTCTCCGTTGCCGCCGAGCCCGAGTCCGCCGGCCACCCTAGAGCAGCCCCTCGCGGGCCATGGTGCCGACCAGCTCCTGGGCGAAGCCTTCCAGCTCGCCCGAGAAGAGCCGCACCTTGCTCACGTAGATGTTGTAGGCGATCACGGCCGGGATCGCCGCCGCAAGGCCGGCGAAGGTCGCGACGAGTGCCTCGGCGACGCCCGGCGCGACCGCCGCGAGGTTGCCCGACCCGCGCGACGCGATGCCGAGGAAGGCGTCCATGACGCCGAGCACCGTCCCGGCCAGCCCGAGCAGCGGACTCACCGAGCCGATGGACGCGAGCCACGGGATGTAATGACTCAGCAGATCGCGCTCGGCGGCGACTTCCTTGCCGAGCACCATCTTCAACGCCTCGAGCTGCGTCGCGCTGATCACCGCGCCGCCGCCGCCGCGGAGCGCGTCGTCCTTCAGCGCGCCCGGCCGCAGCTCCTGATAGAAATGCAGCGCCTCGCGGAAGAGGCGGTTGTAGGGCGACGGCGGCTGCTTCATCACGGCGTGGTACGCGTCCTGAAGCCGGGTGGTGCGCTCCAGCTCGGCGAAGAACCGGTCGGCCTGGCGGTTGAGCGTACGGAACTGCCACCACTTGAGTCCGATGATGAACCACGAGACCAGCGAGAACACCACCGTTACCACCAGCACGACCTTCGTCTCGGTGCTCGACAGCCGCACCAGATCGAGCGGGGTCAGCGGTACCGCCCCACCGGCCTGTAGCATCATCACGCCTCCTGTGCCTCGAACCAACGAATGAGCTCGGGCAGCCCGCGGTCGAACGACCACTCGGGCTCCCAACCGAGAACCGACTTCGCCTTGGAGATGTCGAGCGAGCTGCGGAGCAGCTCGCCGGCGCGCGCCGGCGCGAACACCAGCGCCGGCTTAAGTCCCCTCACCCCCCCCACGGGGTCGG
>JAICWE010000054.1 GCA_025934955.1 Gemmatimonadales bacterium | reverse complement strand
GCTGGAAGACGCCTACATCCTGGTGATGGAGAAAAAGATTTCCAACGTCAAGGAGATGTTGCCGGTGCTCGAAGCCGTGGTCAACGCCGGCAAGCCGTTGTTGATCGTGGCCGAGGACGTCGAGGGCGAGGCCCTAGCGACGCTGGTCGTCAACAAGCTGCGCGGCACGCTCAAGGTCGCGGCCGTGAAGGCGCCGGGCTTCGGTGACCGCCGCAAGGAAATGCTGCGCGACATCGCCATCCTCACCGGCGGCCAGGTGATCTCGGAAGAGGTCGGGTTCAAGCTGGAGAACGCGACGCTGAACGATCTCGGCCGCGCCAAGCGGATCGTGGTCGACAAGGACAACACCACGCTGGTCGACGGCCGCGGCAAGGATGGCGACATCCAGGGCCGCATCGGCGAGATCCGCGGCGCCATCGACAAGAGCACCAGCGACTACGACCGCGAGAAGCTGCAGGAGCGTCTGGCCAAGCTCAGCGGTGGCGTGGCCGTGATCAACGTCGGCGCGGCGACCGAGACCGAGATGAAGGAAAAGAAGGCCCGGGTCGAGGACGCGCTGCACGCCACCCGCGCGGCGGTCGAGGAAGGCATCGTCCCCGGCGGCGGCGTGGCGCTGATCCGCGCCCAGTCGGTGCTGGAGAAGATCCGCGGCAGCGAGGACGAGAAGATCGGCGTGGACATCGTGCGCCGCGCCATCGAGGAGCCCATCCGCGCCATCGCGACCAACGCCGGCGTCGAGGGCTCGATCGTGCTCGCCAAGGTGAAGGAGTCGAAGGACAAGAACTTCGGCTACAACGCCGGCAGCGACAACTACGAGGACCTGGTCAAGGCCGGCGTCATCGACCCGACCAAGGTCACCCGCACGGCGCTCCAGAACGCCGCGTCGATCGCGGGGCTCCTCCTCACCACGGAGTGCGTGGTGGTGGAGAAGAAGGAGGAGAAGGCGGCGGCTCCGGCGGGTGGCGGCGGCGGCGGCATGGGCGGGATGTACTAGCCCCAGCGATTCGCTGAACGAAACGGCCCGGGCTTCGCCCGGGCCGTTTTGTCATTTGAGCACGGCAGCCGGCGGCTGCGGCTCCGGATTTGAGCGGTGGCGCGCGGCTTGCTAACTTCCCGCGCCATCGCCGGCCCACGAGCGGAGTGTCTCACCATGCGGATTGCCAGATTCATGATCGCCGCCGCGTTTCTCGCGGCTCCGGGCGCGCTCCACGCCCAGGTGCCGAGCATCCTCGGGACGTGGAAGGTGGACCCGAAGGCGGCGGCGAAGCAGAAGAGCGGGCCGTCGCTCGTCATCGTGCGGCCCGACAGCAGCGCGAGCTACGGGAACGAAACGGTGCGCTGGCGGCTCACCGGGAAGGACAAGATATCGCTCGTGCTCGGCGGGGAGTGGGTCGAGTACGACATGAAGCTGAGGAAGCAGCAGCTCACGCTCTCCGGCGGGGACCTGACCGACCCGATCACCCTCCAGCGAGTCGGCCCGCCGACCCCGAAGCCCGACTCCGCCGCCATCCCGCCTGATCCGGACAAGGAGCCGTCGTAGCTCCAAACACAGAGAACTCCGTTACATGCCGGTCATTGCGAGGGCCGCAGGCCCGCGGCAATCCCGCGACGCATGCATCGGAGCCGGTGGCCGCTGAGTCCCGGTACATGCGTGACGGGATTGCCGCGGCCGCTGCGCCGCTGAGCCCTCTCTCCCTCTGCGCTGCGACCCCGCCGCCGGTAGTCGGCTGATCGCGATCTAAACCGATAACCGAAGCTGAACCGCCCGAGGTGCCAGCACCGGGATGGGGCCGAGCGGCTCGTCCTGGGGCGCCACGTGCACGGCGCCGCGATAGCCGGCGCGCCGAAGCGCGGGCTCGACCGCCGCGCGCGCATCCGCCGCGGTGTTGCAGCGCTGACTCAGGTGCGCGAGCACGACGGCGCCGAGCTCCGGATGCGCGAGCTCCGCCAGCAGCTCCGCGCACGCTCGATTCGACAGGTGGCCGCCGGAGCCGGCGATGCGCTGCTGCACCGACGGCGGATAGCCGCTCGTGCGGAGCAGCACCTCGTCATGATTGGCCTCGAGGACCACGGCGGTGAGCTCGCGGAGGAGGTAGCGCACCGCCGCCGTCGGCCGGCCGAGGTCGTACGCGACGCCGACCGAGGTGCCGTCGTCGGCGCGGACGGCGATCGCGAGCGGGTCGGCCGCGTCGTGGCTCGTCGCGCAGGCCGACACCGTGAACGGCCCGACCCGCGCCGTGAGCGCGCCGCCTAACGCCTCGAACTCGAGCTCGGCCGCGGCACGGAGGGACGCCCAGGTGCCAGGCGCCGTGAGAAGCGGCGCGCCGAAGCGTCGTGCCAGGCGGCAGGCGCCCGCGGCGTGATCGCCGTGCTCGTGGGTGAGCGCGATCGCGACGATGCCGTCGAGCGCGAGCCCCGCGCGCTCGGCCCGGCGCTCGATCTCCCGGGCGCTGAAACCGGCATCCACGAGGAGCACGGCGCCGTCGCACTCCACGGCACAGCAGTTCCCCCGTGAGCCCGAGCCGAGGACGTAGAGCGTCGTCACGCGACGGTGCTCCGGCGGTAGATCGCGGCGAGCGAGCGGCGGAGCTCCGGCGTCACGTCGACGTCCCGCCGCGGCAGCACCCGTTCCGCGGTGCGGAGGAAGCCGGCTTCGTCGAGCCGCTCCGTGCCGGCGCTCCCCCACGCGAACGGCGGCACCCACTTGGGCGCCGCGTCGCCGAAGACGCTGGCGCCGGCGCCGATCACCGTTCCGGTCGCGAGCAGCGTCCCGATGGCGGTCTTGGCGTGATCACCGATGAGGCTGCCAAGGAAGGTGCGACCGGTATCGATGTGGTGTCCCGCAGCGGAGAGGCGCACCGGGCCGTAGGTGTTCTTCAGATTCGACGTCGTGGTGCCGGCGCCGAGGTTCACCCAGTGTCCCACCACACTGTGCCCGACGAACCCATCGTGACTCTTGTTCGCGTAGCCGATGAAGACGCTGCTCGAGATCTCGCCCCGCACGGAGCAGCGCGGGCCGAAGGCGGAGCCGCGGACGAAGCCGCCGAGCACGCGCGTGCCGGGTCCGATCCAGCACGGGCCTTCGATCCGGGTGCCGTGCCGCACCTCGGCGCCGCGCTCGAGCACGATGGCGCCGCCGCGGAGGTCGAACACCACGCCCGGCTCGATGACCGCGCCCTGGATCCGCAGCAGCGCGGCGTCGCCCAGCACGATCGAGCCGTCCGGCGCCGGGCCGCTGGCCGGCGCGGCGGCGCAGTCGTCGGCGAGGAAGCGTTCGAGCGCGCCGATCAGATCGTACGCGCCGCGGAGCAGCATCGCGTCACATGGCGCCGCGGACCCCGCGTCATCGGGGCCACCCCACCGCTCGCCGTCCGCCAGGGTCCACGCGATGGTGTCATTGCCCGAGATGAGCCGACGCGCCGCGCCGAACGACAGCGCGCGATCGGCCGGCACGGCATCGCTCCGGGCGACGACGGCGGGACCGACCACCGCGCCGGTGCGACGACGCGGGCTTCGTCGGTTTCGCGGAACTCGGCGAGCGAGGCGTCCACGACCGTCGTCTCCGAGGCGCCGAGGGCCGCGGCCCAGCGCGTCCTGATACGGTGCGCGCCGGCGCGCAGCTCGGCGATCGGCCGGGCGCCGGCGAACGGGGCCCATGCGGGAGCGGGAGCGGGCTCGAGCATGAAGAGCCGCGTCACTCGAGGTCCCGGACCGGCGCCGGCAGCGCGTCGAGCAGCTGCTTGAGGTCGGCCGCGCGCTTCCGGTCCATGACCAGGATGCGCCCGTTGGCCTGGACGACGATGAGGTCCTGCACGCCGCACAGCACCACGGTGTCGCGCTCCGCCCAGACGATGCACTCCTCCGAGTCGTGCACGCATGCGGGTCCGACCACGACGTTGCCGGCGCTGTCGCGGGGCCGGACGCGTGTGAGCGCCTCCCAGGTGCCGACGTCGTCCCAGGTGAACGCGCCGCTCACGACCGCGACGTTGTGGCTCCGCTCGAGCAGGCCGACGTCGATGGATATCGGGGTGACGCTCTGGAAGAAGCGGTCGACGTCGCCGGCACGCAGCGCGGCCAGATGCGGCGCGATCTCCGGCGTGTGGCGCGTCACCTCGGTGAGCAGCCGCGCCGCGGTCCACGCGAAGAGCCCGCTGTTCCACAGCGCGCCCGCCGCCATGAGGTCGAGCGCGGTGGCGGCATCCGGCTTCTCGGAGAAACGGGCGACGGTGTTGGCGTCGCTGTCGAGCGGCGCGCCGGGGACGATGTAGCCGAAGCCGGTTTCGGGCCGGGTCGGTACCATGCCGACGGTGACGAGTCGATCGTGGGTGCGCGCCGTCTCCAGCGCGCGCTCGGCGGTGCGGCGGAATGCCGCCGGGTCGCTGATGGCCCAGTCGGCGTGCATCGAGAGCACTTCGGCGTCGGGATCACGGCGAAGCGCTTCCCAGCTCGCCCAGATGAGCGCGGGGCCGGTGGATGCGGCGCGCGGCTCGATCAGCACGTTCTCGTGCGGCAGCTCGAGCGCCTGCTGCAGCCGCGGCGCGAGCGCGGGGCCAGTCACCACCAGGATCCGCTCGCGCGGGATCAGCCCGTCGAGGCGGTCCACCGCGTCCTCCGCGGTCGAGCGGGGGCCGGCGAGCGGCAGCAGCTGTTTCGGATTTGACGGAGAGCTCAGCGGCCAGAAGCGGGTGCCGGAGCCGCCGGCGAGCAGGACGCCCCAGCGCATGTTACAGCAGCGCGGCGACGGCCGGGCGATGGCGACGCAAATCGAAGAGCAGTCCGCCGAGGTCGGCGTCGGCGCCGGCGGAGACGAGCAGCGCGCCCTCCTGGCCGAGCGGGGCGATGACGGCGGCGCCGCGCTCCAGCTCGAGCACCACGGCACTGGGCGCCCCGCCCGCGAGCTCCTCGCCAAGGCGCTCGGCGTGGCGCAGCAGCGTGGCGGTGAGTGCGGCGACGGCGTCGCTGTCGGAGCCGCGCGCACCGGCCTGATCGATGGGGAGGCCGTCGGCGCTCAGCAGGAGCACCAGCTCGACGCCCCCGCGGGCAGCGAGGGCTCGCACGACCTCGGACAGCTGCGTCATCGCTCGCTCATGCGGAGGCGGAGAGGGAAGACCGACGCCGCAAGAGTAGATGCCGCCTCGGTCGAAGTCAAGCAAAATCCTTCGGTTGACTCACTTCGGAGCCACTCCTTACCTTGCTCATCCCATGCGACGCCACTTTCTGATTCCACTCGCCCTGCTCGCCGCCGCCGCCGGGTGCAGCAGCGACGTCCTCGCCCCCGCCACCGAGACCAACGCCGAGCGGTCCGTGACCCTCGGCTCGCTGGTCGGCACGCCGCTCTCGGTGCCCCGCGCGTTCTCGGTGGCGGACAACGAGGCGGTGCGCACCGACCAGACGTCCGGGTTCGACTTCGCCTACAACGTCGACGACGCCGGCCGGCCCGTCCTGCTGCCACGCGCGATCCTCGGCATCACCTCCGGCGGCGCCGCCGAACCCGGCCTGCTGGCGACCAGCCAGACGTTCGACGACATCACCACCGCGGAGAGCAACGGCTACATCACCGCCGACACGGTGCCGATCGCGGTGGGCAACGTGTTCTTCGCGCGGTCGCGGGTCGTGTGCGCGTCGCTGGGCGTACCGGAGTACGCCAAGCTCGAGATCACCGCGTTCGGCGACCACACGGTGACGTTCCGGGTGATCGCCGACAACAACTGCGGCTATCGCAGTCTCGCGCCGGGCCTCCCCGAGAACTGAGCGGTGATCGACCTCAGGCGGCTGCGCCAGGACCCGGAGGGCACCCGCGCGGCGCTGCTGCGTCGCGGCGATCCCTCGGTGGCGCCGCTGCTGGATGAGCTGCTCGAGCTCGATCGCCGGCGGCGCGAGCTGTTGACCGGGGCCGAGCGGCTCAAGGCGGAGCGCAACGCCGCCTCCGACGAGGTGGCGCGGCGGAAGCGGGCGAAGGAATCGGCCGACGAGCTGCTCGCGACGCTCAAGGCGTCGGGCGAACAGGTCAAGGCGCTCGACGCCGAGTTGCGCGAGGTGGACGCGGCGCTCGACGAGCGCCTGCTGCTGGTGCCCAACCTGCCCCACGCCGACGTGCCCGCCGGCGACGCCTCGGCCAACCGCGTGCTCCGCTCGTGGGGCCGGCCGCCGCGCTTCGACTTCACGCCGGCGCCGCATTGGGAGATCGGCGAACGGCTCGGGCTGTTCGACCTCGCGGCGGGGACCAAGATCGCCGGCTCGGGCTTCCCGCTCTTCACCGGCATGGGCGCGCGGCTGGTACGCGCGCTGCAGAACTTCATGCTCGACCTCCACACCCGCGAGCATGGCTACGACGAGGTGCACCCGCCGCTGCTGGTGAACCGCGCCACGCTGACCGCGACCGGCCAGCTTCCCCGACTGGCCGACGACATGTACGCCTCGCCCGCGGACGACCTGTTCCTCGTTCCGACAGCGGAGGTGCCGGTCACCGGCATCGCACGCGACGAGATCCTCGAGGCGGCGACGCTCCCCCGCGCCTGGGTCGCCTGCACGCCGTGCTTCCGCCGCGAGGCGGGCGCGCACGGGAAGGACACGCGCGGGCTCATCCGCGTCCATCAGTTCGACAAGGTGGAGCTGGTGCGGGTGACGCGGCCGGAGGACTCGGCGCGGGAGCACGAGCTCATCACGCAGCACGCGGAGACGGTGCTCCAACGGCTGGCGGTGCCGTATCGCGTGCTCGAGCTCGCCGCGGGCGACACCGGCTTCGCCGCGGCGCGCACCTACGATCTCGAGGTCTGGGCCGCCGGCGTGGGCGGCTGGCTCGAGGCTTCGAGCGCCAGCACGTTCACTGATTTCCAGGCCCGGCGCGGCAACATCCGCTTCCGCCCGGAGCCCGGCGCGAAGCCGGAGTTCTGCCACACGCTGAACGCGTCGGGCGTTGCCTTCCCGCGTACGATCATCGCGCTGCTGGAGAACAATCAGGCCGCCGACGGCTCGGTGCGGATTCCCGAGGCGCTGGTGCCGTACCTCGGCACCGAGCGTCTGACGCCGCGTGGCTAGCGCGCCGCTCCGGCGCTTCGCGCCGGGGCTCGTCGTCGCGCTGGTGGCGCTGCTCGTTGCGCTCAACGTCGGCAGCAGCGTGCTCGTCGCCCGCCACTTCCAGCGCGACGCGATCGGGTTCAGCCGCCTCTACTCCGGCGTCTTCGCCGGCCTGGGCAATCCGACGCCCGGCGCCGAGGCGGACGCGCTGCTCCAGCTCGGCCGGCAGGTGCGGAGCCTGGGTATGCCGCTGGTCGTGACCGACCGCGGCGGTCGGGTGACCGCCGCCGACAATCTCCCGTTCAGGGCCTCGCTCGACGATCCGAAGGTGCGCGCGTACGCGCGGAGTCTCGACCGCTCCAGCCCGCCGATCGCCGACTCGACCTTCGGCACGCTGCACTACGGGCCGATCCCGGCGCAGCGGATGCTCACCGCGCTCGGCGTGCTGCAGGCGCTCACGATTCTGGTGATGGTGGGCGTCGCGGTGATCGCGTACCGGAGTGCGATGGCGGCGCAGCGCGACCGCCTCTGGGTCGCGATGGCGCGGGAGGCGGCGCATCAGATGGGCACGCCGCTCACCAGTCTCCAGGGCTGGATCGAGACGGTCCGCTCGCGGCCGACGCCGCCGGCCGGGCTTGCCGAATATCTCTCGGCCGACGCGGAGCGGCTCGATCGGGTGGCGCAGCGGTTCGAGCGCATCGGCCACCCGGCCAAGACCGACCCGCTCGGCCTCGGCGCCCTGGCCGACCGCGTCGCCGGCTACTTCCGGCCGCGACTGCCGAAGCGCACCAACGTCATCGATCTGCGGGTGGAGGCGCCGGGCGCGGGGCCGGTGGTCACCGGCGATCCGGTGCTGCTGGAGTGGGCGCTGGAGGCGCTGGTGAAGAACGCGATTGACGCGCTTCAGGGACAGAGCGGGACGATTATCCTGCGGGCGGGCGTGGAGCACGAGCGCGGCGTGCTGCGGGTGATCGACGACGGCCCCGGCGTGCCCAAGGATCTCCGGCGCACGCTGTTCGACCCCGGCATCACCACCAAGCGCGGCGGCTGGGGCATCGGCCTGGCGCTCGCCCGGCGCGTGGTCGAGGATGCCCATGGCGGGGAATTGCTGCTGGAGCCGACCGATGGAGGAAGCACGTTCGTGATCCGACTGCCGCTGGCGTCCCAGCCCGCATGAGTACTCAGCCATGATCGCCTCGCCGTGATCGACACGCCCGGCGCGACGCGCCCCGACTGGCTCGGCACGCTCAACCCGGCGCAGCGCGCCGCGGTGGAGCACGTGCACGGCCCGCTGCTGGTGCTCGCCGGCGCGGGTTCCGGGAAGACGCGCGTTCTCACCACCCGTATCGCGAGTCTGATCGAGCGCCACGGGGCGCCGCCGGAGCGGATCTTCGCCGTCACGTTCACCAACAAGGCGGCGGGCGAGATGAAGGAGCGGATCGGGCGGCTCCTGGCGCGCGACCCCTCCGGCCTCTGGATCGGCACCTTCCACTCGCTCTCGGCGCGGCTGCTCCGGCGCGAGGCGCCGCTGATCGGCTTCACCCGCGGGTTCACCATCTACGACGAGGACGACCGGCTCTCGCTGGTCCGGCGGCTCCTGGAGCAGCGGGGCCACAGCACCAAGCTGTTCACGCCGCGGGGCGTGAGCTCGCTCGTTTCCAGCGCCAAGAACCGGATGATCCCGCCGGAGGAGCTGGCGCAGGCCTCGCCGTTCGACCGCTACGCGCAGGTGGCGGCCGACGTGTACGGCGCACTGGGCCCCGCACTCCGGGCCGCGAACGCGATGGACTTCGACGACCTCCTGCTCCACCCGCTCGCGCTCTTCAAGGAGCACCCCGACCGGCTCCGCGCCTACCAGGAGCGCTTCGCCTTCGTGCTGGTGGACGAGTTCCAGGACACCAACAAGGCGCAGTACCAGCTCATCCGCCTGCTCGGGGCCGACGGCAACGTCTGCGCGGTGGGCGACGACGACCAGTCGATCTACGGCTGGCGCGGTGCCGACGTGCGCAACATGCAGGAGTTCCAGCGCGACTTTCCCGGCACGGCGCTGGTGCGGCTGGAGGAGAACTACCGCTCGAGCCAGGTGATCCTCGACGCGGCCAACGGCGTCATCGCGGAGAACAAGAGCCGCATCGGCAAGACGCTGCGGACCCGGCGGCAGGGCGGGGAAGCGGTGACGCTGGTCGCCGCGGCCGATGAGCGCGACGAAGCCGAGTGGATCGTGCGCGAACTGGAGCGCCGTCGCGCCGCGGGCGACTGGGACCTGACGGAGATGGCGGTGCTCTACCGCACCAACGCGCAGAGCCGCGCGCTGGAAGAGGCGTTCCGCCGGGCCGGCGTCCCGTACCGGCTGGTCGGCGCGATCAGCTTCTACGAGCGGCGCGAGGTGAAGGATCTGCTGGCCTACCTCCGGCTCGTCGCCAATCCGAGCGACGACGAGGCGTTTCTCCGCGCGGTCGGCGTGCCGCGCCGCGGGCTGGGCGAGGCGAGCCTCGCGGCGTTAGGCGAGGCCGCGGCCCGGTGGAAGCAGCCCCTCCTCGCGACCGCGGCCATCGCCGACCGGATCCCCGATCTCCGGCCCAACGTGCGCGAGGCGTTCCGCAACTTCGCCGCGTTCATCGAGGGCTTCGCCGCCCGTGCCGCGGAGCTCGCACCGGCGGCGGTGCTGGAGGAGATCATCCGCGGCATCGACTACGAGGCGGTGCTGCTCCAGGAAGGTCCCGAGGGCGCCGAGCGGTGGGAGAACGTGCGCGAGCTGGTGGCGAGCGCGGCCAACTGGTCGGAGGTGGTGCCCGCGGACGAGGAGGGCGGCAGCCCGCTGGAGCGCTTCCTGGCGGAGGCGGCGCTGGTGTCCTCGCACGACAGCGTCAGCGGCGCCGAGCAGGGCGTCACCCTGATGACCCTGCACACGGCCAAGGGTCTCGAGTGGCCGGTCGTCGTGCTCGCCGGGATGGAACTCGGGCTCTTCCCGCTGGCCCGCGCGGAGGAGCAGCCCGACGGACTGGAGGAGGAACGGCGGCTCTGCTACGTGGGGCTCACCCGCGCCAAGGACAAGCTCTACCTCACCTGGGCCCGTGCGCGGCGGCGCGGCGGCGAGCTCCGGCCCGGCGGCCCGTCCGTGTTCCTGAAGGCGCTGCCCCCGCAGATCGTCGATGAGCAGCGCACCACCAGTCTCTGGGCGCCGGACTGGGGCGGCGGCCGCGCGTTCGGCCGGGCGACGCCGGGCTGGCGATCGCCCGCGGGCGCCGCAACGCGGTCGAGCGCGCGCCTGACACCGCCGCCGGTCGAGGAGGCCAGCCAGGACGCGCCCCGCTTCATCAAGGGCGAACGGGTCCGGCACCGGCACTTCGGCAGCGGCACGATTCAGGGACTCTCCGGCACCGGGCGGGACCTCAAGGTCTCCGTCGCGTTCGACGACGCGGAGGTGGGCGTCAAGCAACTGCTCGTGGCGTACGCCGGCCTCGAGCGCGATTGGGAAGGAGCGTAGCGAGATGAGCATCGGGCGGGACGAAGTGGTGCACGTGGCGCACCTCGCCGAGATCGCGGTCGCCGAGGCGGAGCTGCCGAAGCTGGTGGAGCAGCTCAATCGGATCGTGGATTACGTGGCGCAGCTCGATCGCGCCCCGACCGGCGGCGACGCCGAGACGGTCGTCGCGGGGCCGGCGCGGGTGGCGCTCCGCGAGGATGTGGTGCGCCGGGTGCCGCTCGCGCGGACGCCGGCCGAGATGGCGCCGGAGTTCATCGACGGCTTCTTCACCGTGCCGCGCCACATCGGCGGGGAGGACGCGTGACCACGGCACGGGACGCCGGGGCCGTCGCACGGGACACCGGCCGCCGCCTCACTGCGGCCGCCGACCTCAACGCCGTGCTCTCCTGGAGCCAGCAGCAGCTCGACCGCGAGGCGGCCCGGGTTGCGGCCATGCCGCGCGGCGGCGCGCTCGACGCGGTGCCGGTGGCGCTCAAGGACAACATCGTCACCATCGAGCAGCCGACCACCTGTGCGTCGCGCATCCTCGCGGGCTTCGTGTCGCCCTACGATGCGACCGTCGCCGTGAAGCTCCGCGCCGCCGGCGCTCTCATCGCCGCCAAGGCGAACATGGATGAGTTTGCGATGGGCTCGTCCACCGAGCACTCGGCGTTCGGGCGGGTGAAGCATCCGACCCATCCGGACCGCGTGCCCGGCGGCTCGTCCGGCGGCTCGGCCGCGCTGGTCGCGGCGGGCGTGGTGCCGGCGGCACTCGGATCCGAGACCGGCGGGTCGGTACGGCAGCCCGCGAGCTTCTGCGGCGTCGTCGGCGTGAAGCCGAGTTACGGGCGGGTGAGCCGGTACGGGCTGGTCGCGTTCGGCTCCTCGCTCGACTGTGTGTCCGCGTTCGGCCGGGACGTGGCGACCGCGTCGCGGGTGACGGCGGTGATCAGCGGCCCCGATCCGCTGGACGCGACCACGGTGGATCGCCCGCCGCTGTCGGTGCCGACGCCGCGCCGCGATCTCGGCGGCCTGACGATCGGCCTCCCCCGGGAATACTTCCCGGCCGACCTCGATCCCGGCGTTCGCGCGGCGCTCGACCGCACCATCGCGGCCGCGAAGGCGCTCGGCGCCGCGGTGAAGGAGGTTTCGCTCCCCAACACCGAGTACGCCGTGCCCACCTATTACATCGTGGCGCCGGCGGAGGCGGCGGCGAACCTCGCGCGCTATGACGGCGTGCGCTACGGCCCCCGCCGGATCGGCCCCGAGGGCGACGTGCGCGCGCTCTACCGCGCAACCCGGGGCGACGGCTTCGGTGCCGAGGTGCGGCGGCGGATCCTGGTCGGTACCTACGTGCTGAGCGCCGGCTACTACGACGCGTACTATCGGAAGGCGCAGCGCACCCGCGCCCGCATCACCGACGATTTCCGCCGCGTTTTCGCCGAAGGCTGCGACCTCCTGCTCACGCCGACGACGCCGACGCCGGCGTTCCGTGCAGGCGAGAAGACCGACGACCCGGTCGCGATGTACCTGGCCGACATCTTCGTCTGCCCCGCCAGTCTCGCGGGCATCCCGGCGATGAGTCTTCCGGCGGGCCGGAGCGGCGGCTTGCCGATCGGCGCGCAGCTCATCGCGCCGTACTTCGAGGAGGAGCGCATGCTGGCGGCGGCCGCGGCGCTCGAGAGCGCGCTCGATGCGACGGCGGAGGTGCGGTGATGACGCCTGCGACCAGCGCGACGTGCGCGACCGGCGGCTGGGAGACGGTGATCGGCCTCGAGGTGCACGTGCAGCTCCGCACCCGGAGCAAGATGTTCTGCGGCTGCCCCACGAGCTTCGGCGATCCGCCCAACACCAACGTCTGCCCGGTCTGTCTCGGCCTGCCCGGTGCGCTGCCGGTGCCTAACGCCGAAGCCATCCGGCTCGCGGTGCGCGGCGCGCTGGCGCTCGGCGGCACGGTGCACGAGACCAGCGTCTTCGCCCGCAAGAACTACTTCTACCCCGACCTGCCGAAGGGCTACCAGATCTCCCAGTTCGATCGCCCGCTCTCGACCGGCGGCGCGGTGTGGTTCCAGTCGCCCGAGCGGGGACGGATGCCGGTCTCGATCACCCGGCTCCACGTCGAGGAGGACGCGGGGAAGTCGCTGCACGATCGCATTCCCGGGAAGACGGCGGTGGACCTGAACCGGGCGGGCGTGCCGCTCGCCGAGATCGTGAGCGGTCCCGATCTCCGGTCCCCGGCCGAGGCGCGCGAGTACCTGAAGGCGCTCCGGCAACTGCTGGTCTACGCCGGGGTCAGCGAGTGCAGCATGGAGCAGGGAAGTCTGCGGGTGGACGCCAACATCTCCATCCGCCGACCCGGCGACCCGAAGCTCGGCGTCAAGGCCGAAGTGAAGAACATGAACTCCTTCGCCAACGTCGAGCGCGCGCTCGTGGCCGAGCGGGAGCGTCAGGTCGGACTCCTGGAGTCCGGCCGGCGGGTGCAGCAGGTGACACTGCTCTTCAACGCCGCGACCGGCGAGGTGCGGCCGCTTCGGTCGAAGGAGGAGAGCCACGACTACCGCTACTTCCCCGATCCCGACCTGCCGCCGCTGGTACTCGACGCGGCATTCATCGCGGAACAGCAGGCCGCGCTGCCGGAGTTGCCCGACGCCGTGCGCGCGCGGCTGGTGGCGCAGCATGGCCTTCCGGACTATCACGCCGGTGTCGTGGCCAGCGAGCGGCCGCTGGTGGAGTACTTCGAGGCCACGGTTTCGGCGGGCGCCGAGCCCAAGGCGGCGGCCGACTGGCTGCTCGAGAGCGTGCTCACGCCCTGGAACGAGAGCGGGCGCTTCGCCGTGGAGCCGGCGCGCCTCGCGACGCTCATCGGGATGGTGCGGAGCGGCGCGGTGAGTCGTCAGGCGGCCAAGGCGATCTTCGGCGAGATGCTCGGCTCCGCCGATGCGCCGGTGGCGATCGCGGCGCGCCTCGGCCTGGTGCAGGTGCGCGACGCGGGCACGCTCACCGGCTGGGTCGAGGAGGTACTTGCCGCGCACCCCGACGAGGTGGCGCGCTACCGCGGCGGGGAGCAGAAGCTGATGGGGTTTTTCGTCGGGCAGGTGATGAAGAAGTCGGCCGGGAAGGCGGACCCGAAAGGCGTGCAGCCGGTCCTCGCCGAGAAGCTGAAGCCGTAGCGCGCTATGATGTCTGCCGCCGGAGGTTGAGCCGGGCGAACGGCTTCAACGCGAGCGGGTCCTCGGCGTTCCAGGGGAGCCGCTCGCTCTGCGTCGCCCAGTAGGCCGACGGCAGCGGCGGCAGCCCGAAGTGCTGCTCCGCGATCTCCGGCAGCCGGCCTTCCTTCCGCGCACCCTCGCGCAGCGCCTCGCGCCGGATCGCCTTCGCGGTGCGGAGCGGCAGCTCACCCGATGGGTCCAGCCGCCGTGTCGCCGGCTCCGGCTCGCCCAGCAGCGCCATCATGAAATCGTACGAGCGGGCGAGATGCTGCTCGACGTCCGCATCGCTGAGATCCCACCGGCTCCGCTCCCGGGCCACCTGCATCCCGCGCTGCCAACCCTGCGTCTCGGTGAGGTGCACCATGCCGCGGAAGAGGCGCCGGTTGGTGCGCACGCTGAAGATGGTGGGCGAGATGATGCGGTCGAGGTGGCCGTCGGCCTCGTGATGATCGAGCAGGATCACGTCCCTCGCGCGGCGCGCGTAGGCGTCGCCCAGATGCACCTCGACCCGGCTCTCCCAGTACGAGTGGCCCCACGACGCGGTGCTGCTGGTGAGGACCAGCTGGCGCGGCACGAAGTAGTTGTGCGCGACGGTGTCGGCGGCGAGATGGCAGAGATAACCCCAGCCGAATGCCCTGAGCGCCTCCTCATCCGCCAGATCGTAGATCTCCTGGCCGACGTGCCAGTAGTGGCAGTGCCGCCCGACCGGGGCGTAGCGCTTCGCCAGCGAGCTGTCGGCGGCGATGTTGCCGTACAGGAAGTCGTACGGAAAGCTGCGCAGCAGTTCGGCGACGCCGCCGGGCAGCCGGCCGAGATTGCCGAGGACCGTCTCGCCGAGATAGATGTGGGTGCCGGGAGTCCACGCGTGGGCCGCGTGGGGGAAGAGCAGTGCGGCGATGCCGACGGCGACGAACGCCACCAGGAGCCGCGTGGCTCCGCCGGGGATTGACGAGGTCTTCACCGACTCGCGACGATCATGCGCCGCACGCGGCCGATCATGCCGTTGCCCGAGCGGATGGTGCGGAGCCCCGCGGCGACGTCGAGCGCGGTGTCCTCCACTTCATCGTGAACCACGTCGTACAACGCCTCCAGATCCTCGAGTCTTTCCTGCACGCGGTCCACACCTTTCACGATCTTGCGACGCACCCGCCGGCTGGTCTGTGCGAACGCGCCGGCCTCGTTGCGCACCACCACCATGAGGTCCTGCGCCTGCTCGGTGAGGCGGCGCACCGATCCGAGCACGCGGGCGACGTCGTCCTGGAGGCCGGCGACCGTGGCGCCGACGGTCTTCACCTGTTTGCCGATCTTCCCGGCCAGCACCGCGACGGCAATGCCGATGGCGAGGAACGACAGCGCGATGACCGCGAGTGAGATCGCGGCCACCGGCCCGACCCAGGTCTGCGCAGGGACCGCCGCCTGCAGGAGCGCCGTCGTCATACGCCGTTCACCTCCCAGGAGCGCCAGAGCCCACCACCGACACCACAGCGATACACAATACAGATCGTTGCCGCGGCGTCCCGCAAGGCCTTGCGTCACTGGTTGGCGCCGGCAAGGTTCAACCATGCCTCCACGCTTTCAGGTCCGCGGCGGCTGCGCGCTGCGCGGCACGATCCGTCCCGCGGGCAACAAGAACGCCGCGCTGCCCATCGTCGCCGCGACGGTGCTCGCCGACGGTCCGGTCGAGCTCTCCAACCTGCCGCGCATCCGCGACGTCGAAACCATGCTCGCGCTGCTCGCCGATCTCGGCGGCGACGTCGCGTGGACCGGACCGAACACGGTGCGGATCGATGCGCGGCCGGTACGCCCCAAGCCGCTCGATCCCGGCATCTGTGCGCGCATTCGCGCCTCGATTCTCTTCGCCGGCCCGCTGCTCGCGCGCTTCGGGCAGGTGACCCTTCCCCCGCCCGGCGGCGACGTGATCGGGCGGCGGCGGGTGGATACCCACTTCCTCGCCCTGGAGCAGCTCGGCGGCTCGGTGTCGGTGGGCGATGAGTACAAGCTCGAGGCCAGGGCACTCCGCGGCGCCGACATCTTCCTCGACGAGCCCAGCGTCACCGGCACCGAGAACGCGCTGATGGCCGCGGTCGGCGCAAAGGGCCGCACCATTCTCCGCAACGCGGCCGCCGAACCGCACGTGCAGGACCTCGCGCGCTTCCTCGTGACGCTGGGCGCGCGGATCGAGGGGATCGGCACCAACATCTACACCGTGGACGGCGGGCAGGCGCTCGGCGGCGGCAGCTACACCATCGGGCCGGATCACATCGAGATCGGCAGCTTCATCGGGCTCGCCGCGGTCACCAACGGCGAGATCGCCATCGATCCGGTGCGGCCCGACGATCTCCGCAGCACGCTGCTCGGCTTCGACCGGCTCGGCATTCGCCCGCGGGTGGAGGGCACGCGGCTGGTGGTCGAAGCCGACCAGGAGCGCCGCATTCGCCCCGACCTCGGCGGCCACGTGCCCAAGCTGGAGGACGGGCCGTGGCCCGCCTTTCCCGCCGACCTCATGTCCACGACCATCGTCGCTGCGACCCAGTGCGCCGGGATGATCCTCGTCTTCGAGAAGATGTTCGAGTCCCGTCTGTTCTTCGTGGACAAGCTGATCGGCATGGGCGCGCGCATCGTGCTCTGCGATCCCCACCGCGCCGTCATCGCGGGGCCCTCGCCGCTCAAGGGCGGCACGGTCGAGTCGCCCGACATCCGCGCCGGCATGGCCATGCTGCTCGCCGCCTTCGCCGCCGAGGGGACGAGCACCATCCACAACATCGGCCAGATCGAGCGGGGCTACGAGCGGATCGACGAGCGGCTGCGCGAGCTCGGCGCCGACATCGAGCGGGTGGACTGATGACCGCGGGGGCAGGCCGCGTCGTGCTCCCGGTCACGGAGGAGCCGGTCGCTCAGAGAGTCGGCGACGGCGAGGTGCCGCGCTACGAGATTCCCGGCTGGCGCGAGCGCTGGGGCATCGTCGCCGGCATCACCGGCCGGGGCGAGGCGGGCGGCCGGGGATTCGATCTCGGGCTCTGGACCGACGCACCGGTCGGCGAGGTGATGACCCGCTGGCGGCTGTTCCGCCGGAGCGAGCCGGACCTCGGCGCTACGGTGCTCGGGACCCAGGTACACGGGGCTCACGTCGTGTGGTACGAGCGGCTGCCGGGAGGCTGGCTCCAGGTGGACGGCGTGGACGGCCACGGCACCTCGGCGGCCGGGGTGCGGCTCTGCGTCACCGTCGCCGACTGCGTCCCGGTGTACCTCGCGGCGCCGGGACACGGCGGGATCGCGCTGCTGCACGCCGGCTGGCGGGGCACCGCGACCGGGATCCTCGAGCGCGGACTGGGCCTCCTCACCCGACAGCTCCGCTGCGAAGCGTGGGACGTGGTGATGCATTGCGGCGTCGGCATCTGCGGCGCGTGCTACGAGGTCGGGGCCGAGGTGATGAGCGGATGCGGGGCACCGGTGGAGGGCCCGGGCCCCTACCATCTCGATCTCCGCGAGCGGCTGGCGGTCCAGGGCGCGGCACTCGGCATCGGCGAGATCAGCACCTCGACCTGGTGCTCCGCCCACGACCGCGCGGGCTTCTACAGCCACCGCGCCTCGGGGGGAGCGGACGGGCGCATGGTCGCCTACGTCGGAATGACTTGACCAGTTCCCGCTGAGGCGCTAGCTTCAGCGCGCTGTCCCGGGAGACCGTCAACGGTCTCTGGCTGTTCGGTCGATGTGGGGGAGTTCCCCCACATTTTTTTTCTTCCGCGAGTCGCCCCGCGCGACCGCCGCACCGTGGTCCCGGCACCGTGGTCCCGCTGATGTCCGCCGACGCACTGCTCGCTCCGATAAGTGCGCATCTCGAAAGCCTCGGCTTCGAGCTGGTGGACCTCCGCCGCGCCGGCACGCTGCAGCGCCCCATCCTCCAGGTGCGCGTCGATCGCCCGGACAGCCGGCCCGGCCAGGGAGTCACGGCCGACGACTGCGCCGGCATCAGCCGCTCCCTCGAACGGTTGCTGGAAGCCTCGGGCGCGGTCGGTCCGCGCTACGTGCTCGAGGTCTCCTCGCCCGGGGTGGAGCGTCCGCTCCGCTCGGCGGCGCACTGGCGGCGCTTCGTCGGCAGCGAGGCGCGGGTGCGCTCGCGCGTGCTGCCGGGGCGGCCGCGGGTGCGCATCGTCGCCGTACCGGATGCCGAGCACGTGACGCTGGCGCTGCCGGACGGCGGCGAGACGACCGTAGCGCTGGATGACATCGACGACGCGACGCTCGCCGTCAACCTCGACGAGCTGGGCAAGAGCCGCAGGCACTAGGACGCAGGCCGTTACAGAGGATCTCCCATGGCTGGTTCCACCGAAATGTTGGCCGCGTTTCGCGAGCTGACGACAACGAAGCAACTCGACCGCTCCGATCTGCTGGAGCTCCTGCGCGACGGCATCCAGGCCGCGCTGGTGCGCCGCTACGGACCCAATGTGCGATTCGAGCTGAACGTGGACGAGCTGAACGGCAGCATCCGCATCGTGCGGCTCCGCCAGGTGGTGGAGCAGGTCGAGGACGAGAGCTGGCAGATCGCCCTCGAGGAAGCGCGCTACGAGGATCCCGACTTCCAGGTCGGCGACATGCTGGAGGAGGACGTCCCCTTCGAGGCGTTCGGCCGGCTGGCGGTGCAGGCCGCGAAGCAGCGGATCATCCAGCGGGTGCGCGAGGGCGAGCGGACCCGGATCCGCGACGAGTTCGCCAACAAGGTGGGCGAGCTGCTCTCCGGCGAGGTGCAGCAGATCGAGCGCGGCAAGCTGGTGATCATGCTCAACAAGTTCCGCGAGGCGGAGGCGATCATCCCCTACCGCGAGCAGAACCACCGCGAGCACTTCCACCAGGGCGATACCATCCGCGCGGTGCTGAAGCGTCTCGAGGAGACGCCCAAGGGTCCGCGCCTCATCCTGTCGCGGGGCGATCCGCTCTTCGTCAAGGCGCTGTTCAAGCTCGAGGTCCCCGAGATCCAGCAGCAGATCGTCGAGATCCGCGCCATCGCCCGCGAGGTCGGCAGCCGCACCAAGGTCGCCGTCATCAGCCGCGACGACGCCATCGATCCGGTCGGCGCCTGCGTCGGGCTCAAGGGCTCGCGGGTGCAGGCGGTGGTGAACGAGCTCGGCGGCGAGCGGATCGACATCGTGCCGTGGTCGCCCGATCCGGAGCGTTTCGCCCGGCTGTCGCTGGCGCCGGCGCGAGTCGCCAAGGTCTTCTCCGATCCGGAGAACAAGACGATCCAGGCGGTGGTGGACGAAGACCAGCTCTCGCTGGCGATCGGCCGCAACGGCCAGAACGTGCGGCTGGCCTCGGAGCTCACCGGCTGGAAGATCGACCTCTATTCCAGCCGTGAGTGGCTGGAGCGCGGCGGCGAAGGCCCGCTGTTCGCGCCGCTGCCCCCCGAGGACGAGCAGGTGGCCGAGATTCCGCTGGGCGACCTCAAGCTCTCGCCCGAGCTGATCGCGGTGCTGGAAGGCGCGGGCTACAAGACGCTGAACGATCTGCTCGACCTGGACGACATCGCCAAGGTGCCGGGGATGACGCCGGAGACGACCGAGCAGCTCACCACGTTCCTCGCCGAGCTCACGACCGACGAGGACACGGAGGAAACGCGGACCCAGGGGTGAGTGACGTGCTGGGGCTGCTCGGACTGGGCCACCGGGCCCGCCGCGTCGTGATCGGTGTGGACGCGGTCCGGGCCGAGCTGCAGGCGGAGAAGCTGTGGTGCGTGGTGCTGGCGAAGGACGCCTCGCCCCGCGCCGTCGAAAAAGTCGTCCGGCTGGCGGCCGCGCGCGGCGTGCCGATCGTGCCGGGCCCGGGTGCCGATCAGATCGGCGCGCGGTTAGGCAAGCCGCCGGTGATGGCGGTGGGCGTACGGGACCGCGCGTTGGCCGACGGCATCGTGCAGTCGGCGCCGGTGCGTCAGTGACGGAGGCATAGGTGGTCAAGACGAGAGTCCACGATCTTGCGGCCGAATTCGGCATCCCCCCCGAGCAGCTCCTGGGGTTGCTGAAGGACATGAACATTTTCGTCCGCAGTCACATGTCGGCCCTCGAGGGCGACCAGGTGAACCAGGTACGGGTTCGCTGGGAGCGCGAGAAGCGGAAGAGCGCCGAAGACGCCGCGCCCAGGAAGGGCCGGCGGAAGGCGGCGAAGGCGCCGGAGCCCGCGCCGACGCCGATCGAGGCCAAGCCGGCCAAGCGCCGGCGCACCGCCGCCGAGGTCGCCGTGCACGAGGCGCAGCTCGAGGCCGAGAAGGCCGCCGAGATGGCCGCGCTCGAGCTGGAGCGCCCGCTGGCCGCGGAGCCGGAGCCGACGACATCGCAGTCGCTGGAGGAGCGCGCGCGCGCGCTGTTCAAGGAACTGCCGCCTGCCGCGGAGAACGAGGCCGCCGCGGCCGAGGAGCGGGCCGCGCCGACCCGTTCCGCCAATCAGTTCGTCGATC
>JAICWE010000045.1 GCA_025934955.1 Gemmatimonadales bacterium | reverse complement strand
CGGCGCCGCGACGGCGCGGCGCCGGACGATCGGGCGCGTGGCCGAAGCGCCGGCGGACACGGCGCAGCGCGTCGTTGCAACTCCGGCGCCGCGGCCGGCTCCCGACACCGCCGCCGCTCCGGCGAAGGCCGCGCCCGGCCGCCTCAGCGGTCCGGGCATGGGAGCGGGAAAGCTCTGGGTGAGCCCGCTTCCGCTCCCCCCGCGCGAGCTGGCCGAGCGGCTCACCCGGAAGTCGCACGTGCAGCTGGTGGACAGCGCGGTGACCGCCGTGGTGCAGGCGTTCCTCGACTCCATCGCGCAGGAGCCCGGCGCCGATCGCGTCGCGCTGCCGAGCTGGACCAGGCAGATTGGGGGGAAGACATTCGGTCTCGACAGCCACAACATCTACATCGCGGGACTCAAGATTCCGGCAGTGGTGCTCGGGCTGCTGCCGCTCCATGGCGGCGGCAACATAGACCAGAACCACGCGTACCAGCATCTTCAGGATCTGCGCGACGATCTCATGCGTGCCGCGCAGCAGTCGCAGACCAAGGACGACTTCAAGGAGGCCGTCCGCGAGCTGCGCGCCGAGAAGGAGCGCGAGCACCAGGCCGATCGCAATCAGCGACTTCCGGCCGACTCCGTCTACGCCACACCGCGGGACCCGAAACCATGAAGCTGGTCGATACCGACGAGACGGTCGTTCTGGTCACCGGCACGAGCCTTCGCTCCGAGGAGGCCGACCGTCCGCTCGCCTACTGGATCAAGCAGGAAGTGGATCGTCGCGGGGCGGGGCACGCCTATCGCCGCGCGGTGGTGGTGGGCGATCGCTGGTACCTGGAGAACGGGGTCTTCCAGCTCAACCCGACCATCGCGATCGGCGGGCCCGGTGTGAACGGCGTGAGCGCCGAGTTCACCGAGTCGCTGCCGATGGCGTGGAGCCGCGACGAGCGGGTGTTCGTCCAGGCGGACTTCACGGGAGACCTCCGCCGCGCGGCGCTCTGGGGCGCCGACGCCGAAGCGACGACGCTCGCCGTGGAGCATTTTCTTCAGGGGGGCCTGCTGGAGGATCTGCTCGGCCGGATCTGGCGGTTCCGCTCGGAGATGTACGTCTAGCGCCGATCCGCCGTGCTCGCTACAAACCGAAGAGGTCGGCGAGGGCCCGATCCACCATCTCGGTGGTCTGGCCCTCGATGATTTTGCGGAGTACATCGGCGGCCTCGAGCGGCAGACTTTCGGGATGGACCCGGTCGCGGTCGTAGCGGACGATGTTGCCCAACGGAAAGGCGATCACCTGCACGTCGGTCTCATCGGCGTCCTCGATGTCGCCTCCGGTGTCCTCAGCACCGTCGTCTGCAGCGCTCTCGTCGGCGGCGGCCTCGTAGCCCGAGCCCGGCACGCTCGCCGCCCACGGCTCGTTGTCGCCGTCGTCACCGTCGTCCTCGTCGGTCTCGATCCCTTCCGGCACCGGCAGCAGCGCAAAGAGCTGGCATTGCAGGCCGGGCGTCGCCTCGCGCGCGACCAGCACGACCGGGACGGGCTCACTGAACAGCCCGAATTCCTGGATTTCCTGCCACGCCTCGGGCGGGAGGACGCAGCGCGCGACCAGCCGCTCGCCGCGATACGTGCCCATGCAGACCATGTCGTCAGGGACGCGCTCGTCAGTTACCAGGCGCACCGACAGCTCCACCGGTTGCTCGGTGGCGGCGAGCGCGGCGGGAACGGATGACGGCGTCGGCTCGGGCTGGGATTCCTCGCCGCCGCCCGGCTCCGGGATGTCGGTGCTCATGCTGCGATCATGGCGGAGAGATCTCCCCCGCGTCTGTGATGCGAGCCGCAGTCGGACCAAAGTCGGAGTCGGAGAGCTGCCGTACGAGACCCAGCGCGGCGGCCGTGGAATCGGGCCGCGGGCCGCGCTGCGGCACCTGCAGCATCGAGACCAGCCGGCCGCGGCGGAAGCGCCCGTCACCCTCGACCTCCAGCTGCAGCACCGCAGTGACGCCGAGCGCGCCGGCGAGGGCGAATCCGCGGTAGTTCAGGAAGTTTCCCATCGAGTACGCGATCGGCCGCCCGCGATAGAACTCGAGCCCACGCAGCACGTGCGGGCCGTGCCCCACGACGACGTCCGCGCCGGCGTCCACCACCGCATGGGCCCAACTCCTCAAGTCGCCCCGCGGCTCGCGGCCGAGGAACTCGGGCCCGACGGCGAGGTGTGCGGCGCCGGCGCCTTCGGTGCCGCCGTGAAAGGTGACGACGAGCACATCCACCAGAGGCCGCAGCGAGTCCACCACGACCCGGCTCCGATCGAGATCGAGCAGATCGTAGGCGAACGGGTACGTCGCAAACCCGACGACGCCGACGACCGTCGCGCTGTCGCCGCGACGGACGGTGTCGATCGCCACCGATCCGAGCGGACCGTAGGTCGCGACGCCGAGGCCGCCAAGCAGTTGCTCCGTGGCGAGCCGCGCCGGGGTGCCGTAGTCGTTGGCGTGGTTGTTCGCGAGGTTGACGTGGGTGAACCCCGCCTCGGCTACGCGCCGCGCGAGCGCCGTCGGCGTGCGGAACGCGAAGCACGGTGCGGGTGACACTGCCGCGGTATCCGGTGCGATAGGCCTGGTGGCGACGCGACGGCGGTGCTGTCGCCCGCGGTCCGCCGCGCGGTGGGAGCGCGGGTGGCGAGCGCCCGTCGCGGCCTGGCGCGGTCTCGGCGGGGGCTCGCACTTGACGCTCTCGCCGCTGTCGGCCAGCACGCCCTCGAAGTTGCCGATGACGAGGTCGCCACGCAGATAGGGCCGCGCCGCGTCCAGCAGCCCGCGCCCGTCGTCCGGCGGGACGCCGTCGGGCAGGGTGGCGGTGCCGAGGTTGATGTCGCCGGTGAAGGTGAGGAACACCGCCGCGCGCGGTGCCCGTGCCGTGGCCGGCGGCTCCTCGGGAATTGCGGGCCGTGAGCGCGGGCCGACACGCGGCACCGGAGCCGGAGCCGGTGGCGGCACGGGCCGCGTGCTGCAGGCGGCGAGGAGCGCCGCCGCCAGCGCCGCGATCGCGGCCATGCCTCGTCCCACAGCTCCGGCGCGCATCGCGCTACGCCGCGGCGTGACCCCGCTCCGCGACCTGCCGCAGACGCGCCAGCGCCGTCGCCCGCCCGACCACCTCGAGCAACTCGTTGACCGGCTCCGACACCGTCGAGCCGGTGAGCGCCACGCGGATCGGCTGCAGCGCGTCACCCAGCTTGAGTCCATGCTCCTCCGCCTGCCGCTTGAGCGCGCCGAGGATCGGCTCCGCCCTCCACTCCGCCTCGCCGATCGGTTCCAGTGCTCCGATCGCGAGCCCGAGGTTGGTCGCGTAGGCCGGGCCGAGCTTCCGGATCAGCGCCTCGCCCTTGCCATCCAGAGCGGCGCGCGACGGATCCAGCCGAACCGCGACCTGCTCCGCCACGTGGAGGATGGTGCGCGAGCGCGCCTTCACCGCGCCAATGATCGGCCGCACGTCACGACCGCCGGCAGAGACGCCCATGCGGCCGAGCTGCCGCGTGACCGGCTCCAGCAGCGCGTCCGCCGCGAGTGCCGAGAGATACTGCCCGTTCATCCACTCGAGCTTGGCGGTGTCGAACACCGCCGGCTTTCCCTGAATCGCCTCGAGCGAGAAGAGCGCGATCATCTCATCCTCCGGCAGGATCTCCCGATCGCCGCCCGGCGACCAGCCGAGCAGCGCGAGGAAGTTCCGCATGGCGGCGGGGAGGATGCCCTGGTCCTGGTAGTCGCCGACTGCGGTCGCTCCGTGGCGTTTGGAGAGCTTCTTCCCGTCCATGCCGAGAATCATCGGCACGTGGGCGAACACCGGCGGCGTGTGGCCGAGCGCGCGGTAAAGCGCGATCTGCTTCGGCGTGTTGGAGATGTGGTCGTCGCCACGGATCACATCGGTGATGCGCATCGCGATGTCGTCGGATACGACGGCGAGATTGTAGATGGCGCTGCCGTCGCTCCGCAAGATGATGATGTCGTCGAAGTCGCGGCCGTGCGCGCTGATCCGGCCGTGCACCGCGTCGTCCCACGCGAGCTCCTCGTCGGGCATGCGGAGCCGAATGGTGAAGCCGCGCCCCTCGGCAAGGCGCCCGGCGACCTCGGCGGGCGAGAGGCGGCCGCAGCGTCCGTCATAGCGAAACGACTCCTTCCGCGCCTCGGCCTCGGCACGGCGCGCGTCCAGCTCCTCGCGGGTGCAGAAGCAGCGGTACGCCTCGTTCCCGGCGACGAGGCGCATCGCGTCGTCATGATGGCGTGCGGCGTATGCGCCCTGGAAGAACGGTCCCTCGTCCCAGGTGATGCCGAGCCAGCTGAGACCGTCGAGGATGACGCGGGTGTGCGCCTCGCTGCTCCGCTCCCGGTCGGTGTCCTCAATGCGGAGCACGAAGGTGCCGCCCGTCTTCCGGGCGAACAGCCAGTTGAAGAGCGCCGTGCGCGCGCCGCCGACATGGAGGTAGCCGGTGGGGGAGGGAGCGAAGCGGACGCGGGGAGCGGTCATGGTATCCGGTCGGACGTGGTCGGAAAAGAGTGAAGGGTGAAGGGGGATGCGCCGACGCGCCCCTTTCACCCTTCGGTTCTCGTCGTGCGCGGCGGGTACGGAGTGGGAGGGATTCGAACCCTCGATAGGGGTTTTCACTCCTATGCCGGTTTAGCAAACCGGTGCCTTCAGCCGCTCGGCCACCACTCCAGTTGCGGAGCGGCAGGAACATAACGCCGGGGCGAAGCGCCAACCAGTGCGCCATCCGGTCGTCGTCTTCACCCGGGTGGATTGACGGCAGCGGTCCGGCATCGTAGCCTAGAGCCGGCAATTTCCCTTGGGTCGCGGGGCAGGTATGGCTGAGTACGCGGTTCTCGTGGCTCAGAACTTCGTCCAACACATGAGCGTAGCCGCCGACGCGGTGAGCGAGAGCTTCGCGCGCTCGCCGTGGGCATACGTGCTGGGCGGCATCGTGGCAACATGGCTCATCGCTGGCAAGTCGCTGAGGCCGCGGTAGCGCCGTCGGAGCGCCGGCGGCAGGGCCAGGGCGGAGCAGGTCGGAGCGACGACGGCGTGGGTGAGATTCGAACTCACGAAGGACTTGCGCCCTTGGCGGTTTTCAAGACCGCTGCCTTAAACCACTCGGCCACCACGCCCCAGAGCTAGAAACTCGCCAGTACCAATCGCTTATGCAAGGCGCCTCATCCGGATTCTCCGATGGGGCGCGTTCGTTTTCCCGCCATCGGCTGGAGCTACTGCACCACCGGCAGCACAAGGTGCGACGGGAGCGCGGGGGAGCAGTATACGCGCTGCGTGGCCCGGGCGAAATCGGCTGCCGTCGCCCGGAAGATGTCCGGCACGAACGTCTGCGGATTGCGGTCGATCAGCGGAAACCAGGTGGACTGCACCTGGACCATCAACCGATGCCCCTTCAGGAAGACGTGGTCGCGGTCGCGCAGCGGAATCTTCCACTCAGTGGGCGCGTTCGCGACCAGCGGCCGCGGGTGCTCATAGCTCGTATTGTAGCGGCCGCGCCGGACCTCCATCGCGACCGGTAGCTCGTATCCATTCACCGACCGCCCGTACTGGCCCGGTGCCGGACCGGCCTCGGAGTCCCACGCGTTGGGCTGTGCGTCCTCCGGATACACGTCGATCAGCTTGACGACGAAGTCGGCGTCGGTGCCGGAGGTCGACGCGAAGAGATCGGCCGAGAGCTCGCCCGTGATGGTGATGTCGTGGTCCAGCGGCGCGCTCTCGAACGTCAGCACGTCCGGCCTGTGCTCGACGAAGCGCTGATCGGCGACCTCCCACGTACGCCAGTCGCCTGCCGGGTACGTCGGCGATATCGGGCGCTGGCGGTAAGGCACCGGGTTCGCCGGATCGGAGACGTATTCGCGGTAGGCGCGCCGCTCTCGGGACTGCGGGCGCTCGAACGTGAGGGTGCCGTCGGCACGCAGATACAGGTTCGTCGGCGCGGCGGCGCGCGGCGGCCACTCCGCGTAGCTCTGCCAGCGGTTCGCGCCGGACTGGAACGTTGTCGCCCGCCAGCTCGGCTTCTCGCCCTCACCGTGCAGGTAGTAGCGGAAGAACGGCGCCTCAATGTTCTCGCGGAATTCCCGCGCCGTCTCGTGCCCGCCGAGCGCGATCAGTCCGATGCTGTCTGCCCGTGGCGCCTGCCACTCACCGTGATACCACGGTCCGGCCACGATGAAGTTCGTGTGATCGGGGTCGTGCTCCGCGGCGTGACGAAAGATCTGCCACGGTCCCCACGGGTCTTCCTGATCCCAGAAGCCGGCGACATTGAGGTTCGGC
Source organism: Gemmatimonadales bacterium (assembly GCA_025934955.1). Taxonomy (GTDB): domain Bacteria; phylum Gemmatimonadota; class Gemmatimonadetes; order Gemmatimonadales; family GWC2-71-9. Next base: position 20,975 of record JAICWE010000045.1, on the reverse strand, counting down.
ACCGTGGACGCGTGCAACTGGCGGATCCACGCTTCCTTCTTCCAGAACTCGTCGTAGTCGGGATGGGCGACGATGTCGTTCCAGTAGGGAATGGATCCGTGCAGGTAGCGCGCGTTGATGTTCGCGAGCGGGCCGAGCGCGAGGTACCAGTCGTATGTGTCGTAGGTCTCGAATCCGAAGTGGGTGTTCCTGAACTTGTCGGCCTGCTCCAGCACGGCGTACTCGAACGCGTAGCTCTCGCGCAGGGCGCCGTAGCGGTGGTCGTCGTCGTTCATCCACTGGTCCACCGGCGCCGCCTGCTCGCTGATCGCCTTGAGCGCCGGATGCGGGTGGAGCAGAGCCAGGGCCGCGGTCAGGCCGTCGTAGGACACCCCGTACATGCCGACCTTGCCGTTGTTGTCCGGCACGTGCTGCACCAGCCAGTCGATGCTGTCGTACGCATCGGTCGTCTCGTTGGTCGCTGCGGAATCGGTGAGCTCGACCTGCGAGGTGAGCTTGAACACGCCCTCCGACTTGAAGCGGCCGCGGAGATTCTGGATGACGAAGATGTAGCCGTCCTGCGCGAGCTCCTTGAGACTCGCCGGCATCTGCTCCGGCGCATGGTCCGGCACCCCGTAGGGCGTCCGGCGAAACAGGATCGGCAGCGGCCCCTTCCGATCGACCGGCGTGAGGATCACGGTCTGGAGGTGGACGCCGTCCCGCACCGGGATCATGACCTCCTCGAGCGTGAACGCCGAGCGCTGCGCCGGAGCGCCGGCGGCGAGCAGCAGCGTGCTGACGACACAGAGACGCTGGAACATGCGGCCCTCCGGGAAGTGGAGCCTCGGCCCGCTTAGCGAGCGACCCCCGGCTCACCAAGCCGGGGGTCGTCGCGCGCGTGGTTCGCGATCATCAGCCCTGATACGCCTGGACCGACGTGTCCAGGTCGCGACGCATCTCGGCATCGCCGCCGAGCAGGTCGCGCCAGGTAAGCTCACGACCGTTCCGCCTTCCCTTCGGTACGATGCGCACACCTTCAGGCGACATCGTGATGGTGTACGACACTCCCTCGATCTCCAGCTCGCGCTTGATCGGCTTGGTCAGCAGGGTCGCCATTCGCATTCTCCTCGCTGGGGTTTGCCCACAGCAGCAAAAGTAGTCGAGCCTAGGGCCCGCGCGCCCGGTCGCCTGTGACGGCAGGCACGGTCCCACTCGCCAACATGGTTCACATTCCGGCCGTAAGTCATTGCTGCGTAATGTGTTATTGTGGATACCGTGTGGATCGTATGTGGACGAATCTGTGGAAACCACGCCGAGTTCGGGCGGGAGTGATCCAGCCGCCGCACCGGATGTGACGCCTGGCCGCACAGTGTCCACCAACGCGTGGGGATAAGGGAGGCTGCATGGCGGGACGCGCGATCTGGAGCGGCGATATCAGCTTCGGCCTCGTCACCATTCCGGTGAAGCTGCACAGCGCCACGAGCGAGAAGGACATCAGCTTTCACCTGATTCACGCGACCTGCGGCACCCGCATCCAGCAGAAGCGCTGGTGTCCCACCGACGATGTCGAGGTGCCGTGGAGCGAGATCGTGCGCGGCTATGAGTACGCCAAAGGCCGCTATGTGACGCTCACCGACGAGGACTTCAAGCGCCTCCCGCTGCCGAGTACGCACCTGGTGGATCTCACGGCGTTCGTCGAGGCATCGGAGATCGACCCGGTGTACTACGAGCGGAGCTACTATCTCGCGCCGGAGGAGCGGGGCCGCAAGGCGTACGCGCTGCTTCTGGAGGCACTCGCCGAGCGGGCGCTGGTGGCGATCGCGACGGTGACGCTGCGGAAGAAGGAGCAGCTCTGCGCCATCCGCGCCCACGAGGGCACGCTGCTGCTCGACACCCTCTACTATCCCGACGAGGTCCGGCTCGAGCGTGAGGTGGACCTCGCCACCGTGAAGATCGGCGCCGACGAGCGGCGCATGGCGAACACGCTGATCGACCTGCTGCGGAAGCCGTTCGATCCGGCCGAATACCACGATCGCTACCGCGAAGCGCTCGGCGAGCTGATCGACGCGAAGCTCGAGGGGAAGGAGATTGCGGCGCCCCCGCGCCGCGAAACCCGCGTGATCGACCTGAGCGATGCCCTGGCGCGCTCGGTCGCTGCGGCGAAGGGGCGCGCCCGCGCCGGGGGCCGCACCAAGACGCCCCGTTCGGCATCGGCGCCGACACGGCGGACCCGCCGGCGCAGCGAACGGAAGGCGGGGTAGGCGGTGCCGCTGCCGTCCGCCGATCTCATCGCGGAGGTGGTCGACCAACTCGGCGCGCCCTCGCGCGACATGCTGCTGTCGGTCGGCCGCAGCACGATCGCGGTGAGCAACCTGGACAAGCCGCTCTGGGCCGATGCCCGCCCGGCGCCGTTCAGCAAGCGCGACCTGCTGATCTATCTCGCGCAGGTGTCGCCCTGGCTGCTGCGCCACCTCGAGGGCCGGCCGCTCTTCGTCACCCGCTATCCGCACGGCGCCGGGGGCGAGCGGTTTTTCCAGAAGCACTGGGACACGCCGCCGCCGTACGCGCGCACCGTCGCCGTATGGTCCAAGGAGTCGCGCGCTCCGCGCGACTACCTCGTCGTCGCCAATCTGCAGACGCTGCTATGGCTGGGCCAGCTCGCCGCGATCGAGCTGCATACCTGGTTCTCCCGCGTTGCGCCGCGCCCCGACGCCGCGCAGCTCGGCACCCGCTACGCCGACTCGGCCGAGGCGCTCGACGCATCGCGGCTCAACTACCCCGACTTCCTCATCGTCGACCTCGACGCCTACGACTACTCCGGGCGGGAGGCCGCCGGCAGCGAGCCGGAGCTGCACCGGCGCGGTTTCAACCGCGTGCGCACGGTCGCCTTCGAGGTGCAGCGGGTCGCGCTCGCGCTCGGACTCAATCCGTACGTCAAGACCTCGGGCCGCACCGGCCTGCACGTCTTCCTGCCGATCGTTCGGCGGTTCACCTACGACGAAGTGCGCGCGATGGCGGAAATGGTCGGTGAGTTCCTCGTCTCCCTGAGGCCGAAGGACGTCACCCTCGCGTGGAGCGTGCGGGATCGCGCCGGAAAGGTCTTCTTCGACTACAACCAGAACGTGCGGGGAAAGTCGCTGGTCGCGGCCTACTCGCCGCGGCCGCACCCGGCGGGCACCGTATCGATGCCGGTGTCGTGGGCGGAGCTGGGCCAGATCTATCCGACGGAGTTCACCTTGCGCACGGTCCCGCCGCTTCTCGCGGCGCGGGGCGACCGCTGGGCGGACATCCTCGACGCCAAGGAAGACCTCGACGCGATTCTCGACGCAGCGAGGGCGTCGTGACCGAGCGGGCGGCGTACCGGGTGCGCCGCTCGCGCCGCGGCGCCGGAGTCCCGCTCCGGCGCGCCCAGCCGACGTGGGTACCACCCATGCTCGCTACACTCGCCGAGCCGCGCGCACTCGGCACCGGATGGGCGTACGAGCCCAAGCTGGACGGCGTGCGTTGCGTCGCCGTCGTCGGCGGCATCGTTCGCCTCTGGTCGCGCAATCAGAACCCGCTGGACGGCGCCTACCCGGAGCTGGTCGAAGCGTTAGGCGACCGGGTGCGCGGGGCGGGGATTTTCGACGGCGAGGTCGTCGCGATGGATCCGGTCACCGGGTTGTCGAGCTTCTCGCTGCTGCAGCGGCGGATGCAGCAGCACGACCCGCGGAAGGCGCGCTCGAGCGGCGTGCCGGTCGAGCTGTGGCTGTTCGACTGTCTCTTCTACGAGGGACTGGATCTCCGAGCGAGACCGCTGGAGGAGCGGCGGCAGGTCCTGCTCGACAGCGTCGCGGCCACCGGTCCGATCCGGGTTACGCCACTCTGGCCGGCGCTCGAGCCGCGCTTCACCGAGCTGTGCCGGCGCGGCGGCGAGGGCGTCATCGCCAAGCGACTCGCGTCCCGCTACGGCGGCGGCCGCTCGCGCGACTGGCTGAAGCTCAAGTGCGTGAACGAGCAGGAATTCGTGGTCGGCGGCTGGACCGATCCGCGCGGCTGCCGCGAGCGCCTCGGCGCGCTGCTGGTCGGTTATTATGCGAACGGCCGCCTTCGCTATGCGGGCAAGGTCGGTACCGGCTACACCCGCGAGGATCTCGAGGCATTGTACGCGGCGCTGGGCAGCCGCCGACGGGTTCGCTCGCCCTTTGAAGGTCCGCCCGCTCCACCGGACACGGGCGTACACTGGGTCTCGCCCGCGCTGGTGGTGCAGATCGGCTTTGCCGAGTGGACGCCGGATGGACTGCTGCGGCATCCCCGGTTCAAGGGCGTGCGGCGCGACAAGGCGCCGCGCGACGTGGTCCGAGAGCGGGCGGCGTCGTGAGACCGCGGCACGTTTTCCGCATGACGCCACCTCCACCTTTTTCCGCCGGAGCCCCATGGGTCGTCGCCGCCGGGCCCGCCGCGCCGCTACCAAGGCGGCGCCGCTCACACCGCTGCTCATCGGGCCCGCGCCCCGTTGTGAGCAGTGCGGCGAGGCATTCGAGCTGACCCGGGGCGGCATCTGCGAGGCGTGCGGCCAGCGTCTCTGCGCGGAGCACCTCTATGGGCGATGGGCGCCGAGCGCATGGCTCGCGCGAATGAGCCGCCGGTGGCGCTGGTCGTGGCGGCCGCGGGTCTGCGTCCGCTGCCGGCGCGCCGCTACCGCTCCCGTCGCCGGTTGACCGGATCGGTCTGCCGCGTTGCCGCAGCCCCTGCCTTCAGCCATCAGTCTCCCACGACATCATTCCGGATGACGGTCACTGCGGCGCCGCTGTCTCCAATTGCCACACGCCCCGCAATCCGCACAGCGCTGTCGCGACGCGAGTCACCGTCAAAGCTCTGACGCCACGGTCAGCCCGCCTGGTCCAAGTGTTTGCTCGATCGCCGGTTCAGCTGGATGCCACGCCTCGCGCCGCTCCATTGGCGCAGGGCTCTTCTCCCGGTACGCGCGATGCCCTTCGAGGGAACGCCGCAGCGCTCAGGCGCAGCATCGGCGGCGGCGACCACGGCGTGGGAGAGGCGAATGCGCATCGGGCGTTGGGTGTGGCTGGTCGCGGGGCTCACGGCGTGCGGGTTCGAGCCGGCGGGCGACGTGGCGATGTCGGCGCCGACCGAGTATCGCGACTGGTACGCGAAGACCGAGGCGTGCTCCGGACTCAGCGGGAGCTTCGACCGCATCCGCTGGTATGAGGTGCCGGGCGACGGCTTCGACTGCCCGGGCGGCCGCTGCGCGGGCCGGTGGAACACCGACCACCGCATCTACATCTCGTCGGCATACCGCGACAACGAGATGGTGGTGCGCCACGAGATGCTGCACGACCTGATCGGCAAGCCGGGCCATCCCGACCCGCCGTTCGGCAAGGAGTGCCCGCTGACCTGGGCGACGTGGCACGAGGGGAGCTGATCGGGGCCCCTCGCTGATCAGCGCAGTGCGGTTCGCCGCACCACGTTCTCCGCCACCTTCTCCGCGATCGTATCCGCCTTCGCCGCTTCGGCCTTGAAGCCGGCGCTCTCGAGCGTCGGCGACATGCCGCCGTACACCACCGCGTAGAGCTGCAGGATCGAGGACGACGGCACGTCCACCCAGCCGCGCGGTCGGTCCTGCGCCGCGCTCTTCCAGTGGTACACGTTCCACATCAGCTTCCGGGTGCGGGGCAGATCGACGTAGCCAAGCGTCTTGTTCTCCACGATGGAATCGTTCGTCGTCACCTCGCGCGGCATCAGCTTCCGCACCAGCCCCTGCGACACGAGGTATGCGCCCAGTCCGAGCGTCTGGTCGGGGTAGGGTCCGTCGCTCCAGGAGAAGTAGATGGCGCGCTTGCCCAGGTTCTGCTTGATGAGCGCGAGGGTGGCCAGATCCTGGAGCTGCAGGTAGTCCTGCCCGAAGCGGATCTTCAGGCTGTCGATCGTTACGCCGCCGCCCGGCGGCGTGCGCATGACGTCGGGGAAGACGCTCTCGTCGGAAAGCTGCTCCTCGGTGAACCCGAGCACCGGCTCGGTCGGACGGGGCCAGCGGGCCGCGCCGCCATGTCCGCTGCTCTCCCGCACGTCCGAGCCCCAGAGCGCCACCGAGTGGCCGAGGTCGAATGCCGGCGTCACCCGGCGGCGGAGCTGCCGGAGGTGCCAGCGGGTGTTCATCAGCGACAGATTGGCGAGCGTCACGTCGGGCCGGACCTTCTCCACCTCCTGGGCGTACCAGAGCGGGAAGGTGTCGTTGTCGCCGGCGGTGATGAGAATACCGTACGGCTCGACCGACTCGAGCATGTCCACCGCGAAGTCGCGGGCGAGGCGCTCGTGGGCGCGGGAGGCGGTGACGCGGTTGCCGAACAGCGGGACCAGCGCGAGCACCAGGACGGGACTCGCCGCGGCCCAGCGGGAGGCGGGGCTGCCGCGGTCGCGCATCCAGGTCACGATGGCGCTCATGAGCGCGCCGAAGCCGATGGCGACCAGCGTCCCGAACGCGGCGAACGACGCGACGAAGAAGTAGTCGCGCTCGCGCACCTCCCGCTGTAGATCGCGCTCGGCCGGGTGATAGGAGAAGCCGTACTTGAAGTTGAGGTAGTAGATGAGCGCGAGCGTCACGGTGAAGAAGAACGCGAGCGCCGCGAAGCCGGCCCGCCGGTCGCGCCGCACCAGCGTCACCAGCCCGCCGAGACCGAGCAGGGTGAACGCGGCGGTGAGCAGCGGGGTGAGCGCGGGCCAGTCGCGGCCGAACTGCCAGGAGAAGTACTGCCAGTAGTTGGCGAGTTGCGCCGGCAGGTCGGCCTGCCGATCGCTGAGCGGCGGCTTGCCGTACTGCACGCGATTGAGCACGTCGCTCAAGGCGCGGCTGAAGAAGCCGATCGGCTCACCCTCGTTGATCGGCGGATACTGCGCGGCGCGGATCGGCAGGTAGATGTAGTTGAGCGATACGCCCACCAGCACCGCGACGACCATGGCCGCAAGCGTCTTCGGGCGCGTCACCACCTGCCAATCGTAGAGCAGCACGTACACCAGCACGAAGGGTGCGGCGAGCAGGCCCATCAGGTGGTTGGTGGTGGTGAGCGCGAGCAGGTACACGATCAGCACCAGCACGCGATCGCGCCGCGCGCCGGGCTCGAGGTCGGCCCAGCGCACCGTCAGCCAGACGACGAGCGCGATGAACAGCAGCGAGACGGTGTAGACCTTCTCGTTCACCGTGCTCTGGTTCCATACCGTCCAGCTGGTGGCGCCGACCAGGATACCGGCGAATGCCGCGGCGATCCGCGCGGGCCGCACCGGAACGAGCCCCTGGAGCCAGCGCTCCGCCACCAGAAACCAGAGTCCCGCGGCCGCCGCGCTCGTCGCCGCGGCGAAGAGGTTCACCCGCACCGCATACGAGGTCGCGAGCGGCAGCAGCCCGAAGACGTGCGCCGTCAGGGTGAAGAACGGGTTGCCCGGCGGATGCGGTATGCCGAGCACGCGTGCGGCCGCGATGTACTCGGAGGTGTCCCAGAACGCCGTGGTCGGCGCCAGCGTCACCAGATAGATGGTGAAGACGACCAGCGCCGTAATGACGGCCCAGAGGTACGGCGGACGAGACGAATCGGTATCCAAGAAAGCTCCCGCGCGCGGTGGTGCGGTGTGGTTAGTGGCGGAACTGGCGGCGGCCGGTGGCGACCATCGCGATGTCGTGCCGGTTGGCGGCGGCGATGACCTCGGCGTCGCGGATCGAACCGCCCGGCTGGATCACCGCGGTGACGCCGGCCGCGGCGGCCTGCTGCAGGCCGTCGGCAAAGGGGAAGTACGCATCGGAGGCGAGAACGCTGCCGGCGGGATCGTGGCCGGCCTCCCGCGCCTTGTGCACGGCGAGGAAGACGCTGTCGACCCGGCTCATCTGGCCGGCGCCGATGCCGATCGCCATCTCGTCGCGGGCCAGGAGAATGGCGTTGCTCTTCACCGCGCCGACGGCGGCCCACGAGAAGCGAAGATCTTCCCACTCCTGGTCGTTCGGCGCGCGCTCGGTCACCACGCGCCAGCCCTGCTCGGAGGGATCGAAGACGAAGCGGTCCTGCACCAGGAAGCCACCGCGCACCCGCTTGAAATCGAGCGCGCCTTCGCCGCGGCTCACCGGCAGCTCGATGACGCGGAGCTGCTTCTTGGCCGCGAGCACGGCGGACGCCTCCTCGTGGAACGACGGCGCCACGACCACCTCGACGAAGAGATCGGCCATCGCCTCGGCCGCGGCGCGGGTGACCACGGTGTTGAACGCCACCACCGACCCGAACGCCGACACCGGATCGCTGCTGCGGGCACGGCGGAACGCCTCCTCGGCGGTGGTGCCGACGGCGACGCCGCACGGCGTCGTGTGCTTCACGACGCAGCACGCCGGCCGGTTGCTCCAGCACGCCACGACCCACATTGCCGCGTCGATGTCGAGAAGGTTGTTGAACGACAGCTCCTTCCCCTGGCGCTGCACCAGGTCGCGCATGCCGCGCGGCTCCTCGGTGACGTAGAGCGCGCCGCGCTGCTCGGGGTTCTCGCCGTAGCGGAGCATCTGGAGCCGTTCCATCGCCACGCTGAGCCGGCTGGGCAGGCCGTCTTCCTTGGGAGTGAGATAGCCCGCGATGGCGGCGTCGTAGTCGGCGACGTGGGCGAACACCTTCGCGGCCAACTCGCGGCGGAAGGCGTCGGGCACGTCGCCGGCGCGCAGCTGACCCAGCACGACGTCGTAGTCGGTCGGATCCACTACCGGCAGCACGAACGCGTGATTCTTCGCGGCGGAGCGCAGCATGCTGGGGCCGCCGACGTCGATGTTCTCGATGGCGTCGTCGAAGGTCACATCGGGGCGGGCCACGGTCTGGCGGAAGGGATACAGATTGATGGCGACGAGGTCGATCGGCGCGATGCCCCGGCGCTCCAGCTCGGCGCGATGGCTCGGCTGGTCGCGTCGCGCGAGCAGGCCGGCGTGCACGACCGGGTGCAGCGTCTTCACCCGGCCGTCGAGGATCTCGGGAAAGCCGGTGACCGATTCGACCGAAGTGACCGGCACGCCGGCGCCGCGCAGCGCCGCCGCGGTGCCGCCGGTCGAGATGATTTCCCAGCCGAGCTGGGTCAGCCCCTGCGCGAACGGCACGATCCCCCGCTTGTCGCTGACGGAGATCAAGGCACGCGGCATCAGGATCCTTTCATGTGGAGCTCGGCCCGCGCGGCGGCGAGCACCGTTGCGGGAAGCAGCCGGTGCTCGGCCTCGAGCACGCGGGCGGCGAGATGCTCGGCGTCGTCGCCGGGAAGCACGGGAACCCGGGCCTGTGCCAGCACGGCGCCGCGGTCGTACACCTCGTCGACCAGGTGCACCGTCGCGCCGCTCTCCCGCGCGCCGCTCGCCAGCACGGCTTCATGCACCCGCCGCCCGTACATGCCCGGCCCGCCAAACGCCGGCAGGAGGGCGGGGTGCACGTTCAGGATGCGGCCGCGATAGCGCGTCACGACCTCGGCGGGCACGAGCTTGAGATAGCCGGCCAGGACGATCATGCCGACCCGGTGCCGCTCCAGCGGTTCCATCCACGTCGCGGCGTCCGCCGGGTCGGCGAGCACGGCGGTCGGAACGCCGGCCGCGCGCCCGCGCGCGAGGGCGCCCGCCCCGGGCCGGTCGCTCAGCACCAGCACCACCTCCGCCACCGGATCCTTCCGGCAGGCAGTGAGGAGCGCGTCGAGATTGCTGCCCCGACCGCTCACCGCGACCGCCAGACGCATCGGCATGGCGGGGGAAAATAAGGTGGGGTGTGAAGGGAAAGAAGGCGGACGGACCGGTCGGCGGCGGTGGGACTGTCGCTCACTCCTCGAGCGCCGCCGCGAGCGCGCGAATCACATCATCGTCCTGCCCCGGCAGAATGGTTCGCGGATCGAGCAGCACGCGGTCGTCCGCCACCCGCACCACCAGCGGCGGCTCGCCGAGTCGGAGCCGGAGGGCGAAGCCGTGGGCGCCGGTCGGCGGCGGCGCGAGCGCCACGAGCGTGGTCGGCAAGAGCGCCTCGGAAAACGCACCACCGCCGACGGCCGAGCTTCCGGGCTCGAGTGTCGCGGCGAGCGCGGCGGGGCTGCGAGCTCGCAGCTCCTCGGCGCGCCGCGCGAGCGCCGCCGCATCAGCCGTGAGCATGCGGAGGACCGGCACCTCGACGCGAGCGCGCTCGGGATCGAGATACAACGCGAGCGTCGCTTCCAGCGCGGCGAGTGTGAGCTTGTCGGCCCGAAGCGCGCGGGCGAGCGGGTCGCGGGCGGCGCGCTGGACCGCGTCACGCGTACCCGCGAGGCAACCGGCCTGGGGCCCGCCGAGCAGCTTGTCGCCGCTGAACAACACGAGGTCGGCGCCAGCGGCGACGGCGTCCGGCACGCGCGGCTCGCCGCTCAGCCCCCACGGCGCGAGGTCGGCCAGCAGCCCGCTGCCGACGTCGTGGAGGTACGGCACCCCGGCCTCGCGAGCCAGCGCCGCCAGCGCCGCGGGCTCCGGCGTGGCGACGAAGCCGCGCTGCTCGAAATTGGAGCGGTGCACGGTAAGGATCGCGCCGGTCTCGGGGCCGAGCGCGCCGCGATAATCCTCGAGATGGGTGCGGTTGGTGGTGCCGACCTCGCGGAGCGTGGCGCCGCTTCGCTCGAGGATGTCAGGAATCCGGAAGGCGCCGCCGATCTCGATCAGCTCACCGCGGGAGATCAGCACCTCACGGCCGCGTGCATGCGACGCGAGCGCAAGCACCAGCGCGCCGGCGGCGTTGTTGACCACCAGCGCGTCCCCGGCGCCGGCGAGGCCGGCCAGCAGCGCGCGACAGTGATCGGCCCGCGAGCCGCGTGCGCCGGTCGAGAGATCGTACTCCAGGGTGCTGTAACCTGCCGCGACGGCGCCGACGGCGCGCACGGCGGCATCGGCCAGCGGCGCGCGGCCGAGATTCGTGTGCAGCACGACGCCGGTCGCGTTGAGCACCGGCCGGAGCGACGGCTGGATCCGTCGTGCCACCAGCTCGCGCACCTCGTCGGCCCAGTCCTCGGGAGGACCGGCGCGGCGGCGACGGGCGCGCTCCACCGCCTCCCGTGCGGCGGCGACGACGACGTTCCTCGGCGCACGCGTTAGGAGCGCCGCGATTCCCGGATCACGCAGCAGTTTGTCTACCGACGGAAGCGCGCGGCGGGTATCGCTCATCGCGGCGCAACGCGCGCCGGCGGCCGCCGCCGTGCGGAGTCGGGCGGCGCGCGGCGAGTCGAATCGGCCGGTGCGCGACGGATCGACCCCGGCGGTGCGCGCCTGGTGGAGTCGGCCGGTGCGCGGCCGGTCGAGTCAGCGGGCGCGCGGTGCGTGGAGTCCACCGGCGCTCGTGCCGGCACGTTCAAGACGGTGCGCGCGTCGGCGGCGGCACCATTGGCGTTCCGGACGCCGCGCACCGCGATCGCGTAGTGCGCCCCCGGCGTGAACGGCTCGGTGACGCGGAGCTGCAGGCGGGTGTCGAGCGGAGCGCGCGTGCCGGCCGCGTGGGCGCTGCGGCTCGTGTCGGTCGGTCCCGCCCGGTGCGTGCTGTCGGGCGCGGCGCGCCGGTAGGTGCTGTCATGCACCGCGGGCGGAAGCAGCGAGCGCACCGTGACCGGTGCCGAATCGGGCAGCAGTCGCACGTCCACCGCGTTCGGCCCGAGCCGCTGCGCCGGATCGAGCGGCTGCGAGAAGGCGAGCGCCGCCGTCACGCTGTCCACCACCGTCGCCGACTGGATGCGCGGGCCGATCGTGTCGTGGGGAAACGTCCAGAGGTCCGCCTGCGCGACCGTGTCGAGGGTGACGCGCACGCTGTCCCACGCCTCCCGCGGGTCGCGCCGGTTGTTGCGGTTCTGGTCGATGACGCCGTAGATGATGTACTCGCCCCGCGGCAGCGGTCCCAGCTCGATCCCGCCCGACGAATCGGCCAGGGCGCGATAGACCAGGCTGTCCGGCAGCAGCACCGCCTCGACCAGCGCGCCGCGCGCCGGTGCGCCGGTGGTCCAGTCGTTCACGCGTCCGTGCAGCGTCGCGGCCGGTATGGTGCCGCCGGTCGCGAAGGTGAGCACGCGCCCCTCGCTGCTGCGATTCGAATGCAGGTCCATCACGCCGGGCAGGAGCTGCACCCGGTAGACCCGGTTGGCGGCCCAGCCCTCGCGCGGCCGCACCGTAATGCGCGAACGGTGCCAGTGCACCTCGGGCACCTTCGGCGTGGGGGAGAGAATGACGAGCCGCTCGAGGTCGCCGGTGCCGGTGCCCTGACTCGGCGTGCTGCCCTCGGAGACCACCTCGTTGAACTGGAAGACGACGTCGCCGTTGAAGTTCGGGATCACGGCGAGCGAGTCGGGATGGACCGCGACGAGCCGCGGCGGGGTGACGTCGGGCGGCCCGCCGGGCGGCGCCTCGACCCGGGCGCACGCGGCGAGGAGCAGGAGCAGCGCGCCGCGCCTAACGGCCACAGCCGAGCAGCTCGCGCTTCTGCGTAAGCACGCCGGCCTGCTCGCGCCAGGCCTCGAGCTTCTGCCGCTCCCGCGAGACGACGTCGAGCGGGGCCCGCGCCGTGAAGTTCTCGTTGGCGAGCTTCCGTTCCTGTCCCCCGATGAGCCCGGCCAGCCGCTCGATCTCGGTGCCGAGGCGGGCGCATTCCTGCCGGATGTCGATCGCGTCACCGAGCGGGACGAAGACCCCGCTGCCGTCCGAGAGCACCGCGTGCCCGCCCACGCGATCGTCGCTCTCGTCAAACGACAGCGCGAGCACCCTGGCCAGCCGGCCGACCGTGCCCTGCTCGACGGTAAGCGCGGTGCCGGTGGTCGGTGGCGCGCCGGTCACGTGCACCCGCACGCTCCGGCCGGGCGCCACGCCGTACTCGGCGCGGATGGTACGGACCGCGCCGACCAGCTCCTGCACCAGCCCGAAGTCGCGCAGCGCATCGGGATCGCGGCCTCGGTCGTCCGGCCGGGGCCACGGCGCGACGGAAATCGAGGGGAGCGGGTGCCGGCGGGGGAGCCGGAGCCAGAGCGTCTCGGTGATGAACGGCATCACCGGATGCAGCAACCGGAGCGCGACGTCGAACACCCGCGTCAACACCGCGCGCGCCACGTCGCCGCCCGGCACCTCGCCGTAGAGCCTCGGCTTGGCCAGCTCGATGTACCAGTCGGCGAGGTCGCTCCAGAGGAAGTGGTAGACCGTCGCGGCAGCGTCGTTGAGGCGGAAGCGCTCGTACGCCCGGGTCGCCTCGCGCACCGCCGCGTCACAGCGGGCGATGATCCAGCGGTCGGCGAGCGTGAGCTCCTCCGGCCGCACCGCGTCGGCGCCGCGGCCGGCGAGGGGGCGGATGGTCTGCCCGGCGCGGAGGGCCGGCTCGAGCCCGCCGAGGATGAAGCGGCCCGCGTTCCACAGCTTGTTGGCGAAGTTGCGGCCCGCGGCGAACGACGACTCGAGGTCGTCCGGATCCAGGATCAGGTCGGTGCCGACCGCCATGCCGCTCACGATGGTGTAGCGCAGGGCATCGGCGCCGTAGCGCCGCACGACGTCGAGCGGATCGATTCCGTTGCCCAGCGACTTGGACATCTTGCGGTGCCGGGTGTCGCGCACGGTGCCGTGGATGAACACGGTCCGGAACGGGATATCGCCCATGAACTCGCAACCGGCCATCACCATCCGCGCCACCCAGAAGAACAGGATCTCGGGCGCGGTGACCAGCACGTCTCCGGGGTAGTAGCGGGCGAGATCCGCCGTCCGCTCGGGCCAGCCAAGACTGGAAAACGGAACGAGCCAGGAGGAGAACCAGGTGTCGAGCACGTCCTCGTCCTGCCGCACCGGTCCGCCGCAGGCAGGGCACCTGATCAGGTCGGTGCGGCTCACGCTCACCTTGCCGCAGCGCTCCCGCTCGCAGTACCACACCGGAATGCGGTGGCCCCACCAGAGCTGGCGGGAGATGCACCAGTCGCGGATACCCTCCATCCATTGAGCGTACTCGTCGCCCCGGCGCTCGGGGATGAACTGGAGCCGTCCCTCGCGGTAGGCGCGGAGCGCGGGCTCGGCGAGCGGCGCCATGCGCACGAACCACTGCTCGCTGAGCCGCGGCTCGATCACGGTGTCGCAGCGGTAGCAGTGGCCGACGGCGTGCCGATGCGGCTCCGCTTTCTCCAGCAGGCCGAGCGCGTCGAACTCGGCGACGACGCGCGCGCGGGCATCGTAGCGATCGAGTCCCTGGAACCGCTCGGGGACGGTAAGGCTCATCCGCGCATCGGGCGTCATCACGTCGATGGAGGCGAGCCCGTGCCGCCGGCCGATCTCGAAGTCGGCCGGGTCGTGCGCCGGCGTCACCTTCACCGCGCCGGAGCCGAAAGCGGGATCCACCGCGTCGTCACCCACGATCGGAATCAGCCGCTCCACCAGCGGCAGCCGCAGCTCGCGGCCGATGAGCGAGCGGTAGCGCGGGTCATCCGGATGCACGGCGACGCCGCTGTCGCCCAGCATCGTCTCCGGGCGGGTGGTGGCGACGGTGACGTGGCCGCTGCCGTCGGCGAGCGGGTAGCGCAGGTGCCAGATCGTTCCGTCGGTCTCCTCCTTCTCCGCCTCCTCGTTCGAGAGCGCGGTGAGACAGCGGGGGCACCAGTTGATGATGTAGTGCCCGCGGTAGATCAGTCCCTTCTCATGGAGGCGCACGAACACTTCGCGCACCGCGCGCGAGAGATCCTCGTCCAGCGTGAAGTAGGTGCGGCTCCAGTCGGCGCTCGCGCCGATGGCGCGGAGCTGCTCGAGGATCGCGGCGCCGGTCTCCTCCACGTGACTCCACACCCGCTCCACGAACGCGTCGCGGCCGAGGTCGAAGCGGGTCATTCCTTCCCTGGCGAGCAGCCGCTCGACGACGTTCTGCGTCGCGATGCCGGCGTGATCGGTGCCGGGGAGCCAGAGCGTGTTCCGGCCCCGCATCCGCTCGAAGCGGATCAGCACGTCCTGCAGGGTGTCGTTGAGGCCGTGGCCCATGTGGAGCTGCGCCGTGACATTGGGCGGCGGCATCATGATCACGTAGGGCCAGCCCGCGACCCGACCGGCGCGGAAGAGGTCCGCGTCGGTCCAGCGGCGGTAGAGTTCGGCTTCGATCTGGGAAGGGTCGTACCGCGGGGCGAGAGGCTCGGTCATGCGCTCTGGTCGCTGGCCTCGGTGTCGGCGGTGCGGAGATCATCCTCGCCCCGCACCAGGATGCTGTTGATCACGCTCTCGATGCCGGGCACCGCGCGCACCCGCCGCGCGGCCAGCGCGCGGGCGGCGCGGGAGGTCACCCAGCCGCGCAGCTCGACCGCGCCGGCGCCGACCGCGAGCGCCTCGAGCCGGTACTCGGCCAGCGCGGGCTCGGCGGCGATCGCGGCGCCGGCGGCGCGCGCGCCGGCGGCCGCGGGGAGGCGCGTCGGGCCCGGCGTCTGGAGCCGGCGGGCGGCGCGGCGGAGCCGCGGGCGATTCACGTCGCCCACCCACTCGCCGAGCGCGAAGCCGGCGACCAGCCCGACCCCGGCGCCCAGCGCGCCCCACCAGAGACTGCCGTCGCTCTCGCTTCGCCGCACGCGGTACGCTCCGTTCGTCGCTCGTACACAAAGCCGAAGTGAGCCGTTAAGTTAACACCCTCGCGAAGCCGCGCGCAGGTTGCGCGTCACGCTTCCATCACTCGCAACGAAGGTGCTCGCATGGGGCAGGAACGGCACGAGGTCACGACCTCGGAGCTGGCGCGCTGGGCCATCCTCGCGGCGCTGCTGGTCGCGGGGATTGCGGCCTACTTCCGGCTCGCGCCGGCGACGGAGCCGGTCGCGCCGCCGGCGGTGCAGGAGCCGGTGCGGTGACCGCGGTCAAGGTGACGCTGCCCGATGGCAGCGCGCGCGAGCTGCCCGAGGGCGCGAGCCCGCGGCAGCTGGCCGAGTCGATCGGGCCCGGACTCGCGCGCGCGGCGGTCGCGGCACGGGTGGACGGGAAGATCTGGGATCTGGCGCGCCCGCTCGAGGGGGATGCCGCCGTCGCCATCCTCACCGACCGCGACGCCGATGCGCTCGAGCTGCTGCGCCACTCGGCGGCGCACGTGCTCGCCACCGCGGTACGCGAGCTCTACCCGCACGCCGCGATCGGCTTCGGCCCGCCGATCGAGGACGGCTTCTACTACGACTTCGAGGTGCCCCGTCCGTTCACGCCCGAGGATCTCGAGGCGATCGAGCGGAAGATGCACGAGGTGGTCGAGCGGGATTACCCGTTCATGCGCGAGGTGGTGGACCGGGCCGAGGCCAACCGCCGCTTCAAGGACGACCCGCTCAAGCTGGAGCGCATCGCCGACCTCGGACCCGACGAGACCATCTCGGTCTACACCGACGGGCCGTTCGTCGATCTCTGCCGCGGGCCGCACATCCCGAGCACCGGCCGCCTCAAGCACTTCAAGCTGCTGCACGCGGCGGGCGCCTACTGGCGGGGCGACGAGCACCGCCAGATGCTCCAGCGGATCTACGGCACGGCGTGGTTCAGGAAGGAAGATCTCGACGCCTACCTCCATCGCCTCGAGGAAGCCCGCAAGCGCGACCACCGCGTCATCGGCAAGCAGCTCGATCTCTTCTCGATCAACGAGCTGGTGGGGCCGGGTCTGGTGCTCTGGCATCCCAAGGGCGCCATGATCAAGTGGCTGCTCTCCCGGGCCGTCGAGGACGACAACGTGGCGAGCGGCTACGACCTGGTCTACACGCCGAACATCACCCGCGAGGAGCTGTTCCACGTCTCCGGCCACCTGCCGCTCTACGCCGAGAACCAGTTCCCGCCGATGGCGGGCGGCGCGGGCGAGGCGGAAGAGGTGCGCTACCGCGCCAAGCCGATGAACTGCCCGCTGCACTCGCTGATCTACCGGAGCCAGCAGCGCAGCTACCGCGACCTGCCCATCCGGCTGAGCGAGGTGGCGAACGTCTATCGCAACGAGCGGAGCGGCGTGCTGCACGGCCTGCTCCGGGTGCGCGGGCTCTGCATGGACGACGCGCACATCTTCTGCCGGATGGACCAGGTCGAGGACGAGATCTTCCTCTGTCTCGACCAGGTGGACCGGCTGGTGCGGCAGACCTTCGGCTTCGAGCTGGATTTCGAGATTTCCACCCGGCCGCCCGAGCGGCTCGGCACCGATGCGGTGTGGGACCAGGCCGAGGCGATGCTCCGCCGCGCGCTCGAGCGCAAGGAGATTCCGTTCCGCATCGACGCCGGTGGCGGCGCGTTCTACGGGCCCAAGATCGACATCAAGTTCCGCGACGCGATCGGCCGGCTGTGGCAGGGGCCGACCATACAGCTCGACTTCAACCTGCCGGAGCGGTTCGAGCTGGAGTACACCGGGGCCGACAACAAGCCGCACCGGCCGGTGATGGTGCACCGCGCCATCTATGGAACGCTGGAGCGGTTCACCGGCACGCTGATCGAGCACTTCGCCGGCGCGTTCCCCGTGTGGCTGGCTCCGGAGCAGGTGCGGGTGATCCCCATCTCCGATGCCCAGGCCGATGCGGCGCGCGCGGTGTCGGCGCGGCTCAAGGCGGCGGGCATCCGGGCGCACGTGGACGACCGGGGCGAGACGCTCAACTACCGCATCCGCGACGGCGAGCTGCACAAGGTGCCGTACATGGCGGTGATCGGCCAGCGCGAGGCGGAGAGCGATTCGCTGGCGCTCCGGGCGCGGGGCGCGGGGAAGAAGCAGGAAGTGATGACGGTCGAGACGTTTCTGGCGCGCATCGGCGAGGAAGTTCGGAGCAAGGCCCTGGCGCCGTAACCTCCGATGCCGATGCTCCGGCAGTCGCTTGAAGGGG
This sequence comes from Gemmatimonadales bacterium, assembly GCA_025934955.1. Classification (GTDB taxonomy): domain Bacteria; phylum Gemmatimonadota; class Gemmatimonadetes; order Gemmatimonadales; family GWC2-71-9. Next base: position 3,191 of record JAICWE010000045.1, on the reverse strand, counting down.
CATCGGCGGGGCACTATCTTGCCCGCGGCCAACACCCTGAGGCGGCATGTCGGACGCGACGACTCCAGTCATTCTGTCGGCGGTGCGCACGCCGATCGGCAAGTATCTCGGCGGTCTCTCCTCGTTCACCGCACCGCAGCTCGGCGCCATGGTCGTACGCGAGGCGGTGCGCCGTGCCGGTGTCGAGCCGGACGCGGTCGAGGACGTCATCCTCGGCCAGGTGGTGCAGGGCGGCTCGGGCCAGGCGCCCGCGCGTCAGGCACTGATCCACGCCGGCCTCCCGCCCAGCATTCCCGCGCTCACCATCAACAAGGTCTGCGGCTCCGGCCTCAAGGCCGTCATGCTCGCCGCGCAGGCGATCAAGGCGGGCGACGTGGACTGTGTCGTCGCCGGCGGACAGGAGTCCATGTCCACCGCGCCGCACTATGTCTACGGCATGCGGCAGGGCATCAAGGCGGGCAACCAGACGATGGTCGACGGCGTGATCCACGACGGTCTCTGGGATTCCTTCGGCTGCTGCCACATGGGCGAGTACGCGGAGTACACCGTGGAGAAGGCCGGCGTCACGCGGGAGGAGCAGGACGCGTTCGCCTACGAGAGCCATCGGAAGGCGATCGCCGCGCAGGAGTCGGGGAGGTTCGCCGCCGAGATTCTGCCGGTGCCGGTGAAGGGCAAGGCGGGCCCGACCGCGATCAGCGCCGACGAGGCGCCGCGGAAGGACACCAGCCCCGAGACGCTCGCCAAGCTCAAGCCGGTGTTCCGGCGCGAGGGCGGCACCGTCACGGCCGGCAACGCGCCGGGCCTCAACGACGGCGCCAGCGCACTGGTCGTCAGCTCGCTCGCCTTTGCCAAGGCGCACGGGCTCGCGCCGATGGCGCGGGTGACGGCGTACGCGACGGGCGGCGGCGAGCCGCGCGAGATTTTCTTCGCGCCGGTCGTCGCGGTGCAGAGTCTCATGGCCAAGGCCGGCACCCGGATCGGCGACTACGATCTGATCGAAGCGAACGAGGCCTTCGCCGTCCAGGCCATCGCCGACGGACGCGCGCTCGGCTGGGACTGGAGCCGCGTCAACGTCAATGGCGGCGCCGTCGCCCTCGGCCACCCCATCGGCGCGAGCGGCGCCCGGGTGCTCACCACCTTGCTGTACGCTCTCGCCGATCGCGGCAAGTCGACCGGCCTTGCCACTCTCTGCCTCGGCGGCGGCAACGCCGTGGCGCTCACCGTGGAGCGGATCTGATGCAGAACGAGCTGGAGCTGGGGCGCCGTCGCGCCGAGTTCGCGCGCCGCGCCGCTCGCGTCGGAGGTGCGGCGTTCGCCATCGGACTGGGCGCCGCGCTGGTGGCGCTCGCCGCGCAGGTGCAGGTGCCGGCGTGGCCGGTGCCCTTCACGCTCCAGCCGCTCGCCGTACTGGTCGTCGGCGGGCTGCTCGGCGCGCGTCGCGGGGCGGCCGCGCTGATCACCTACCTGGTGCTCGGATGCGTCGGCCTGCCGGTGTTCGCCGGCGGTGCCGCCGGCGCGGTGTACCTGATCGGGCCGACGGGCGGATACCTGCTGGCGTTCCCGGTCGCGGCAGCGGTCGCGGGCCGGCTCGCCGGCCCGCATCCGGGTGCGGGGCGCGCGCTCCTCGCCTGTGCGGCGGCGATGCTGGTGATCCACATCGGCGGCGTATCGCAGCTCGCGGCGCTTCGCGGCGATCTCGACGGCGCGCTTCGGTTCGGCTTCTATCCCTTCGTCACCGGTGACCTGGTGAAGGTGGGACTCGCGGCGCTATTGCTCGTAGTCGCGCCGACGCGGCTCCGCGCCGCGCTTTGACGCAGCTGCCGCCGGTCGAGCGGCGTCACGCCGGGCTGCGCTCGGTCGGCTGGCTGCTCGTCTTCCTGCTTCTCGGCTTCGCCTTCGCCACGATCTTCACCGCGCTCTACGCGGTGATCGCGCATCGCGGCCTGATCGCGGGGCTCGACGCGCTGCGGCGGCCCGGCCTCGAGCAGGCGCTCGCCGGCGGCGCGGGGCAGCTGCTCGGCTTTCTCGTCGCGACATGGCTGGTGGGACTCCGCCGGCTCGGCCTCACCCTGACCGACCTCCGCTGGCGCGGCGCGGGGCCCGGCGGCCGCGGCTTCGGACTGGGCTTCGTGCTCGGGCTCGTGGCGGCGGCGGTCGCGCTGCTCATCTCGGTCGTGCTGGGCCACTCGGCGTGGGCTCGCGGCGCCGGCGACGTCCCGGGCTACGCGCTCACCGTCGTCAAGACCACCGCGGCGCTCGCGCCGGCGGCGCTGAGTGAGGAGGTGCTGTTCCGGGGGCTTCCACTCATCGTGCTCGCGGCACTGATGGGCCGAGTGCCGGCGGTGCTGCTGCTGTCGCTGTGCTTCGCCCTGGCGCACACGCTCAATTTCGAGTTCGCCGGCGCCACCAGCCACGGCATCGTCGCGCTCGGGCTGGGCAACATCATGCTGGCGGGGGTGTGGCTCAGTCTCGCGTTCTATGCCCCCGGCGGCATCTGGACCGCGTGGGGCGCCCACCTCGGATGGAACGCCACCCTCGCGGCGTTAGGCACGGCGGTGAGCGGGCTGCCGTTTCCGATGCCGCTGGTCGACTATCACGCCGGCACGCCCGCCTGGGTCACCGGCGGCAGCTTCGGGCCGGAAGGCGGGGTCGCCGCCAGCGCCGCGATGCTGCTCGCCGCCCTCGCCGCGGCGCGCTGGGAAAGAAAGGCCTGGAGATGAAGCGCGCCGCCGTCGTCGGAGCCGGCACCATGGGCAACGGCATCGCCCACGTCTTCGCGCAGCATGGCTGGGACGTGGCGCTGATCGACACCAGCGCGCCGGCGCTCGAGCGTGCGCTCGGCACCGTCCGCGGGAATCTCGACCGTCAGGTGAAGAAGGGGACGCTCGCGCCCGAGGCACCGGCGCAGGTGCTGAGCCGCATCCATGCGGAGACGCAGCTCGATGCCGCGGCCGGCGCCTCGCTCGTCATCGAGGCCGCGACCGAGAACCCCGCCGTCAAGTTCGCCATCTTCGAGACGCTTGACCGCGTCGCCGCGCCGGAGGCGATCCTGGCGAGCAACACCAGCTCGATCTCCATCACCGAGATCGCGGCGCGGACCCGGCGGCCCGGGCAGGTGATCGGCATGCACTTCATGAATCCGGTGCCGCTGATGCAGCTGGTCGAGGTGATCCGCGGGCAGGCGACGAGCG
>JAICWE010000039.1 GCA_025934955.1 Gemmatimonadales bacterium | reverse complement strand
TGCGCCGCGCGTCCGCCGGCGGAGCGCTCATCGCTGGAGCCCGCTCCGCACCGCCGCCGCGAGCGCCGCGTCGCCGCTCGCCGCGGCCGCCAGGCCGGCATCCGCCCGCGGCGTGCCTAACGTGGCGAGCCGGCGCGCCGCCTCGTCCAGCACGTCGTCAGTCTTGCAGAAGACGAAGCGCACCAGCGACCGGCCCCGCGCCGGGTCGTGGAAGAAGCTCGAGCCCGGCACCGGCGTCACCCCGACCTCCCGGCTCAGCCACACCGCGAAGTCGCTGTCGCCCAGCCGCGCCGCGGCGGGCACCGGCAGCTCGGAGAAGTCGGCCAGGATGTAGTAGGCGCCCTCCGGCGGGGTGCAGCGGAAGCCGGCACCGTCGAGCGCGGCGAACAGCCGGTCCCGCCGGCGACGGTACCCGTCGGCCAGATCGGCGTAGAAGCGGCGATCGAGCTGCTCCAGCGCCGCGGCGACGCCCTCCTGCAACGGCGCCGGCGCGCCGACGGTGAGGAAGTCGTGCACCTTCCGGATCGCGTCGGTGAGCGCCTCCGGTGCGACCACCCACCCGATCCGCCATCCGGTCACGCCGAACGTCTTCGACGCGCCGCTGATCGTGACGGTCCGCTCGCGCATGCCCGGCAGCGTGGCGATCGGCAGGTGCTCGCCGGCGTAGCGGATGTGCTCGTAGATCTCGTCGGTGATCGCCAGGCAGTCGTGCCGCACGCAGAGCTCGGCGATCGCCTCGAGCTCCCGGCGCGTCAGCACTCGCCCCGCGGGATTGCTCGGCGTGTTCACGATGACGGCGCGGGTGCGCGGGGAAAACGCGGCGGCGAGGCGGTCGAGGTCGAGCGGCTGCCCCGGTTCCAGCGGCACGAACACCGGCCGCGCGTCGGAGAGGATCGCGTCGGGGCCGTAATTCTCGTAGAACGGCTCGAACACCACGACCTCGTCGCCCGGATCCACCAGGGCGAGCATCGCCGAGATCATCGCCTCGGTGGCGCCGCAGGTGACGGTGATCTCGCGATCGGGATCGGCGTCGAAGCCGTACCACTCGGCATAGACCCGCGCGAGCGCCTGACGCAGGCGGCCCGCGCCCCAGGTGATCGCGTACTGGTTGACGTCGTCGTGGATGGCGCGCGCGGCGGCGTCCTTCAGCAGCTCCGGCGCGGGAAAGTTGGGGAAGCCCTGCGCGAGGTTGATCGAGCGGTGCTCGCGGGCGAGGCGGGTCATCCCGCGGATCACGCTCTCGCGAAAGCCATGGGTGCGGCGTGCGGTGCTCACGGCGGCTCGGCGGTGGAGGACGCCGGAAGTCTACGCCGTGGCTCGCGGCGGCGGTACCGCGGCCGCGCGGGCCGGTGGGCCGCTACGTGGCGACGGGCGCGAGATAGCGGACCAGCCAATCCCTCGCCAGCGACGCGACGGCTTCGAGGGTACCCGGCTCCTCGAAGAGGTGGGTCGCGCCGGGAACGATCTCGAGCGTCACCGGCGCGCGCATCCACGCGGCCGCGTCGCGATTGACCCGGATCACCGCGGTGTCGAGTCCGCCGACGATCAGCAGCGTCGGCGCCTCCACCCGCCTGAGCGCGTCGCCGGCGAGGTCGGGCCGTCCGCCACGCGACACCACCGCCGAGATCCAGTCCGGCCGCTCCGCCGCGGCCATGAGCGCCGCGCCGGCGCCGGTGCTCGCGCCGAAGTAGCCGATCGGCAGCGCGCCCGTCGCCGGGTCGGTCCGCAGCCACGCCGTGGCGGCCACCAGTCGGCCGGTCAGCAGGTCGAGGTCGAAGCGCAGCTCGCCGCCGGCGCGCTCCAGCTCGTCCTCCCGCTCGGTAAGAAGATCGAGCAGCAGCGTGGCGAGTCCCGCGGCCTGCAGCGTCGCCGCGACCCGCCGGTTCCGCGGGCTGTGCCGGCTGCTGCCGCTCCCGTGCGCGAAGAGCACCGCGCCGCGGGCCGCGGGCGGCAACGCCAGGTCGCCGGCGAGAACGACCCCGCTCGACTCGACCCGGACCATCCGTTCGGTCACCTCACTCGTGCGCACCATCAGCTCCGGGCTCCTGCGGGCATCGGTGTGCCGGCTTCCCGGAGCAGCGCGCGCACCTCCGCGTCGTCGGTCTGGGTGAAGTCCGCGTACCACGCGCCGACCGCCATGAACGGCTCCGGCGTCGCGGCGCAGATCACGTCGTCGGCATCGCGCCGCATGGCAGCGCACGTCTCCCGCGCGCCGACCGGGACCGCGACGACCAGCCGCGCGGGCGACTGCGCCCGGAGCGCCAGGAGCGCGGCCCGCATGGTCGAGCCGGTCGCGAGTCCGTCGTCCACCAGAATCACCGTGTGCCCCCCCGCCTCGGGCGCCGGACGTCCGTCGCGGAAGGCGCGCTCCCGCTGCTCCAGCTCGATCTGCTCCTGCGCCGCGACCGCCGCGACGTCCCGCTCCGTCAGCCCGAGCGAGTCGATCACGTCGCGGGCCAGCACCCGCACGCCGCCGGTGGCGATGGCGCCCATCGCCAGCTCCTCGTGGCCCGGCACCCCGAGCTTCCGCACCACGAAGACGTCGAGCGGCGCATGGAGGGCGCGCGCCACTTCGAAGCCCACCGGCACACCGCCGCGCGGCAGGGCGAGCACCAGCAGGCCGGGCTGCCCGGCGTAGCGCCCGAGCGCGGTGGCGAGCTGACGGCCGGCGTCGCGGCGATTGCGGAAGAGAGGAGTACCGGGCATGCGGCCAATCCAACGACGGGTCCCGCGAGCCGCTGTGACGCGTGGCACCGTTTCCGGTGCGAGTGGCGCGCGACTACGCCTGCAACGCGTCGTCGGTCGCGAGCGGCGGCTTGGGCTCGACCGGCAGACCGGCCTTCTGCCACGCCGCCCATCCGCCCACCAGCGCACGGGCGTTGGACCAGCCGGCTCGACGAAGCTCTCGCACCACCCGGGCGCTTGTGGCTTCGTCGTGTCAGGCGCAGTAGACGACCAGCGTTCCGTGATGCGAGAGCCGCAGCTCGGTCGCGGCGCGCACCGCGTCATCCGGCGGGAGCCGCACGGCGCCGCGCGCCTGGAGCTGGTCGGCGCGGTAGCTCCGCTCGGTCCGCGAGTCGAGGATCACGACCGGCTCGCTCCGCGCCATCAGCTCCCGCAGCTCATCCAGCTCGATCCGGTCCGCCGGCACCGCCGGCGGCGTCCGAGCCGGCTCCGCCGCCGCGGCGGCGAGCGGCGGCGCAGCGACGGCCGGGCGCATCGGCGCGGCGTGGGCGCGGAGGAAGAGCCCGATCCCCCCGCCGTGGATCACCACGGAGAGCAGGACCACGAGGCAGACGACGGTGAACAGATGCTCCGCCCCCGGCACGCCGGCGAACACCGGCAGCAGCGCGAACAGCAACGAGCTGAGCCCGCGCGGCCCGAACAGCGCGATGAGCCGGCGGTCGCGGGTGCCGAGCCCCACGCCGCGGAGCATCGGCAGCAGAACGGCGGTGCGCGCCAGCAGTGCCACGGCGGCGAAGATCAGCATGCGCCCGGTGATCACGGTGAGCCCGGTCCAGATGAGCGACATCCCCAGCGCCACGAAGGTCAGCAGCAGGAGCATCTCCGCCGTCGCCTCGCCGTACTCGAGGAAGCAGTCGCACAGCTCCACGTCCTGCCACGCCACCACCGCGCCCGCGGCGAACGCCGCGAGGAAGCCGCTGCCGCCGACGGCCTCGGCCGCCGCGTAGCCGGTGAAGGCGAGTCCCAGCGCGTAGACCGACTCGTAGTCGCGCCGCACGCCGACCCGGTCGCGCACCCGCGCCAGCGTGATGATCCCGACCCAGCCGACCAGCCCGCCCAACGCGGGCCCGAGCAGGAAGAGGCCGAGGGCGTGGCGGGCCATGTCACCGGCGGGGAGCGCGGAGCCATTCTGGAGCAGGAGGATGCCGAGCACCACCACCGGCAGCAGCACGACGTCGTTCATGCCGGACTCGAGCCGGAGCGCCATGCGCGCGGGAGGCGGCAGCGCGCGGGAGCGGAGCACGCTCCGCAGCAGCACCGGGTCGGTGGAGGCGAGTGCCGCGCCGAGAATCGCGGCGGCGGGGCCGGAGACGTCGAGCAGCCGGTGGGCGGCGAACGCGATGATCGCCGCCGGGACCAGCGTACCGGGCCCGAGCAGCCGCCATGTCAGCCGCAGCCGCGTGCGCAGCTCGGCCAGATCGAAGGTGACGGCGTCGCTGAACAGCACCAGCGTGAGCGCCAGCGTCGCCAGCGTCAGCAGCACCGGCGAGCCGAGCCGGATGTCCACGATGCCGAAGCCCCAGGGACCGAGCGCCGCGCCGAGCGCGAGGAAGACGGCGACCAGCGGCACGCCGCTCCGCTCCACCGGCCCCGAGAGGAGCGACGCGACGATGATGACGATCCCGATCAGCGCGATCGTGGTGACGAAGCTGGTCATCGCTCCAGCGCGGCCCGATCCCACCGGCCGGTGTCGGCGGCGGCTTCGTAGGTGGACTGGAAGAAGTCGAGCAGCGCGTCGTCCGGAACGGCGGCGCGGCGGACGGCGTCGAGCGGGAGGATGAACTCGCGCAGCGTGCGATCGTAATGCGCCCCGTCCGACCGCACCCGCTGCTCGGCGTAGCCCGCGGGTTCCGGGTACGCGTAGGCGTAGAACGCCGGCTCGGTGATGGCACCGCCGCCGGGCCAGAAGCCCGAGCTGGCGCACTCGCGGGAGTAGGCCTCTTCCATGACGTAATTGGGGCAGTTGGGCGCGCCGCCGGGATGGAGCGGCGCCGGGCGACCGGAGAAGCGCGTCATCGCCAGGTCGAAGCTGCCCCAGAAGAAGTGCGACGGGCTCGCCTTGCCGCGAAAGCGGCCGCGGAAGCGCTTGAGCACGCGATCGGCCTGGAGCAGCAGGCACCACCAGCGGTGGGCGGCGGCCGCATCGTACGACTGGTGCTCGCGATCCTCGGCGAACGGAATCGCGGTCTCCACCTCCACCGGCACCGGCCGGATCTTCACGCCGAGATCGAGCGAGCGGAGCGTCGCCAGGTACTCGGCGTAGAAGCCGGCGACCGACTGCGGCCGGAGCGCGATGGACCGGACGGCGCCGTCGCTGGCGCGGAGATGGAGCTGATGATCGAGGAAGTCGAACTCGGCGGCGAACACACGGCTGCCGCACGGCATGCCCGATGTGGTCAGTCCGCGCGGCGTGACGTAGAGCGCCACCTGCCACCAGTGGTTTTCCATCGGCGCGAGCGCGAGCCGCGTCTTGCCGACGATCTGGGTCCACATGTGGAGCGTCGCCTGGGTGTCCTGCCATTCGCCGAGCGGCAGCGACGGCCAGTCGGCCGCGGCGCTCAATGCGCCACCGGGGCCGGCTCCAGCATCAGCTCGTCCACGTAGCACCAGCCCCAGTCCTCGCCCGGCTCGAAGCTGCGCATCAGCGCGTGCTGTGACTGACGGAAGTGCGTGGTCGCGTGGCGGCCCGGCGAGTTGTCGCAGCAGCCGACGTGGCCGCAGGAGAGACAGAGGCGGAGGTGGACCCAGCGGCCACCGGTCTTGAGGCACTCCTCGCAGCCCTGCGGTGTGCGGGCCGTGACGTCGCGAACCTGATCGAGATGGGTGCAGCGCATCGCCATGATTCCTCCCTGCCCGATAGTATCGCCCCCGCTTCGGCCCGGCCAGTGTGACCGGGGGCACGGCTCGAGCTGGTGCAGGGGCCGAACGTGCGGGCCTTCCGCGGCCACGACCCGCGCGGCCGCTCCCGCACCAGCATGAGGTAACCCATCATGGACGATCTCAAGAACCTGCGCGTCGCCGTGCTCGCAACCGACGGATTCGAGGAGCGCGAGCTGACCGACCCCAGGCGCGCGCTCGACGAGGCCGGCGCGCGGACCGAAGTCATTGCCCCGAAGCCGGGACAGATCCAGGCATTCCGCCATCACGACAAGAGCATCACCATCTCGGTGGACCGCGCGCTCGACCAGGCCCGGCCCGACGACTACGACGCCGTGCTCCTTCCCGGCGGCGCCCTCAACGCCGACGCCATGCGCATGGAGCCGAAGGTCAAGCAGTTCCTCCAGGCGATGCAGAAAGCCGGCAAGCCGTTCGCCGTCATCTGCCACGCGCCGTGGGAGCTGGTCTCGGCCGGATTGGTCGAAGGCCGCACGCTCACCAGCTACCACACCATTCAGGACGACGTCAAGAACGCCGGCGCCAACTGGGTGGACCGCGAGGTCGTGGTGGACGGCAACTGGGTGACGAGCCGGAAGCCGGACGACATCCCGGCCTTCAACCGCGAGATGATCAAGCTGTTCGCGAGCAAGCGGCCAGCGGGCGTACACTAGCGGAGGAGAATGGGCGGGTGAGCTACGTCCCCGACGCGACCAGCGCCTGCTCCACGTCGGCGATGATGTCGTCCACCCGCTCGAGCCCCACCGAGATCCGGATCAGCCCCGGCACGATGCCGACGCGCCGGCGCTCCTCCTCGGTGAGCTTGGAGTGCGTCGTCGACGTGGGGTGGGTGACGATGCTGCGGGTGTCGCCCAGATTCGGGCTGTGCGACATCAGCTTCACCGAGTCGAGGAACCGTCGCGCGCGCTCCAGGCCGCCCTTCAGCACCAGCACCACGATGCCGCCGCCCTGCGTCATCTGCCGCCGCGCCAGCGCGTGCTGCGGGTGCGACTCGAGAAAGGGATAGCGCACCGACTCGAGCTCGGCATGCCCCTCGAAGTGCCGCGCGAGGCGCAGCGCGTTGTCGCAGTGGCGGTCCATCCGCACCGCCAGCGTCTCCAGGCTCTTCGACAGCACCCACGCGTTGAACGCCGACATCGCGGGCCCGGTGTGCCGCGCAAAGAACCGGCACTCGGCGACCAGGTCCTTCCGGCCGACGATGGCGCCGCCTAACGTGCGCCCCTGTCCGTCGAGGAACTTGGTGGCGGAGTGGACCACGAGATCGGCGCCGTAGCGGACCGGCCGCTGGAGGTACGGCGTCGCAAAGCAGTTGTCCACCACCAGCGCGATGCCCCGCTCCCGCGCCAGCCGGCCGAGCCACTCGAGGTCGATCATGTCGAGGCCGGGATTGGACGGCGTCTCGACGAAGATCAGCTTCGTGTTCGGCTGAATCAGCGACGGCCACGTCTCCGGCGCGCCGGTATCGGCATACGTGGAGCTGATGCCCCAGCGGGGGAAGAGGCGGTTGAGGATCTGGATGGTCGAGCCGAACAGCGAGCGGCAGGCGAGCACGTGGTCGCCGCTCGCGAGCAGCGCCGCCAGGCTCACGAACACCGCCGCCATCCCCGACGCGGTCGCGATGCCGTCCTCCGCACCCTCCAGCCGGCAGAGCTTCTCCACCAGCTCGTCCACGTTGGGATTGGAGTAGCGGCTGTAGATGTTGCCGGGAATCTCGTCGGCGAAGAGCGCCCGGGCCTGCTCCGCGCTCTCGAAGACGAAGCTCGACGTGAGATAGAGCGGTACGGCGTGCTCCCGCTCGGGCGACGTCGGCACCTGGGTGCGGATGGCGAGCGTCTCGAACGCGGGCTCCGGCTCCCGCTCTGAATCCCGCTCGGGCGCGTCGCTCATTGCGCCGCCGGCGCGGACGCGGTGCCCGACGCGGCGTGCACGGCGTAGCTGTGGGTGATGGTCGCCGTCGGCTCGAGCAGGCGCGCCACCGAGCAGTACGTCTCCATCGAGAGCGCCACGGCCCGCGCGACCTTGGCCTCCTCGCATACGCCGGCGACGTCGAAGTGCACGTGGATGCTGCGGAAGAGCGATGGCGTCGCCGCCGGGTCGCGCTCGCCATCCACCGTCACCCGCAGATCGTCGAACGGCTGGCGCTGCCTGGCCAGGATGCCGACCACGTCGATCGCGCTGCAACCGCCGAGCGCCGCGAGCACCAGCTCCATCGGCCGGGCGCCAAGGTTCTCGCCGCCGATGGACGGGGCACCATCGAGCGCGACCTGCCGCCCGCTCTCGGTCGTCGCCACGAAGTGCACCGCGCCGTTTCGACGCGCCAGCTCCACCCGCATCGGCATCCTCTCTGCGCGGCCGCGTCATGTCACGCGACACCTGCGCATGATACAAAGGCAAGCGGCCCGCGATGTGGAGTCGCAGGCCGCAGCCGCGACTTAGACGGAGAGAGCGAGCGTGGGAGACCACGGCTCGCCGCGCGGCCCATCAAGTCGGGGAAATCACCGCGCAATCGCAATGTGGGGAATCGCGCGCCGCGAGTCAATGCGCTACAGCTTGAGCGCCCGCTTGATCAGCCGGCCCAGCACGCGGCCCAGATCGCGGATGCCTTCGACCAGCGGCTCCTGGTGTACGTCGCAGACGCGGGTCGGCTCGGTGCCGCGGCGGAACCACTCCTGCCGCGTCGTGGGGCACCACTGGTTGGCGAGGAGTCCGTCGCTGTCATCTATGTCGCGGCTCACCAGCGTCGCCGGCGGCGCCCACGGCTCGCCCCGCTCGCGCCAGCCGCGCAGGTAGAACGTTGCCCACGCCGGCGCCGCCAGCCGCCCGCCCGATGCGTTGCCCGCGAGCGGCCGCGGCGTGTCGTAGCCGAACCACACCCCCGCGACGATGGTCGGCGTGTACCCGACGAACCAGACATCGGCGCCGTTGTTCGTCGTCCCCGTCTTCCCCGCCACCGGGCCGCGCACACCCAGCTCGCGGATCATGCGGCCGGTGCCCTCGTCCACCGCCGACTCCAGCATCGAGGTGAGCTGGAACGCCTCACCCGGGTCGAGCACCGGCTGCGGCGCCGCCGGCTCCGCCCGCCACAGCACGCTGCCGTCGGCCGCTTCGATCCGCGTCACCATCCACGGCCGCACCCGGCGGCCGCCGTTGGCGAGCGGCGCGTACGCCGTCACCAGCTCGAACGGCGTCACCTCCGCCGCGCCGAGCGCGATCGACGGCACCTCCGGCAAGTCGCTGGTGATGCCGAGCCGGTGCGCCATGTCCACTACGTGGCGCGGGCCGACCGCCTCGCTCACCCGCACCGTCGCCGCGTTGGCCGAACGCATGAGGGCGTGGCGGAGCGTGAGCGGCCCGCCGTACTCGTCGCCGAAGTTGGCGGGCCGCCACGTCTGGCCGTGCTCCTCGATTTCCACCGGCGTGTCGTCCACCATCGTCGCCGGCGTGTAGCCCGCCTCCAGCGCGGCGAGATAGACGAACGGCTTGAACGCCGAGCCCGGCTGCCGCCGCGCCATCCGGCTCCGGTCGAAGCCGCCGCGCTCGAGCTGCCGGCCGCCGACCAGCGCGCGGACGGCGCCGGTCGCAGGGTCGAGTGCGACGAGCGCGCCCTGCACCTGGTCGTCGTCTCCCGCGCGCCCCGCCGCGCGCTGGATCGCCGCGGCCTGCACCCGCACCGCCAGCTCCGCCGCCCGCTGCGCCGGCGCATCGAACGTCGTCCGCACCGTCAGATCGCCGAGCGGCGCGTCGCGCCGCCCGAGCACCGAGTCCACGAACGCCCGCACCGGTTCCAGCGCAAAGCTGCTCGGCGCCGGCGGCCGCCACGTGTCGGGCGAGACCTCCAGCGGCTCCGCCTTTGCCTCGTCGGCTTGCGCCTCGCTGATGAATCCCTGCTGCTGCATCAGCGACAGCACCAGGTTCCGCCGTGCCTCGGCCCGCTCGGGGTGGCGCCGCGGGTCGTAACCGGCCGGGCTCCGCGGCAGTGCCGCCAGCGTCGCCGCCTCGGCAAGCGAGAGCTGGCTCACGCTCTTGCCGAAGAAATTGCGACTCGCCGCCTCGACGCCGTAGGTGCCGTCGCCCAGGTAGATGACGTTGAGGTAGAGCTCGAGGATCTGCGGCTTGCTGAGCGTGTGCTCCAGGCGACGCGCCAGCACCAGCTCGATCAGCTTGCGGCGGAGCGAGCGCTCGTCGCTGAGCCCGGGAAGGAAGGCGCTGCGCGCCGCCTGCATGGTGAGGGTGCTGAACCCCTCGCGCACGCCAAGGTGAGAGGTGTTGCGCCAAAGCGCCCGCGCGGCGGCGTGCCAGTCGATCCCGTGATGCTGAAAGAAGCGCCGGTCCTCGACCGCGATGAACGCGGCGCGCACCGGCTTCGGCACCCGGGCGAGCGGCACGTTCACCCGCCGGACCGCGGTGAGCCGGCCGAGGACGATACCGTTGCGATCGAGGACGCGACTTCCTTCGGTGGGGCGGAAGGCGAGCATCTGCGCGGCCGAGGGGCAGCCCTCGAAGCCGCAGGTCGTCGCCCAGGAGCCGATGAATACGGTCGCAACCAGCGTGAGCGCGGCCAGTATGGCCACCCAGTGCGCCCGAAGCCGGCGCGCCAGCGGAGCGGCGCGCGCGGCAAGGAGTTGCAATCTCGCGGCTACTTTCATCGTCCGAAGCTATACGCCGCCGGACTCCCGCGATGTTTCAGATTGGAGCTACTGATACTGGATGTAGTGCGGCGCGGGCCAGAGCTGGACGACCTGCTCCGGCGTCATCAGCGGGTAGTCGTTCTTCGGATTGAGGAAGAGCTTGAACCCGGTGTACTGCACCGGCTCCCGCTCGACGGTGACGTGCCACGTGGCCCGCTTGAGCTGGGGCGTGCCGAAGCCGTCCATGTCGATGACGACTTGCACCCGCGCGTCGCGCTCGATCTGGTGCGCGCCGGTCAGCATCCTGGTCGTGAAGCGGTGGACCACCAGCACCTTGGGCGGGAGCCCGCTGTCGCTCACCAGCTTGGCGAGGGTGCGCTGGGCGTAGTTGATGTCGGCGGCGTCGAGCGTGCCGATCCGGGTGCCCGGGATCTCGCTGCCGGGCATGGCGAACTCGGGGTCGAGCGCCAGATGGACGTACGGTCGGGCCAGGAACGGCAGCAGTCGCGGCAGCTCCTCGCGCACGGTGCTCTGACCCACCTGTATATCAAGGAAGAGCAGCCAGCCGCGCTCCTGCGCCCACTGCGCCACCCGCTCGATCGTCTCGTTGCTCATCCGCAGCCGGTGCTTCCGGTTGGCGCCGGGACGACCCTGTGCCACCGTGGCGATCAGGTGGAGCGCCGGAATCACCTTCGTCGTCGTATCGGCCAGCTGCCAGCGCTCCGCCGTCTTCGCCAGGCTGTCGAGCATCACCTCGGGCGTCATGCGGCCGAGTACGCCGAGCCGTGACGAGAGCGGGTTGCCGTAGAAGGCGATGATGCGAGTGCCCGGAAAGAGCGCGCCCGGAAGCGGCGTCGGCGCCGCCGGCCAGACCCGCACCGCCTTCACCTTGATCGGAGCGCAGCCGGTGTGATGATGGTGCGGATGCCGCACTGCTTTCGTCCTGGCGCCCTTGCCGTGGTGCGCGCTCGTCCCGTGCGCCGCGACTTCCATAACCGGAATGGCCGTCGAGTCGCGGTGGGTCGAATCGCAGACGACGGTCGCGACATGGCGCGACGTGCTGTCGCTCGGAGCGGCGGGTTCGGCGCGGCTGCTGTCGCGAGCGGGCGGATTCACCGGCCGCGCAGGTGCGGCGGGCTTCGCTGCCACGGCGGTTGGCGCCGCCGGCGACGGGTGCGGCTTGGCGGAGCCGCCGCACGCGGCCAGCGCTCCCGCCGCGATCACGACCGCGCCGCGCACGCTACTCGTCTCCCTTGGTGCTCGTTCCGCCCATGTGCGTCTCGATCGTGTCGCGCAGGTTCACGCCCTCGGCGCCGAGCAGACGGAACAGCTCCCACTCCGCCGCGCGCGCCTGGTGGGTGCGGCGCCCGTTGAACATCAGCGAGACGACCAGCACGCCGTCGGGGCGGCCGAGATAGCCGGTCAGCGTGGCGACGTCATCGAGCGTGCCGGTCTTGGCGTGGACGACGCCCTTCGACATTCCCTCGCGCAGCCGCCTGAGCGTGCCGGTGCCGTTGGCCGGCAGCAGCAGCGGGAAGCGCTCGCGCCCCGGCTTCTGCGGGTAGCGGGCGAGATAGAGCACCTGCGTCAGCGGACTCACCCGGTCCTGCTCGCTCAGGCCGCTGCCATCCACCATATGGATCCTCGCCGTCGGCCCGACGACCTGCTTCACGTGCTCGGTCAGAAGCGCCGGCCCCTCCGTCTGGCTCCCCGCGGCCCACTGCAGCATCAGCTCGGCGCCGATGTTGAGACTGCGCCGGTTGATCTCGGTCGCCAGCGAGTCGAGCGGCGCGGACTCCACCTCGGCCAGCACCTTCCGCGTCGCCAGCGCACTCGCGTGTACCGGCGTCGTCCGCTTCTCCCAGCGGATGCCGGCCCGCTCGAGCGCCGCGGCCCATGCGTACGCCATCACGCTCGTGGGTTGGTGCGCGACGGCGGAGAGCCCGGGCCGGCGGCAGTGGATGCCCACGGTACCGGTCAGCGTCCAGGTGCCGTCCGGCTCCGGTGCGAGCGCCAGCCGGTTGCGGCTGCCGGCCACCGTGCGCGCCGCGACGTGCACCATCAGCTCGACGCCGTCGGGCAGCGCGCTCACGATCACCGGCGCGCTGCCGATCTTCCGGCCTGGGCGGAAGCTGACGCTGATGGTGTTCTCGTGGAGGGTGACCGGGCCGATCGGCGGTGCGTAGAGCTGGCCTTCGAAGTCGGACGACCAGACGGCGGGAAAGGCGTCACTCGCGGGCCCGGTGCGGCTGGTCAGCGTGAGCGGACCTTCGATCGTCTTGACCCCGCGCTCGGCGAGCTGCCGCGCCAGCTCCAGCAGCGTCGGCCCGCGCCGGTCCACCCGCTCGAACGTCGGATCGCCGCCCACCTCGATGCCCCAGCTCCCGTGCCAACGCCCGCCGTTCTCGAGCGAGCCGGTGCCCACCACGCGGGTCGCCAGCGTGGCGTCGCCGCCGACCCGCGCCCGCGCGAAGCCGGTGGTGAACACCTTCGCCGTCGACGCGGGAATCATCTCCTGCTCGGCGTTGACGCTCCACAGCACGTCGCCGCCCATCGTGGCGATCGCGATGCCCCAGCTGCCGTCCTTCGTGCGCTCTGTCGTGTGGCGATACCAGTCGTTCAGCGTGGCGCGCTCGGCGGGCGAGAGCGACTGGGCGGCCGCCGGCGCGACGCCGCCGGCCAGCAACACGAGAGCGAGCATCGACCGGCGACGACCGAGGTGCATGCGGAACCCGGAGAGAGCGGAGAGTGATGCGGAGCGAATGGGGGGACTGCTCTGCGGGACTCGTTAGCAACGCTTGGGCCAGCGGATCACGCGGCAATATCGTGGTGGGACTTAGGGCTACGGTCCCTCGGGCCGCCGATGGCCCGCGGCGGCGTGCTGCGGCATTTCGCCAACCGGCGCGACAGGATGCGAGAGTGGCGTCAGCACGTCCCCTCGTGCGATGGCACCGGGGTTCAGCTCCATCAACCGGCGCGCATCGGCTGCACGGCCGCGCGCGACGAGCGCATCGTACGCCTCGACCGGGCTCACGCCGCTGCGGCGCGGGCCGTGGTGATCGGTCGAGAGAAGATCGGCGATGCCGAGCTCGACCATCTGCCACGCGAGCTCGGCGGAACGCGGCCGGCCCGAGAGGTAGTGTCCGCCGAAGCTGCCGACGTTCACCTGGAGCAGCGCCCCGAGCTCGCGCCAGCGCTGCATCGTCTCGATCGGGTCGTGCTCGGGCAGATAGGCGTAGCGCTCGGGGTGCGCGACGATGACGCGGCGGCCGCTGTCGAGCACGAGGGTGACGACGTCGGTGTGGTCGCCCTGGAGATCGAAGCCGAACTCGATCAGCAGGTAGTCCGTCCCGCCGAGCCCGAGCGCGGGGTGGCGGGCGATGCGGGCCGCCTGCGCGACATCCGGGGCCCAGATCTCCTGCCCCAGCGCGAACGCCGGCACGTCATCCCGCCCCGCCGCGGCGACGCGCAGCGTGTCGAAGGCGCTCCGCTGCCGCTCCAGCTCGCGCTCGACGGCGGCATCGGTGTCGAGCCGTGGGAGCAGGATGTGGGGCGTGGTCACCAGTCGCACCACGCCTTCACTCCGGAGCTGCCGCAGCGCCTCCAGCGACTCGGCGACGCTCGCCGCGCCATCGTCCACGCCGGGGACGAGATGGCTGTGCAGATCGGTGATCGCGCGCGGGGGAGAGCTGCTCATGATGGGCGCGCCGGGGTGGCAACCTCCATGCCCTCACTGTCGCGCTCACCGTCGCGCGGATCGGTGCGGCGCGTCACTGCCGAGCCACCGGCGGGGCCGGTTCGTCACAGCGACGGCACGCCGACCACGCTACCATCCATGCGTGTCGCCGCCCTTCCGCCGTGCCGATCCCGCCGCGCAGCGCCGCAGTCGCCGGCGCCTCTGGTTCATCGTCCTGCTGGTCGTGGTGATCGCGGCGTGCGGCATGTGCTACGCCTCGCGCGTCCGCCGGCCGGCGGGCGAGAACTCGGCGATCGTGCAGCCGTCGGCGGCGACTGCGCCCGATCGTGCGACCTACGCGCAGTTCCTCCCCGACTCATCCCGCACGCCGGGCGCGACACTGCCCGTCACCACCGCGGACATCTGTGTACGCGGCTACGCCGGGAAGGTGCGCGACGTCCCTTCCTCGGTGAAGCGCCAGGCGTATGTGAGCTACGGGATCCGTACCCATCGGGCGCACCAGTACGAAGTCGATCACCTCATCAGCCTCGAGCTCGGCGGCTCCAACTCGATCCGGAACCTCTGGCCCGAGTCGTACGAGACGACGCCCTGGAACGCGCGGGTGAAGGACCGGCTGGAGAACGAGCTGCACCGCCGGGTCTGCGCCGGGCAACTGCCGCTCGAAACGGCGCAGCACGCGATCGCCGGCGACTGGATCGCCGCCTACCGGCGGTACGTCGGCCGGGAGCCGCTCCCCGCGGACGCGCACTGATGGCGGCGAACCGGAAGCTGACCAACCTCATCCGCGGCCGCGCCGTCGCCCGGGTCGAGGCGGCGCCCGATCCCGCCGGCGGCTCCGGGGCGCGGGTCGCGTTCGACGACGGATCGGTGATGACCGTCGCCCTCCAGCCGGCTGCGCCGCTTCCGGCCGGTGGCGGCGCCCGGGTCCGCGGGGTCCGCCAGGCCGGCACCAGCCTTACGCTGGATCTGGAGGGCGGGTCATCGCTCGCCTTCCGGACCCGCGAGCCGACCTCGAGCGTGCTGCTCCGTGATGCCCGCGGCGTGCTCGAGTACGCCGACTGACCAGCCGCCCCCGGGCCCCAAAACTGTCGAGGAACGCGACACAATCCGCCCGGCCCAAGTCTTGGCTCGTGTCGCAACGCCGCCACCCTTGCGGAGTTGGACGGCTGGCGACAATTTGGGCGGTCCATTCCACCGGGTCCGCCCGGAACCAATGACGACACCGATTCAAACCGGCGATACCGAGGAGCTCGCGCTGCTCCGCGCAGCTACGCTTGGCGACTACGACATCGCCAGCGAGCTGGGCCGCGGCGGCATGGCAACCGTGTACCTCGCGCACGACATCGCGCTGGATCGCAAGGTCGCGATCAAAGTGATGTCCGGCGTCGTCGCGGCCTCTGATGACATGGTCGAGCGGTTCAAGCGCGAGGCCCGCACCTCGGCCGCGCTGAGCCATCCCAACATCATCCCGATCTACGCGGTCCGCGACACCGACCAGCTCCTCTTCTTCGTGATGAAGCTGATCGAGGGCCGGCCGCTCGACTGCATCATCAAGGACACCGGCCCGCTGCCGATCCCGATGATCGAAGCCATCATCGGCCAGGTCGCCGAGGCGCTCGGATACGCGCATCGGAAAGGGATCGTGCATCGCGACGTGAAGCCCGGCAACATCCTCATCGACGATGAGGGCTGGTGCGTCGTCACCGATTTCGGCATCGCCAAAGTGAAGGAAGGCTCCAACCTCACCAGCTCCGGCACCATGATCGGCACCCCGAGCTACATGAGCCCGGAGCAGTGCCTGGCGGGCGCCGTCACCGGCGCCTCGGACCAGTACGCGCTGGGCGTCGTCGCGTACGAGATGCTCACCGGCAAGGTGCCGTTCCCCGGCGGCACCATGATGGCGGTGATGTACGCCCACGTGCACACGCCGCCGCAGCCCATCGAGGAGCTCCGGCCCGATTGTCCGCCCCAGCTCGCCGCGGCCGTCATGCGGATGCTGGGCAAGGAGCCGGAAGACCGCTTCCCGAGCGTCGAGGACGCCGCCGCGGCCATCGGCGCGCAGCCGCTCGCCTATGACGACCCGACCCGCAGCCAGATGATCACGCTGGCGCGCAGCGGGACCCACCGCATCGTGGACGGCCGCCGCACGCCGCGGAGCCCTATCCCGCGCGCCCGCACCCCGATGCCGCAGTCGGTGAGTGGTGTCGTCGCCGCCGACGCCGACGCCGCCGCCGCCCGCAAGGGCATTCCGCCGATGGCGTGGATGGCCGTCGCGGCGGTCGCGCTGTTCGCGACCGTGGCGGTGCTGCTGAGCCACTCGCGGCACGCCGCCGTGGCGCCGCCCGCGGCCGTCGCGGAAACCGCGAGTGCAGCGACGTCGGCGCCGACCTCACCCGCGGCGACAGCGCCTGCCCCGCAGCCCGCCGCGGCCGCCGCCGCCGAGCCGCCGAGCCCGACCGGGTCCGCGCCGGCCGCGTCCAAGCCGGAGCCGAAGGCCAGCCGCTCCGGATCCGCGGCGGAGAAGCAGCCCGCCGCGCCGAAGCCGGCGCCGAAGAGCAACGCCGGCTCGCAGGATCAGCCGGCCGCCCCGGCACCGGTGCGTCCGGCGGTGGTCGTCGCCTCGGTCGAAAGCGATCCCACCGTGCACGACGCTCCGGCGAGCGGTAGCTCGTCGGCCGGCTCCGTGCTGCTCAACACCGTGAGCGCACCGGTCGGCGTCGCGCCGTCCACCCGCGCGGCCATCGAGCGCACGCTCCGGCTCTACGCCGAAGCGCTCGCCGAGGGGCAGGCGGACGACGCGCGGCGGCTCTTTCCCGACATGAGCGACGACCGGCACACCCAGCTCGTCACCGCGTTCCAGGCCGGCAAGCGGATCGCCATCAAGTGGCGCGTCGGCGAGATCACCATGAAGGGCACGACCGCGACGGTGCACCTGCGGGGCAGTGCCACGATGGTGAGCGCCGATGGGCACGTGGACGACGAGCGGATGGATCAGGAAGCCCGTCTGGACTGTTCGGGAGACACATGTCGGATCCGGGAGATCGCCCCCTGACCGCGCCGTCGGCCGACGTCCTCGCGGCCATCCGCCACGCGCGGCTGCTGCCGGAGTTCGCCCACCTCTACCCCGCGCTCGAGCCGGATGTCTGGCTGACCGCCGCGGAGGCCGGCGCCAAGGTCCTCTTCTGGCAGCTCCAGCAGTCCGGTGCCGATGCGCTCGGCCATCGGCTCCTGGAATCGGCGCACTTCGAGTTTCGCGGCGGCTGGGAGCGCGGCGGCGGCACCGACCTCCGCACCCGCGTCACCGACCCCGACGGCTGACCGCCCGCAGCCACGTCACGTGGGCCCCGCTGAACCGGCGCCGCATCGTACGGATCGCCGCGGGGTTGTCGTCCACCAGCACGAACCGCCTTCCCAGCTCCAGGCACGCCGCTCCGGTGGTGCCGCTCCCCGCAAAGAAGTCGAGTACGGTATCGCCCCGGCGAGACGACGCGGCGACGATCCGCCGGAGCACGCCTAACGGCTTCTGGGTCGGGTAACCGGTCTTCTCCTTCCCGTTCGTCGGCACGATCGTGTGCCACCAGGTGTCGGTCGGCAGCTTGCCGCGCGCGGCCTTGGTCGCGCCGACCAGCCGCGGCGCCATGTACGCGATGCGGTCCACCGCCTCGGCATCGAAGACGTAGTCGCGGGGATTCCTTACGTACACCAGGATCGTGTCGTGCTTCGGTGGCCAGCGCTTGCGGGTGCGCGCGCCGTAGTCGTACGCCCAGACGATCTCGTTGAGGAACGACGCCCGGCCGAAGATCGCGTCGAGCAGCACCTTGCAGTAGTGCGACTCGCGGTAGTCGATGTGGAAGTAGAGCGAGCCGTCGGCGGCGAGCACGCGATGCGCCTCGCGAAGGCGCGGCTCGAGGAAGGCGAGATAGTCGTCGAAGGCGTCGGCAAAGGCCGGCGCGCCGTTCCGCCCGTTTCCCACCGGCGCGCTGCTGTAGCGCAGGCCGTGG
Organism: Gemmatimonadales bacterium; assembly: GCA_025934955.1. Classification (GTDB taxonomy): domain Bacteria; phylum Gemmatimonadota; class Gemmatimonadetes; order Gemmatimonadales; family GWC2-71-9. Next base: position 13,022 of record JAICWE010000039.1, on the reverse strand, counting down.
AAGCCGGTGCGATCGCCGCCGGACTCGCCGGCGCGGGTAACCCGGAGCCGGGTCCGCCGCGCCGGGCGACCGGTGTTGAATGGCGGATCGATGTAGATCAGGTTGGCCGACGCATCCGGCAGCGAACGGAGCACCGCGAGGTTGTCGCCGAAATGCACTTCGTGCGGCAGCGTCAGTTGGCTCGAGTCTCCGCGTAGTGCAGCAGCTCGCGGCGAACCTTCCCCGCCAGCTTCAGCACCTTGCCCGGATAGCGGTCGCAGCGCGGCGTGTTGGTGCTGGCGACGCAGCCGTTATAGCGGAGCAGTGCCGTGTGCACGTCGCCGGTGCGGCGGTAGTACTGGCCCAGGATGCGGGCGCCGTGACAGATGTTGGCCTCGACGTCGAGCAGGTCGTCCGACGCGCAGCCGAATTCCCCGGCGTGGAAGGGCATCACCTGCATCAGCCCGGTGGCGCCCTGCGAGCTGACCGACGCCGGTTCCAGCCGCGGATTCTCGGTGATCAGCACCGCCGCGAGCAGACTGGGCGCGAGCCGGAGCCGGTTGGCTTCGCGCACCAGCGCGCGGGCGATCTGGTCGGCGGTATCGGCGCTCCGGGAGCGGCGGCGGAGCAGTCGGGTGAGCGGCGCTTCGTGGAAGCGGACGAACGCGTTCCGCTCGAGCGCGGCGGAATCCACCGGTGCCGGCGCGACCGGCGTCACCGGTGTGATCGCGACGAGTTGACGCTGCGACACGATGGGAGAGGCATCGTCCGACGCGGCCGGCTCCGGCGCCAGGATCAGCACCGCGCCGAGCGCGTAGAGGGCGACCACCGACACGACGAAGCCTCGCGACATCCGTACGGCCATCGGCACCGCCCCTCGGGTTCGAGTCCGGGAGGAACCGCCGCGACTAACCTACCTCCGCGGCGCCGGGTCGGTAACCCCGCGCCATCGCTCGCATCGCGTCGGATGCGACATCTTGCACGACGGCACAAGCCGTGCACGCGCGCCCGTCCCATGACCGCCACCCTGCCTGATTCGCCCGCCGCCGTCATCCCCGACGCGGCCCCGGTTTCTCCGGTACGTAGCGCCCGCAGACTGCAGTTCCGCCCCGCCACTGAATTCGCCATCGACCTCGGCACCGCCAACACGCTCATCCTAGCGAAACGCGAGGGGATCGTGCTGAATGAGCCGACCGTCGCGGCGGTGGATCCGAAGGGCAAGGTGCTCGCGATCGGGTTGGACGCGAAGCGCATGCTCGGCCGCACGCCCGAGGGCATCCGCCCGGTGCGGCCGCTCAAGGACGGCGTCATCGCCGACTTCACCATCGCCGAGCAGCTCATCCGCGGGCTGCTGAAGCAGGTGCTCAACCGCTCGCTGCTCCGGGTCAAGCCGACCCTGGTGATCTGCGTACCGAGCATCATCACCGAGGTCGAGCGCCGCGCGGTACGCGACGCTGGCCAGGCGGCCGGCGCCAAGCACGTCTACATGGTCTCCGAGCCGATGGCCGCCGCGATCGGCGCCGGGCTGCCGGTGGACACGCCGCGCGGCAGCATGGTGGTGGACGTCGGCGGCGGCACCACCGACGTCGCGGTCATCGCGCTCGGCGGCATCGTGGCGGACGCGAGCATCCGTGCGGCGGGGGACGAGCTGGACGACGCGATCGTCGCCTACATGCGGCGGGTGTTCAACCTGCTGATCGGCGAGGCGACGGCGGAGCTGATCAAGCTGCGGATCGGCAGCGCGGTGCCGCTGGAGGAGGAGCTGGTGATGGAGGTGAAGGGTCGCGATCTCGTCTCCGGCCTGCCGCGCGTGGTGCGCGTGAGCAGCAGCGGCGTGCGCGACGCGCTGCAGGAGACCATCGCCCGCATCGTCAACGCCACCCGCGGCGCGCTCGAGGTCACCCCGCCCGAGCTGGCGAGCGACCTGGTCGAGTACGGCCTAGTGCTCACCGGCGGCGGCGCCATGCTGCGCGGACTCGACCAGCTGCTCCAGCTCGAGACCGGACTGCCGGTCATGATCGACCCCGATCCGCTCACGTCCGTCGTACGCGGCGCCGGGATGATCATCGACGACCTCAAGCGCTGGCAGAACGTGCTCTCGACCTGAGCGGATTCGACGGGTCGGCAGTGGTGCGATCGCCGCGGCCCCGGAGCGCAACCAGCGCCCGGGGCCGCGGCGTCATCGTGCTCTCTGGACGGCGCAGCGTAACGTGGTAGATTCGCGTGACCCACGTCCCCAGCCGAGGAACGACCGATGCGCAGCCGCACGAGGGTTCTGCCCTGGAGTTGGCTCGTCGTATCCATGCTGTTGCTGCCCGGCTGCGCGGCGGCGCCGCGAAATGCCGCGGGTGTCGTTCGTACCTACTACGTGGCCGCCGACGAGGTGGACTGGGACTACGCACCGGGCGGCGCCGACGGCATCACCGGCCGGCCGTTCGGCGCGATCGCGGCGCACTACATGGAGCCGGGCCCGGGCCGTGTCGGACGGGTTTGGCACAAGGCGATCTACCGCGAGTACACCGACTCCACCTTCCGCACCCTGAAGCCGCGTCCGCCGGAGTGGGCGCACCTCGGCATCCTCGGCCCGCTGATTCGCGCCGGGGTGGGCGACACGATCGTGGTCCTGTTCCGCAACAATGCGTCGTTCCCGGCGAGCATGCATCCGCACGGCGTCTTCTATCAGAAGGATTCGGAGGGCGCGCCGTATCACGACGGCACCAGCGGCGCCGACGTCGCCGATGATGCGGTGCCCACCGGAGGCACGCATCGCTATGTGTGGCCCGTGCCGGAGCGCGCCGGCCCGACGGCGCACGAGGGCAGCTCCGCATTCTGGATGTACCATTCGCACGTGGACGATCAAGCCGACGTCGCCGCCGGACTGATCGGCCCGATGATCATCACCGCGCGCGGCGCCGCCCGTGCCGATGGCACCCCCAAGGACGTGGACCGCGAGCTCGTCGTCGGGTTCCTCGAGTTCGACGAGAACAACAGCCCGTTCTTCGACGCCAACTATGCGCGCTACGCGAAGCCGCTGCCGAAGGCCCCGAAGCCGCCGGCGGACACGGTGTTCGGCGTACTCGTACAGGGCCCGGCGATGGAGAGCTCCTTCCGGGAGACGATGAACGGCTTCTCCTACGGCAACCTGCCGGGGCTCACGATGAAGCAGGGCGAGCGGGTGCGCTGGTACCTCATGGCCACGACGGACTTCGAGTTCCATGCCCCGCACTGGCACGGCAACGTCGTCACCATCGCCGACATGCGAACCGACGTGGCGAGTCTCACGCCGATGGAGATGGTCACGGCCGACATGGTTCCCGACAACCCGGGCACGTGGCTTTTCCACTGCCACGTGGCTCCCCACCTGCGGATGGGGATGCAGGCGCTCTACACCGTGCTGCCCAAGGTCGCGATGCGGTAGCCGCGCACGCTGGCACGAGACGACGCGGGCGGGACGAGCCGGCGGCCCGCGTCGTTATACTTGTCCCATCCATGCCCAACGCCCCTCAGCTCCTCCACGTCGTCGGCGCGCGTCCCAATTTCATGAAGGCGGCGGCGGTGATGGCAGCGGGACGCGCCGCCGGCGTGTCCCAGCGCCTGGTCCACACCGGCCAGCACTACGATGACGTGATGAGCGAAGTCTTCCTGGGCGCGCTCGACATCCCCGAGCCGGACGTCCGGCTCGGTGTCGGCTCGGGCACGCACGCAGAGCAGACCGCGCGCATCATGACCGCGATCGAGCCGGTGCTCGCGGCCGAGCGGCCGGAATGGGTGGTGGTCTACGGTGACGTGAACTCGACGATCGCCGCGGCCCTCGTCGCCGCGAAGCTGCAGATGCGAATCGCCCACGTCGAGGCCGGGCTCCGGAGCTTCGATCGCGCCATGCCGGAAGAGATCAACCGGATGGTCACCGACCAGCTGTCAGACTTGTGCCTGACGCCGAGCGCCTACGCCGACGAGCAGCTCGTGCGCGAGGGCATTGCGGCGGCACGGATCCGCTGCGTCGGGAACGTGATGGTGGACACCCTGCTTCGTTGTGTAGAGCGGGCCCGCACGCTGCCGGTGTTGCACCAGCTGGGACTCGCGCGCGGCGAGTACGCCGTCGCCACCCTGCACCGCGCCGGCAACGTGGACGTATCCGACACGCTCGCGGCCCTGCTTGCGGCACTCGGCGACATCGCCGGACGACTCCCGGTGGTGCTGCCGCTCCATCCCCGCACTCGCGCGCGGGTGCGCGAGTTCGGCCTGGAGAGCGCGCTCGCACCACTGCGGGTGATCGAGCCGGTGGGCTACTTCGAGATGATCGCGCTGGTGGACGGCGCAGCCGTCGTGGTGACCGATTCCGGCGGGCTCCAGCAGGAAACCACGGTGCTCGGCGTTCCCTGCCTCAGCGTGCGCCGGTCGGTCGAGTGGATCGAGACCGTCACCGACGGCACCAATCGCCTGGTCGACCCGACCCGTGCGGCAGTGACCGAAGCGGCCGCTACCGCCTTGGGCGAGCGCGGCGCCCGCCGCCCCCACCGCCCCGCTCTCTGGGACGGGCACGCCTCCGAACGCATCATCGCGGCGCTGACGGACTGACGGAGGCGCGGCTCAGCTCCGCACCGGCTCCCCTTCGTCCCGAATCTTCGCCACCCCCGACCGCCGTGGCCGCGCCACCCGCAGCGCGTGGTGCACCAGCCGGCTGGTGAGTCCCGCCCGCTCGTCCGGCCGCGGCGCGGGGCCCGGTTCCACGATGGCGCAGCCGGTGACACAGGTGCCCGCGAGCCGCCGTACCTCGCTCACCTGCACCCGATCCGCGGCGCGATCGGCGTAGCGCGCGTTGAGAAAATCGACGAGCGCCGCGACCTCGTTGGCGACGCCGCACTCCACCACCCGGAATCCGCGCTCCACCGCGTCCACGAACGTCGGCGACGGCAGCTGTCGCCCGCGTCCTATGCCGACGACGGGAACACCGGCCAGCTCGGTCGCGGCATGGGGCACCACGTGGAAGCCATCCACGATTCCCTTGAGCGACGGCGCCATGCGCACGATCGCGTCCAGCTCCCGCGCGTACGCCGCGTGCCCGGCGCAGAGGAACAGGTACTCCGCCTCGGCGAGCGTCGGGACCAAGTCCCGGCTGAAGCTCCCGCCGAACCCCGATGCAACCAGGTTCTGGTCGTGCGGCGCGACGTACGGGTCGTGCAGCAGCACCCGGCAGCCATGGGTTGAGAGGAGCCGTGCGAGCCGCAGCGTCGGCGAATTCCGGGTGTCCTCCGAATCCGCGCGGTAGGCCACGCCGAGCAGTGCCACGGTGCTCCCGGCAAGGCTTCCGAGCTTCTGCTCCGCCAGCGCCAGCAGCGTCGCCGGGGATTCGTCATTCACCCGGCGCGCGCCGAGGATGAGACTGTGCGAGCTGTCGACGCCGGCCTCGAGCGCGCGCCACCAGAGCAGCACGCCGTCCTTCGGCAGGCAGTGGCCGCCGACGCCGACCGTCGGCACCAGCAGTCCGCCGGTGGGAATCGCCGACGGATCGCCGGAGGCGGTGTCGCTCTGCGCCAGCCGTTCGTTCACCTGGTCGCGCACTGCGTAGAAGTCCACGTCGCGGGCGTCGCAGTCGCGCGCCACCTCGGCCGCGTAGGCGATGCGCACGTCGCGGTACGCGTTCTCCAGGACCTTCACCACTTCCGCCGTCAGGCTGTTGGTCGGATGCAGCGTGCCCTGAGTGACGATGTGCGCATAGAGCTGGCGGATGAGCCCCGCCGTCGCGGGGTGCAGTCCGGCGACGATCTTGTCGCTCGTCATCACCCGTTCCACCAGGCGGCCCGGCATGACGCGGTTGGGGCTGTTCCCGAGCAGCAGGTCGCGGCCGTCGTGCAGGCCGTGCCGGGCGAAGTGGGCGCGCACCACCGTCGCCATTGACGACGGTGCCAGCGTGCTCTCGATGACGACGAGCGGTACGTTGCCCGCCGGCTTCCGCCGGAGCGCCTGGGCCAGCGCCGTGAGCGCGTCCATCAGCGGGCCGTAATCCGGCGCCTCGCCTTTGCGGTCGGTCTGCACCGCCACCAGCACCACGTCGGCGTCGGCCAGCTCGGCGTAATCGTGCGTTGCCCGGAGCAGCCCCGCGGCGTGCGCCTCCTGCACCAGCCGGTCGAGATCGGGCTCGACCCCGCCGATCGGTGACCGGCCTTCGTTGATGGCGCCGACCTTCCAGCCGGAGGTGGTGGATTGGCGCTGGACCACGGTCACCACCGCCGGCGAATCCTCGCCGATCCGGATGCGGGCGTGCGCCAGCATGGCGGCCATCGGCATCCCGACGATCCCGGGGCCGACGACGGCGATCCGGCGAACTCGCCAGTCGGTGGGAGTTCCGTCTCGCAGCACGAGCGGCATCAGCGCCTCGCCTTCCTGGTTTCGCGTTCGGGGCGATCAGTGAGCATCGATGAACTCCCGGTGCCACAGCTCCACGTTCAGCAGGCCCCACAGCCGGCGGCCGAACCGTGCCTCGCGCGGTCCGGCGAGGAGCCGGTCCATTTCCTTCGGCGCGAAGATCCCGCGCGTCCGGCACGCCGCCGAGCCGAGGATGTCGGCGACGAAGTCGCGCGCCGGGCCCGAGAGCCAGAGGTCGAGCGGCACCGGGAAGCCCATCTTGTCCTTCCGCTCCAGTACCCGCGCCGGCAGCAGCGAGCCGAGCGCGCGGCGCAGGATGTACTTGAGCTCGCCGCCGCGGAACTTCATCACCGGCGGCATGCTGGTGACCAGGTCCACCAGCCGATGGTCCAGCAGCGGTACCCGCGACTCGAGCGAGCACGCCATGCTGGTGCGATCCTCCACCTGGAGCAGCGCCGGCAGGCTCGTCACCAGGTCGAAGTGCGTCATCTTGTTGTAGTACGAGTGCGTGTCCGGGTGATCGAAGATCCGCTGGAAGCGCTCGAACTGGACGCACGGATCGGTCAGGGCGCGGAACTCGGGGCAGAGCAGGCCTGTCTCGCCGCTGCCGCGATTGATCAGGCGGAAATAGCGCTCGTGCATCGGCGCGAAGACGCCGTCGCGCCAGAATTCCTGGAGCATCGGCACGTACTGCTGCATTGTCGGCAGGTTCGGGAGAATGGACGAGAGCGAGACGATGTGTTCCCGCTCCTCGTTGGTCCGGTAGATCGCGCCCTTGAGCGCCTGCTCGAAGTACGCCACCAGATACCGCGTGTACCCGCCGAAGATCTCGTCGCCGCCCTGCCCGCCCAGCACCACCTTCACGTGCCGCGACGCGAGCCGCGACACCATGTACTGCGGAAAGAGCCCCGGCCCCGCCGCCGGGTGGTCCATGTGATGGATCAGCTTCGGCAGCAGCGCGACGAACTCGTCCGCGCTCGGTCGCACCTCGAAGGCTTCGGCTCCGCAGCTGAGCGCAACCTCGCGGGCATAGTCGCTCTCGTCGAAGTCGCGCCCCTCGTCGAACGCGCCGGTGAAGGTGCGGAGCCGGCCCGGCAGGTGCCGCGCGGCGAGCAGCGCGATGAGGCTCGAATCCATGCCGCCGCTCAGGTGCGCGCCGACCGGCACATCGCTCCGGAGCTGGATCCGCACCGCGTCATCCAGCAGCCACTGCACCCGCTCCACGAAGTACGCCTCGGTGTGATGTTCGTCGATCGCGAAGTTCGGCGTCCAGTAGCGCACCACGGTCGCGTCCATCGATCGGAGATCCACCACGTGATAATGGCCCGGCAGCACCGCCCGCACGCCGCGGAAGAGCGTGGCATCGCCGAGGGTGAACTGGAAGGTGAGATAGTCGGCCAGCGCCTCGTGGTCCACCGTCGCGGCGATGTCGGGATGGACCAGCAGCGCCTTGATCTCCGAGGCGAACGCGAGGTGCCCGGCGCCGCGATGGTAGTACAGCGGCTTGATGCCGAAGTGGTCGCGCGCCGCGATCACGACGTTGCGCCGGGCGTCGTGCAGCAGGAACGCGAACATGCCGTTCAGCCGCCGCACCGCCTCGTCGCCGTACTCCGCGTAGAGCGCGAGAATCACCTCGGTATCGGAGTCGGTGGCGAACTCGTGACCGGCGCGGCGGAGCTCGTCGCGCAGCTCGATGTAGTTGTAGATCTCGCCGTTGAAGACGATGGTCAGCGGCCCTCGCGTCATCGGCTGCTGCCCGCGAGCGGGGTCGATGATCGACAGCCGCTTGTGGTAGAAGCCGGCGCCGTCGAACAGCGCGTGTCCCTCTCCGTCGGGCCCGCGGTGCCGGATCCGCTCGGCCATGTCCCGGAGCAGCGGCAGCGGCGGCGGGCGCCGCTCGAGCGTCAGCAGTCCGATGAGTCCGCACATGATCAGGCCGCCTGCGGTACGCGGGCCGGTGGTGCGGGGCTGCGTCCGAGCAGCGCGCGTGCATGATCGCCCATGGGCATCACCTCGAAGCGTCGCGCCAGCTCGCCCAGGACCAGCAGGAAGAGCCGCCGCTTCCGGTCGGTCGGCAGGTCCATGCCGGGGAAGAAGCGCAGCTCGTGCACCGCGTCGCCGCCGAGCAGGTCGAGGGGATGCAGCAGGAAGCTGGGCTCGATGCCGGCGGCGCGGCAGCTCGCGAGCGCGGTCCGCAGGTACGCCAGCATGGCGCGCTCGCTGAACCGCGCGAGATACAGGAGGTAGCTCAGGTGAAACGGCGTGCGCAGCACCGGGAACGTCGTGACCGGAATCTCCAGCAGCGTCCGCCCGCTCGGCAGCGTCCAGCGGTACGGGCGCACCGGCCGGAAGCCCTCGCGGAAATGGCCGAACAGCTCCGCCCGCGCGGCGCGATCCTCCGGCGCGAGCTTGGCGGACCGGAAGTAGTACGCTCGCGCCAGCGGCCCGATGAAGGTCGGCAGCGTGGACGCGTCGAAGAGGTATCCCTGTCCGGCGACGGTCTCGAGCACCTGCGTGCTCCAACTGTAGCCCGGTCCGCGAAAGCCTACCGGCTTCGCCCCGGTCGCGCGGACGATCGCCTCCTCCGCCCGGACGATCTCGTCGCGCACCCGCGCCGGCTCCATCAGGTGCATCCACGGCTCGTGCTCGTACGAGTGATTCCCCACCTCGTGGCCCCGCGCCGGAACGTTCCGCAGCAGGCCGGTCGGACCCAGCCGGTCGGCGTCCGTGCCCACGAGGAAGAACGTGGCGCGAAGGCCCGCGGCATCGAACGCGTCGAGCGCCAGTGGAAACAGCACCGCGTGATAGGACGGCCGCGTCTGCCAGCCCGGGTCGCCGTGGGTGCGCATGTAGGACCAGAGGTCGTCGCAGTCGATCGAGAGGCTCGCCATGAGACGCGATCCGCTCATTGGGTCGCCAGCGTTGGGGCGGGTGACGGTGCGCGCGCGCCCAGCAGCGGCGCGAGCGCCTCGGCCTGCTCGTCGGCGAGACTGACGGTTTCATTCACGTTGAGCGTGCCTTGCGCAATCTGCGCGGAGTTCACGACGAACACGTTCGGCACCGAGGTGCCAAGCGGCGGCAGCAGCCGATCGGAGTAGTGGAGCGTCGAGAGCGCCTGCACCTGGCGCGCGCGCGACACCAGCGATGCCACGACGTCGCCCTCCTGCACCTGCGGATACATGCGCCGGAGCGCGGCGACGAACTCGGCGGTGATCTCGTCGTCGCCGCGCTGCCAGTGGGCATCGGCCTGGGTCAGATACTTCGGCAGGTAGACGAGACTGTGCCCGCCGAGCGGCGCGGGATCGACCACGGCGGTCATCTCGATCACGCCGGTGAACGGCATGCCGGCGTCGGCGACGTTGGTGACGTAATAGCCGGACAGGGGGCGGCGCAGCAGCAGCGACACGCAGACGATACCCTGGTAGACCACGGCCTCGAGCCGCGCGGTCTCCGCGCGAGTCAGGCCGGGACACAGCGCGGCCACGGCGCCGCACGGCACCGTCAGCACCACCTGATCGAAGCCGAGGACTTCGCCGTCTTCCAGCACGACCCGCGCGCCGCCATCGTCGCCGGCGACCTCGCGAACCCGCACCCCGGTACGCAACGTCACGCCATCCGCGGCGAGCCGTGCGGCGAGTGCCCGGAGCACGGTGTCGTAGCCACCCTCGACGTAGCCGAACCGCTCCCGCCCCACCCCGTTCCGCCGCGCTGCGTACATCCGCCGGATGATGGCCCAGATGAACGCCGCGCTCGCGAGCCGGTAGTTCTCCCCCAGCTTGGCGCGGAGCAGCGGCAGCCATACCCGGTCGGTGGTGCGGTCGCCCGACCAGCGGCGGAGCCACGCCTCGGCGGGCACGGCCTCGAGCGGACGGCCATCGGTGATCCGGGATGCGTGAAGAATGGTCGCGGCCAGGCGCGCCTTGTCCACCAGCGAGAGCGCTGGGAACCGCAGGAACTCGAGCGCTCCGGAGAGCGAGTGCATCCGCCCGTCGATCCAGAAGCCGGTGCGCGGGTCGCCCCAGCGCAGCTGGTGCTCGAGCCCGAGCTCCGCGAGCAGCGCACCGAGCCGGATGTCGGAGCTGAGGATCACGTGGTAGAACCGGTCCCAGGTGTACTCGCCGAGCCGTGCCGGCGCGGCGAGGCCGCCGGGCGATGCCGCTCGCTCCAGTACGCTGACGTCGTGGCCCTGGCGGCGGAGCCGGTGCGCGAGCGTGAGCCCGAGCATGCCGCCGCCTACGATGCCGACCCGCGCGGCGCGTCCGTTCACTGAGTGCGCGCCTCGGCGGCCATCGGGCTGTCCGGCAGAGGCATCGGCTCGGCGGGCGGCGCATCGACGACGCTGGAATCCCGGCGCAGCCGAGGGCCGGCGCGCACCGGTGCCGGGCCCGGCGCGCGGCCGAAGAGGCGCGCGGAGGCGAGCCGCTGAAAGAGCCACAGGTGTCCGGCGATCGTCCGGAACACCTTGAGCTTCGACCGGCCGAGAATGCGCGACTCGAGCATCGCCGGATACTCGACGACGCGCCCGCCGGCCAGATCCACACGCGCGAGCTGTTCGAGCACGCCGAGGAAACCGGTGTGCACGATGCCCACCGGAAGCACGCTCGAGCGGCGGTACACCCGGAAGCAACTGGTGTAGGTCTCCAGCTTGTTGCGGAGCACCAGTCGGTAAAGCCGCGAGAGTCCGCGCGACAGCACCAGCCGCCAGGCCGGCACGTTCCGCACGCCGCCGTCCGGGTGGTAGGGCGACGCCGTCACCATGTCCACGCCGTCGGCGAGCAGCGGGATCATCTGCTCCAGCTCGTGCGGGTCGTAGGTGCAGTCGCAGTCCATCGAGCAGACGATCTCGGTGGTCGCGGCATGGAGTCCGGTGCGGATCGCGCCGGCGACGCCGACGTTCCGCTCATGCGACAGGATCCGGCAGTCGGGCCGACCGCCGAACTGGCGCCGCAGCGACGCCAGCGTGTCGTCCGCGCTCCGGTCGTCCACGAAGATCCAGGAGAGCTCGTACTGCTCGGCCAGCCGCGCCTCGACGCTGCGAAGCGTATTGGCGAGATACGGGATGACCAGAGTCTCGTTGAAGCACGGTACGATGACGGTGACGGGCATTCGTGCCGCGGACGCCCGCCGCTCGCGAGCCGGCACGATCGGCAGCGAGACCCGGGGCGGCGCCATGCGCCCGAGACCGGGCGCCGGCTCCGACATCAGGTCCGACGCGGGGGCGGCGATCGGCAGCCCCAGATGCTCCGCGATGGAGCGGAATCGGCCCCGGGCCAGGACGCCGCGGAGCCGCTCCGGCATCCGGTGAAGATTGCGGTAGTGCCGCAGCCGGTTGAGCACCGTCGCGCCGCCGACGCGGGGTTGGCCGGCGTCGAGCTCCCAGATGTTGAAGTAGAAGACGAGCGGCGCGTCGCTCGTGCGGGTCAGGCGGTCCAGCGCGCGGCTGGTGACCCAGGATGGAAGCTGGCGGAGGTAGTTGCCGCCGGCGATCGGGACGGTGACTCCCAGGAGGCGCGCCGTCGAGACCGGCACCTCCCAGATCTCCCGCTCGCCGCAGCGCCGGCGATGCACCGTCCGCCACTCCTCGGTGGTGAACGTACCGCGGCCGAGCGCCGCCACGCTCGCATCGTACCGGTAACCGTCTTCAGCCAACACCTCGAGCGCCCACAGATGGCGCGCGTCCGGCCACAGCCGTGCGCTACGGTAGCCCAGGACCGGCCGGCCGGTGGCGCGCTCGATGGCGGCCCGCGATCGGCGCAGGTCGTCGCGGAACTCCTCGGGGGTGAGGTCGCGCAGACTCCGCGGGTAGTAGCCGCGATCGGCCACTTCATGCCCCCGCTCCACCACCCGTTTGAGCAGTTCGGGCACGGCCTCCGCGATCCAGCCAAGCACGAAGAACGTGGCCCGGCAGTTCAGCTCGTCGAAGAGGTCCAGCGCGCGATTGAGCGTGTGCTCCAGCCGGGGTTCGAAGCGATACCACTGCCGCTGCTGAATCACATGACTGAACGCCCGCACGTGGAAGTAGTCTTCCAGTGAGACAGTCAGAATGTGAGATCGCTCCGCGCCCGCTCGCTTATCCGGCATTCGAGGTATCCGTCGCCCGGCCTGCGGACGTAAATGGAAGGAGCCACGGACGGCAACAATCGCCAGGATGGCCCGGGGTCTCCGCCTCCACCTAAAGTTACGTGCCAGCATGGTTTGCCGCAGGACCGTTGCCCCGCCCGGCCGAATCGCGACCTAAGTCATTGATCTGGAATGTGCTGGAAAAGAAGAAGGGCGTCGGGGGGGCCAAACCTCACGCCCCCCCCCCCCCCCCCAGGGGGGGCCGCCCCCCGGGAGCGGGCCGATTATGGCGCCCAAAACCCCACCCCGGCGCCCGCCCCCGCCCCCCCGCGCGCGCCCGCCGCCCCCGCCCCGGCGTCCGGGAGACACCGCTACGGCGTCTGCGCCTCGCGCGCCTGCGGCAGCTTCTTCGCGCCCCGGCGGGTGACCGGCGCGGAGGGCGGCGGAACGGCCGGGCCGATGTCGCCGTCCGGCGCCTCGTCGAGGTCGACGATCACGGGCGCGTGGTCGCTCGGGCCCTTGCCCTTGCGCGCCTGGCGGTCCACCCATGCGGCCTTCACGCGCTCGGCCACCGGCTCGCTGGCGAGCACGAGATCGATCCGCATCCCCAGGTCCTG
>JAICWE010000097.1 GCA_025934955.1 Gemmatimonadales bacterium | reverse complement strand
GTGTGCGGACGTTGGCATCGGCAACGAGTTGATGGGTATGATGGCGCTCATCGCATCACGTCAGAGCGCGGACGCGGAGCTGTTTCGGGCACGGCGAACTCCGTCGGTGGGGTTGCGCCCACATTGGCACTCGGCGTGCCAGACGGCCGTTCGCGCGAAGCTGGTGTCAGTTCACAATATGCGATTCGAGCGGGAGAACGGGCGGCGTGTCGTTTGGCAGAATTGCCAATGCGGTTTTTGCATTATCGCCAAAGTCGCCGTGAAGCAGCCACCCCCGCCGCCGCGATCACCTCACGCAGCGTGGTCTCGCCCCGGTCCTGCGCGTACCAGCGGCGCACCTGCGGATACAGCTCCGTCTTCGGCATCGTCAGGCGGTTCGCCATGACCCACGCCTGGAGCTCGGTGGGCCGGGGGCCCCAGTGGCCGAGTTCCTTCAACTCGCGGTCGAGCGCTATGACGATGGGGATGGAGCGGCTGCCGTTGGTGAGATAGCGATCCATCACGGCGGGGTATTCGTCGCGGCGGAGCACGCGGAGGTCCACGCCGGGCGCCACCGCGGCCCAGCGCGCGAGGAACGGGACGGAGTTGGCGGCGTCGCCGCACCAGTCCTCAGCGATGGCGAGAAGATGGAGCGAGCCGTCGGGCAGGGCGACGTGCGCCCACTCGGGGATTGCGGCGAGGCGGTGGATCGCCTCCCAGAGTCCCTTGTGCTTGTCGTTGCTCGCGGCGATGAAGGCGTCGTACGGAAGCGCGTCGGCCCAGAGCGCGGTGAAATCGAGTTCGGTCATGGCTCAGTCAACAGGCGCCGTCGGCTCAGAGTTCCTCGATCCGGACACCGCGCTTCGCGAGCTCCTCGACGTACGGCTTGAACGGCATCGCCTCGTCCGGCGTGTGGACGCCCTTCTCGGTGACGCGGCCGTCGGCCTGCATCTGGCCGGTGATCGAGAGGGAGTATGCCGTGGTCCGCATCATCGCGCTGATGCCGCGCTCCTGATCGTAGTAGTCTATCAACCGGAAGCGCACCCGCGCGGCCTTGCCGCCCTTCTCGCCGCTCACTTCGACCTGGAGCGCCACGAGATCCTTCCCTTCCGGCTTGAAGAGCTTCGGATGCACCGCCGCGATGAACACGTCTCGCGGGACGACCTTCTTCCCCTTCACCTCGATCGGCGCGTTGGCGAGGAGTCCGAGCTCGCGGATCGGCCGCATTATGGCGACGTGGCCGGGGTAGCGGAGCGTCTTGTACTCCATGACGTCCACCTTCCCCTCGTACGCGAACGGCATGGTGCTGATGCCGCCGGCGGTGTGGAACGCCTCCAGCGTGCCGACCGGAGCGGGGAACTCCACCGCCTCGAGCTCGCTCAGCGCGTCCACCTGCGCCGGCTTCCCGCCGCGGAGCACCCAGCTCGGCGTGGTGTAGTAATCGAGCGCGCCCTCCAGCGAATAGACGATCTGATAGTTGAGCGGCGGCTCGGGGTGCTGCGGCAGGCCACCGACGTAGATCCTCACCCGCTCCGCCCGGTCGAGACGGCGGATGCCTTCGGCGGCGAGGATGTTGACCATGCCGGGGGCGAGGCCGCAATCCGGGATCACCGAGATCCCCTTCTTCCGCGCTTCGCCGTCGAGCTTCTTCTGCTCCATCACGATCTCGGTGTTGCCGCCGAGGTCGGAGAAGTGGCAGCCGACCTCGACCGCGGCCTTCGCCATGGGGCCGTTGTAGTAATAAGGAATGGCGCTCATGACGGCGGCGTGGCCCTGCATGAGCCGCTGCACCGCCGCGAGGTCGTTCACGTCCACCTGGGCCCGGGTGAGCCGTCCGCCCCATTCGCCCCGCATGAACGGCGGCAGCTCGCCGGTCTTCACGTCGGCGAGCGTCACGCCGCTGACGGCGGGGCTCTGCAGCAGATCGTAGGCGCAGGCGCAGCCCTGCAGGCCGGCCCCGAGCACGAGCATCTTCATGTACACCCTCGTGTTGGACACGTGTAGTCGGCGACAAAGCCCCCGAATGTAGCCGGGCAGCGACCCGCGATTCAACCGCGCCGCGTTAGATTCTCCGCATGACCACACCAGCTTCGGGCACCGCCCCGGCGCGCGGCGGCGACGCCACGCGCCAGCGCCTGCTGCGCGCGGCCGTCGAGCTGTTCACCACCGTGGGCTACCGCGGCACCACGACGCCGGCGATCGCGGCAAAGGCCGGCGTCGCCGAAGGGACGATCTACCGCCACTTTGGCGGCAAGGAGCATCTGCTGAACGAGGCGTACCGGAGCGCCCAGCGATGGGCGTGCACGGTGCTGAAGGAGCTGGAGGAGAGCGATCGCGCGCTCAAGGCGCGGGAGCGGCTGGCGCGCGTCGCCGCCCGGCTGCTGGAGGCCGCCGAGCGGGATCCGGCGGTGCTGCGGATGCTGTTCTACGCGCGGGACGACCAGCACCTCGACGAGCGGAGCCGCGAGGCGGCGCGGGAGTTCCGCGACGCGCTGCAGCAGATCGTGGCGAGCGGCAAGTCGGACGGGATGGTGCGGTCGGGACCGGCAGAGCTCTGGACGTCGGTGTGGCTCGCGGTCGTGTCGTTTGCCGCGGAGCGGGTGAGCGCGCGGGAGTGGACGCCGGACCATCCGCAGGCGGCACTGGCGCTCGAGGCGGCGTGGGACGCCATCCGCGCGGCGCCGGGCGCCTAACGCGCCGGCGCGCCGGCGAAGAACGTCGCCTGGCGCGGATGCACCGGCGCGGTGGGCCGCCAGGTCAGCGTGCGGGTGCGGCCGCCGCCGAGGGGCCGGATGACGATCGCGTCACCCAGAAAGTAGGCGACCGAGTCGCTGCCCCAGCGGAACGGATCGCGCCCCTCGGGTGCGAGCGGACTCACCCGCCCCGAGTCGCCCACCGTGCAGAGCCCCGCGCCGCCGGGACACGCAGTCGCGTACGCCACCGGCGGATCTCCCAACAGCACGTCGAACGCGGAGTCCGCGACGGCGCGCTCGGCCGGCCCGACCGGCGCCGGTGACATCCGCGCGGGCGGCGCGTCGCTGCGCCAGACTCCCGCGCTGGTCCGCACGTAGAGCGTGCGCCCGTCGCGCGACCATGCCGCGGCCTCGATCCGCGGCGGCCGCTTGCCCGGAATCCGGAACTCGCGCTCGGCGCCGTTCACCAGGTTCTCGAGCCAGAGGTGCGGCGTGGTGTCGGACGGGGTCGTGGCGCGGAGGAAGGCGACGACGGCGCCGTCGGGCGAGAGCGCCGGCGAGCGCTCCAGCACCGGCGTGAAGGTGACTTCGATGAGGTCGCTGCCGTTGTCACGGGCGGCGAAGAGATCGCTGCCGCCCGGCGCGTCGGCGACG
>JAICWE010000002.1 GCA_025934955.1 Gemmatimonadales bacterium | reverse complement strand
GCTCAGGCTCGGCAGGAAGTTGTCGATCCGGACGAGCTGCGGTTGCGCGCGATTGTTCTGGCCCACCATCAGGAAGTGCCGGTCGTCCGGGGCCACCGCGTAGCGGGCGTAGTCGATCCCGCTCGCCGCGTCGCTGTGAAAGAGCACGCGCGGCGGCCCGGCGCGCAGCACCGGCGTGGTCTCGATGTCCACCGCCATAAGGTCGAGCGAACTGGTGCCCCGGAAGAACAGCTCTCTCCCGGAGTGCGCCCACCGCGGCTCAGAACCGCCGTCGGTGGACACCTGCAAGACCCCGCGATCCACATCGGGAAACGGGCGCACATACACCTCCCGCCGCCCCGAGGCGCTGGACACATAGGCCAGCCAGTGACCGTCGGGCGAAATGGTCGGGGTGCTCTCGGCGGCCGGGCCGCTGATGAGCGGACGCAGCGCGGTATCGACTCCGATCTGCATGGCCAGAATGTCGCCCGACCCCGACTGGGCATTGGAGGTCCGCGCGACGAGCCAGTGGCCATCCGGGGATTCGCCGGCTTCGCTGATGTCGCGGTTCCCTTGCGTGACGAGCACGTCGGTGCCGACCCCGTCGGCCTGGCGCCGGAAGATCGCCTCCGGATGCACCCGCTCTGAAATGAACAGAATCGACTTGCCGTCCCCCGACCAGGCGGGGCGCACGTCCGGCGCCGGATCGAGGGTGAGCCGGGTCAGCGCGCCGGCGGGAAGCTGCTTGATCCAGATATCGCTACCGGTCGAGCCCGAGCGCGACAGCTCGATGGCCGCACGCTTTCCGTCGGGCGAGAGCGCGACTCCGCGTATCTCACCGCTTTCTCTCCACGTGGAATCGGCCGGGCGTACGGTGCCGTCCCGGGCCACCCACTCGAGCTCCGACGCCGCTCCCGCCGAGCCCGCGACATAGTAGAGTGTGCCCGCGTCGGTCACGGCGAGGTCCACACCGGCGTAGGTGCCGGCGATGCGGACGCTGCTCGCCGCCGCCGCCGGCGCGGACGCCAGCGCGAGGCGCCGCTCGTCGAATCGTGCCGTCTGCAGGGTGCCGTCGGCAGTCACGAAGAGGAGCCGCCCCGCAGCATACCGGGCGCTCACTGCCCGGGTGAGCACGCCGCACGCGCGGGTGCCGATCCGGCAGGCCACGATCGAGAAGTCTCGCGGGGCATCGCTGGCATGACGCAGGCGGAAGAGGACGACGCGGTCGTCCGGCAACACCTCAGGCCAGGCGAGCCCGTTCTCGCGGCGGAGCGAATCGAGCGGAATGACCGTCTCGCGACCGCTGCCATCCGGTCTGACCCGCTGCAACCCCGCGAAGTCGGCGTCGAAGTAGATAAACCCGTCGGTGGCCCAGTCCGCGCCGCTCGTCCCCAGCGGCGCACCGACGACCGTAGTCGGCAGGCCACCGGCGAGCGGCACGACTTTCAGCGCGCGTCCGTCGCGATCGCTGATGTAGCCGACCTGCCGGCCGTCGGGAGAGATGAACGGGTCGTAAGCGCCCTCCGTGCCCGGAATGGGCCTCGCCGTCAGCTCCCCGCGCGCCTTTACCCAGAGCTGGCCGTCGATCGAGTCGCCCGCGGTGTAGACCAGCGTGGCTCCGTCCCGGGAGACCGCGATATGGGTGCCGACCATCGAGAGTCCGGGCGACTGCCCGGGAGGAAAACCCATCACGAACTTCGAAACCGGCGGCGGTTCGGACAGGACCCGCCCCCAGAGCCAGAGCCCGACGGCGACGAGCGCGACCGCCCAGCCGGCCCACGCGGTGATGCTGGCGACCCGCGGGCGAGTCGTCGTCCAGCGTGGGGGCGAGTCGGCCGCATGGGCCGGCGCCTGCGTCGCGCCGCTGAGAGCGCCGGCAAAGGCCGCCGCGGTCGCGAACCGGTCGGCCGGCAGCTTCTCGAGCGCGGTGAGCACGGCGTCGTCCACCGCTGCCGGCACCCGCTGCCGCATGCGCCGGACAGGAGCGGGCTGCTCCGTGAGGATCCGGGCCACGATCGCCTGCGCCGAGCTCCCGATGAAAGGCGGATCGCCCGTGAGCATCTCGTACGTCATGGCGCCCAGCGCATACACGTCGCTCGGCGGCCCGATCTCCCGCTCGCCCATGGCCTGCTCGGGACTCATGTACTGGGGCGTGCCGAGGCTCATGCCGGTCTCGGTCATGCGCGACGCGTTCTCGCTGCGGCTCACGGCCAGGGCAATGCCGAAGTCGGCCACGAGGGCGCGACCGTCGTGGAGCAGCACATTCTCCGGCTTGATGTCGCGATGAATCACGCCGTGGCGGTGGGCATAGTCGAGCGCGCTCGCGACCTCGCCGGCCAGCCGGATGGCGTCGGACACCGGGAGCTGCTTCTCGCGGGTGAGGCGGTCGCGAAGGGTCTCGCCGTCGATGAACGGCATGACGTAGTACGCCGTGCCGTCGAGTTCCCCGCTGTCGATGAGACCCAGAATGTGCGGATGCTGCAGCGCGGCGATGGTGCGGATCTCACGGACGAACCGCTCGGCGCCGATCACGGCGGCGAGCTCCGGGCGGAGGACCTTGATCGCGACCTTGCGCCCGTGCTTGAGGTCCTCGGCGAGATAGACGGTGGCCATGCCGCCCGCACCGAGCTCGCGCTCGACGCGGTAGCGGTCGGCAAGGGCGGCCACCAGCGTGCCGGGCACCGTCACGTGAGCGCACCCCCGGTGGCATCGAACGGCGGATCAACGACCGCGGACGTCACGGCGCAGTCCGCCCGAGCCGATCGAGCCAGTCGAGCACCACTGTGGTGGCCCGCGCGCCCGGACGCTCGACCGGAACCACGAGCAGGAATCGGGACCCGTCGGGCGCCACGTCGTATCCGACCGTGGTGCCGCCCAGCCGCCCCGCGTCCGGCTTCCGGAAGAGCGGCGTCGGGGTGCCGACAGCGGCGGTGGCGGCGTCGAATGAGACGGAGAGCACCGCGTCGCCTTTGCGGTAGACGATCTCTCTTCCGCCCCGGGTCCAGCGAGGCTGGCTCCCGCCATCGGCGGAGACCTGGAGCCGCCCGGCCTGGCCGTTCAGCGCCCGCACATACACCTCGCTGTGCCCGCTCGCGTTGACCTCATCGTATGCCAGCCAGTGCCCGTCGGGTGAGAACGCGCCGTTCATCTGGTCCGCTTCGCTGGCCTCGAGCGGAGTGGCTTTGCCGCCGGCAACGGGCACGAACAGAAGCCGGCCGGGATGCGACCGCTCGCTGTACGCCACCGTCCGGCCGTCGGGTGACACGGATGAGGCCAGCTTGTCGAAGCCGTCGGCCAGAACCGTGTCGGCCGCGGTGCCATCGATGCGCGCGCGATGCAGGTCGTACACCGGCGTCTCGCTGCTGTAGATCAGCGATCGGCTGTCGGGCAGCCAGACCGCATCGAAGGCCACTCCCTGGGTGTGGGTGAGCTGCGAGGCGACTCGCCGGCTCATGTCGAAGAGCCAGACCTGCCGCCCGGCGGAGATCCGGGTGGCCGCGATCCATCGCCCGTCAGGGGAGAGGCGGGGCTCGGCCCACTGGCCCACCTCCGCGATCGCCGGCGTCTCGTTGCCTGCGCGATCGGCCCACACCACCCGACGGTCGGCTCGCCATTGCGATGCGTTCATATAGACCAGCGTGCCGTTCCCGGCGACCGCGAACCCACCCAGCCCGTCGGTCACGAGCGACGCGACGCTGTCGAGCACGGGAACCGCGGCGCTCAGGACCTTGAGTCTCCGCGGATCGAACGCGACGGCGAAGACGGCGCCATCGCGGACGAAGAGCAGATGGCCTCCGGTGACGTAGCGCGGGTAGATCGCGCCTTCCAGCAGCACCGTGCGGCGGCCGGTGGCCGGCTCGAGCGCCTCGATCCTCGAGCGCGCGATCGGCGTCGAGAAGTTGTTGAAGAGAATGGCACGGCCGCCCGGCAGGATCTGCGGATACCAGTGGCTGAACTCGCGGCGCCGCGGATCGAGCGTCGTCAGCCGCTCGGGCCGGCCCCCGGATGCCGGCACGCGCCACAACCCCGCGCTCGCGCGGGTGTACACGATGGTCCCGTCGGCGCCCCAGCTGGAGCCGGCGATCGCGGAGTCGGCGAGCAGCGTCGGTGGCCCGCCTGCGGTCGGCACCTTCCAGAGCTTGCCGAACGCTATGAATGCGATGGACGCGCCGTCGGGCGAGAACTCCGGGTATTCGCCGCCGTCGGTGCCCGCGATGGTGGTCACCGTCGTCGAGCCGACATTGCGGAGGACGAGATGGGCCACCCCGCTGGAATCCGTCACTGCTTGCGCGATGCGCTGGCCGTCCGGCGAGATCGCCACCTCGGGCAGGTCGGACGGCGTGGCTCCCGACTGGAACGCAAAGGCGACCGGCGCCGAACCGGCCTTGCCGCCGGGCCGGACGAACGCCCAGGCGGCGAGCGCCAGAGAGCCGAGGGCGACGGCGGAGGCGCCGATGGCAACCGGGCGCCACGACCGCGCGCCGGCGGCCGGCGCGGCGAGCCGCACGGTGGCGCGTACGGGGCCGCGGCCTTCGAGGGCGTCGGCGAACGCGCGCGCGCTTTCGAAGCGGTCGGCGGGAAGTTTCTCCAGCGCCTCGGCGACCGCGAACGCGACCTGCGGCGGCACGGACTTCCGGAGCTCCGTCACCGGCCGGACCGGCTCGGCGATGATCTTCATAATGATCTGCTGCGCGGAGGATCCGGTGTGGGGCGGATTCCCGGCGAGCATCTCGTAGAGCACGGAGCCCAGCGAGTAGATGTCGCTCCGGCCGGTGATCTCCTTGTCGGCGGTGGCCTGCTCGGGCGACATGTAGTGCGGCGTGCCTAACGACATCCCGGTCTCGGTCATGCGGCCGCCGGCCGCCGCCGAGAGCGCCAGCGCGATGCCGAAGTCGGCCACGACGGGGCGGCCGTCGTGCAGCAGGATGTTCTCCGGCTTGATGTCGCGGTGCACCACGCCGTGGCGGTGGGCGTAGTCGAGGGCGTCCGCCACGGCCACGGTGATCCGTATGGCCTCGTCGATCCCGAGCTGCGTCTCGCGGTCGAGCTTCGCGCGCAGCGTCTCGCCGTCGATGAACGGCATGACGTAATAGAGGAAGCCGCCGGCCTCGCCCGAATCGAAGAGCGGCAGGATGTGGGGATGCTGCAGCGCCGCCGTGGTCGTGATCTCCTGCACGAACCGCTCGGCGCCGAGCATGGCGGCGAGCTCGGGCCTGAGTACTTTGACGGCGACGCGCCGCTTGTGCCGGAGGTCCTCGGCGAGATACACCGTGGCCATGCCGCCCTGACCGAGCTCACGCTCCAGGCGGTAGCGGTCGGCGAGCGCCTCGGCCAGGTGAGTCCGAGTGTCGCTCATCGGACCACCCACGCGGCGTCATTCTTCAGCAACGCCTGGATCCGGGGGTCGTCGCGAATCCCGTCGAAGAGGGGCTCGAGGCGGATCGCGGCTCTCGTGATGGGCAGGAATGTCGCGGACGAAATCGGGGCGTGAGCCCGCTCCGTGATCAGCCGGACGGCCTGGTCCCGGTGCCCGAGCAGCACGTGAATGGCGACGAGCGCATCCACGCTGCGCGGACCCTCGCTGGCATCCCGCGTCTCGGGATTCAGCGCGATCGCCCGTTCACCGGCCTGGACGGCGTCGGCATCGCGTCCCCGGATCGCATCCGCCAGGCCGAGCATCGAGTAGAAGTCCGCGACACTGCCGAACACACCGGCGCCGGTCGTACGATCGAGGAAGGCGCGAGCGAGTGTCGCGGCCGAATCAGCCCGCCCTCTGGCGCGGACCGGTGACCGCGACGCGAGGTCGTTCAGCGCCTCGAGGATCAACTGCTGCGGCCGATCGATGGGTCGGACCAACCGGCTCTGATTAAGGGCGACGTTCGACGAATCGAAGTGGCGGGCAATGCGCGCGAGCACGGCACTCATCGCCGCCCGGACATCCGGCGATGCAGCATTCGGGAGCGACGCGACCAACGCCCGGCCGGCCGCGGTGTCGCCCTGGCCGAACACAAGTGCCTGGAAGAGCCAAATGACGGCACCATTGTTGGCCGGTTCGACTATCAGGGCCCGGCGCAGCGTCTGCTCGGCCTCGGGCATTCGCCTGGCCATGAAGTAGGTATATCCCATGTCGCTCAGCGCCCCGGCGCTCCGGGGATCGAGCTCGATCAATTTCCGCTCCGCGGTCAGCGCCTCGTCCCACCTGCCGCGGCGGCGCGCGATGTACCCGACACCCGCTACCGCGTCCGCGTCGCTGGGCCGGGCCGCGGCCACGGCCCTGAACAGCCCGAGCGCCGCATCGAAATCGGCACGCGCGTAGTAGGCGAAGTAGGCTTGGGCGATCTTCGTCTCGGATGACGCCGGCGCCAGCGCCACGGCCCGGTCCAGAGCGGCCCGTGCCGGCAAGGTATCGGTGGTGACTCCGTCGCGCACGTTCCAGCTCTCTGCCGCCGCAAGGCCGGCCCAGGCCTGCGCAAAATCGGAATCGAGGGCGATCGCCTCCTTGAAGGCGTGAGTGGTTCCGGTATCGGCGACGCTTCCGCCGCGGTTGGCAAAGATCACCTGCCCGCGGTGATACCAGTCGAGTGCCTCGAGATTCCCGGTCGGCGCCTTCTGCGCCGCGGCGACGTCGGAGCTGGTGAAGCTGGCCCGGAGCGCCTGGGCCACGTTGGTCGCGATGTCGCCCTGAATGGTGAAGACGTTCTGCGCGGTCAGCTCCCGATCGTACGACTCCGCCCAGATCTGGCGATCGGACGGCGCATCCACCAGCTGGACGGTCACGCGCACCTGGCTGCCGGCGCGCTGCACCTGGCCCTGCAGGAGACTCTGCACCCCAAGCTCCGAGCCGATCTGCCGGGTGCCCTTGGTGGTGTGCCGGTATTCCTGGACCGAGTTCCGCGACGTGACCTGCAGCGCGCCCAGGCGCGTCAGGTCGGTCAGGACCTCGCTCTGCATGCCGTCGGTGAAGGCCGCGTTGCCGCTGTCGCCGCCGACGTTCTCGAAGGGGAGCACCGCGATCGACCGCGCTCCAGTGGCGTCACCCGCAGCGGCGGCACTGCCGGCCGCACGCCTAGTGACCCGTGAAATCCCAAAGGCGCCGGCCGCCACTACCACGAGTCCGATGGCGGCCATCGCCCATCGCGGCAGGCCGCGCCGGAATGTCTTCGCCGGACTGACCGCGGCAACCGGTGTCGTCGCCGTCGGAGTCATGCCGCCGCTCGGCGTGGCGAGCGGCTCGAGCTGCGCCAGCATCTGTTCGGCGCTCTGCCAACGGTCGGCGGGCCGCTTCTCCAACGCCTTCATGATGACGCTGGTCAGCGCCGGCGAGAGCGACGGCCGATGGCTGCTCAAGAGCTCCGGCGCCTGCATCACGTGCGCGGCAAGGACCTGCTGCGGCGAGGCGCCGGTGAACGGCGGACGGCCGGCCAGCAGCTCGTAGCCCATGACGCCCAGCGCGTAGATGTCCACCCGGTGGTCGAGATGTGGATCCGCACTCGCCTGCTCCGGCGCCATGTACGCCGGCGTGCCGAGCGCCACGCCGAGGGTGGTGAGCCGATTCTGCCCGCTGGCCTCGTTCACCGCCTTGGCGACGCCGAAGTCCATCACCAGCGCGTGCCGGCCGGAGAGCATCACGTTCTCCGGCTTTATGTCGCGGTGGACGACGCCCCGGCTGTGCGCGTAGCCCAGCGCATCGGCCACTTCCGACAGGAGCCGCACCGCCTCGTGCACCGGGAGCTCGCCCTGGCGCGAGAGGCGCTCGCGCAGCGACTCGCCGTCGACGTAGGGCATGACGTAGTAGAGGAAGCCATCGGCGCTGCCGGAGTCGAACACGCCCAGGATGTGGGGATGCTGCAGGCGCGCCGCAATCTCGATCTCCTGCATGAACCGGTCGGGACCGAGCGCGGCCGTGAGGTCCGGCCGCAGCACCTTGATCGCCACCTGGCGTCGATGCCTGATGTCCTCGGCGAGATAGACCGTGGCCATGCCGCCCTGGCCCAGCTCGCGCTCGATGCGGTAGCGTTCGGCCAGCGCGGCCATCAGGCGTGCCGGCGCGCCGGACAGCGGCGCCGTCATCGCGCGGCCGCGCCCAGCGGCTGGTACTTGTCGAGCCACGCCAGCGTCTCCTCGATCAGCCGGACGCGGGGAACGAAGTGGCTGCCGTCTTCGATCACGTGCCGCTTCTCGTCCGCCGGCGTGCCGAGCAGCCGGAACATCGGCAGCTGCGACGTCGCGACCGGAAAGTAGAAATCGTAGCGGCCGTTGAGCATCAGCGTCGGGATGCGGATGTGCGGCAGGTAGTTCACCGGATCCACCTCCGGCCGCACCGTCTCGAACCCGATGCCCGCCACCTGCAGCACACTGACCGCGATCCGCGGCTCGATCGCCGGCATGATGCCGCCCATCTCGCCGCCCCAACTGATCCCGTAGTACGCCAACCGGGCCGTGGTGACCTCGGGCCGGGTTTCGAGGTAGTCCACCGCGCGACGGAGGTCCTTCCCCCACATCACGACATGGTCGCGCCAGAAGGCGGTCGAGTCGGGGCTGTCGCTCTTGAGCGAGTCGCGCCGCTGAAAGGTGCCCTTGTAGACCGGGTACAGCACCGCGCGGCCGCTCTTGATCAGAAAATCGAACATGGTCACATTGGCGACGGAGAGCGCAGGATTGGCGACGGCGCTCCCCGGCGGGAAGAACACCACGGCAGGTGCCGGCTTCGGCCCGCGCTTGGGCAGGTAGAGGTAGACGAGCAGACTGTCGCTCCCGTAGGCCGCGTCCATCCGCACCAGCTCGCGAGTCCAGTCCCCCTCGTCCAGCCGCTCGCGGACTTCCGGGTGAAGCGGCGCGCGGTCGTACTCGTACATCCGCCGGTAGGCGGCGAACACCTCGTCGCTCACCGGCTTGGCGTGCAGCAGGTCGCGGAGTCGCGGCGTGACCGGCGCCGCGGCCCGCGCCACGTTGCGGTCCCCCGGTGCGTAGCGCACGAGCCGAATGCCGTTGAGGGAGGAGCGATCGAAGGGGTTCTGGGCATACGCGTCGTTGAACCGGTACGGCGGGTCGTTCCATCCGCCGCCGAGGATGAACCGGTCGGTCCCGCTCGCGTTCAGACACCATTCGCGGACGTTGCCGGCCATGTCGTAGGTCCCGAACGCGCTGATGCCGCGACGGCTTCCGACCGGCACCGCGCCCTGCCCGGAGAAGTTGCTGGCGGGAACGATCCACGCGCTGTTCCGCACGCTGGCCGCCCGGCTCCAGTGGATCACGGTCGGCAGCGCCTTGCCCCGGAAGCGGGCATACGCCATCGCCTCGTACCAGCTCACGCCGCTGACCGGATCGTTCTCGTGGCCGTCAGGCGGCTCGCCCGCTTCCCACGTCGCCGGGCCGGTGCGGCCGGTGCGATCCTTCATCAGCGCCATCGCCGCTTCCCACGAGACGGCTCGTCCATCCTTCACCATCGGCTCGGTCCAGAACTCCCGGCGCCGGTACCCGCCGCTGTCGACGAACTGCCGGTACTCGCGGTTGGTGACCTCGAAGCGGTCCATCAGGAAGTCCGCGAGCTGGATCGGCTCGGCCGACTCGTACACCGGGTAGTTTGCTCGGAGCTTCCCACCCCCCACACGCACCATCTCGGGCGGGATCGCGCCATCGGGGTCGAGCGGGATCACCGAATCCTCGAACGGCATGCCGATCAGCTGCATGGTCCGATACCCCGGCGCCTCGATGCGCAGCCGGTTCGCGTCGAGGAACCGCCCGCCCGGTCCGCTCAGCGGCACCAGCGCGCTGTCGAGCGGCGTCCGACCGAGCAGCTCCCACGCGGAGTCGGGCGCGCCGTACGCCTTGCGCCACACCCGGGCGCCTTCCGGTGCCGTGTGGATCCGGTAGCGCTGCGCGAACTTCGGCAGGAGGGCGTCGAAGAGCGAGTCGCCCGGCGCGCGCCGCTCGACCGTCTTCGCGATGGCATACGCTCCCTCCCAGTCACCCGATTCGGCGAGGGCGAGGATCTGCGGCATCGCCGTCTCGTGCGCCCACGTGTGTGCGCGCGCGCGGCTCATCGGGCCGGTCCACGCCCAGGTGCCGAGCAGCACGATCGCGGCGGCCGCGGCGATCCCGGCGAGACGCCCGCGAGCGCGGGGGCCGGGCGCTGTCTGCCTGACGCCGTCGGGCGGCGTGCCGAACGACTCCAGCTCCCGAAGCAACGCCTCGGCCGACTGCCAGCGGTCCGCCGGATCCTTCTCCAGGCAGCGCATGACGGCGGCCTCGAGCGGCGCGGGGGCCGCGACACCGAGCGACGCGAGCGGCGCCGGCGCCGCGGCGATGTGCCCCGCGATGATGGCCTGCGCCGTCGTTCCCGTGAACGGGATCCGCCCGCTCAACATCTCGTACGCGAGCACGCCGGTCGCGTAGAGGTCGGTGCGGCCGTCCACCGACGCGTGGCCGGCCGCCTGCTCCGGCGCCATGTACGCCGGCGTGCCGATGGCAAGACCGACCGTGGTGAGCGCGGCGGCCTCGCCGGTCGGGCCGCCGCCGCCGGTGACGCCGCCGGCGGCAACCGCCTTGGCCACGCCGAAATCGACCACCAGCGCGTGGCGTCCGGAGAGCATGATGTTCTCCGGCTTGATGTCGCGATGCACCACGCCGCCGGCGTGCGCGTGCGCCAGCGCGTCGAGCACGTCCCGCAGCAGTCGCACGACGTCGGACGCGGCCAGCTTGCCCTCGCGGCTGAGCCGTGCCCGCAGGCTTTCGCCCTGCACGAACGGCATCACGTAGAAGAGCAGCGCCGGGCCGCCGTCCGCGGGCGGCAGCTCGCCGGAGTCGATCAGGGTCAGGATATTCGGATGCTGGAGCTGCGCGGCGATCCGGATCTCGCGCAGGAACCGGCCGCCGCCCAGCGCCGCGGCCAGCTCGGGGTGCAGCACCTTGATGGCGACGTCGCGGCCGTGCTTGAGGTCGTGGGCGAGGTAGACCGTTGCCATGCCGCCCCGGCCCAGCTCGCGCTCGATGCGGTAGCGGCCGGCGAGAGCATCCGTCAGCTGCGCGATGCTCACCGGCCGGCCTCGGCGTCGAGCTCGGCGAACCAGTTCTCAACCTCTACCAGTCGCGCGCCGCGCGCCGTCGCCGGGCCGGACGGGCCGAGGAAGCTGAAGCGGCCGTCCTTGGTCACGTCGTAGAGCTGGTGAAAGCCGTCCCAGGTGAACCGGGAGACGTCGAAGAGCGTCCGGAGCTCCGGCACGCTGAACGTGGACCCGGCGGCGACCTGCGCAGCGATGAGACGGCGGCTGCGGCTGATGAAGTACAGCTGCCGGCCGTCCGGTGACCACACCGGATCGCTGCCGCCGCCGTTCGAGACCTGCCAGCGGCCCGCGTCGGTGTTGGGGAACGGCCGCACGTACACCTCGTACGCTCCGGCCTCGTTCGAGCTGTACGCCACCCAGCGTCCATCGGGCGAGAGCGCCGGCTCGAGTTCGGTGAAAGGCGTCGTCGCCACGCGGACCGCCGCCGAATCGCCGTGGGCCGGGATCGCAAGGATGTCACCATTGCCGGCTGCGCCCGTCTCGGTCCGCACGAGCAGCCAGTGCCCGTCGCGCGACCAGGAGACTTCCTGGATCGGACGGTCGATGTGCACCAGCCTGCGGTCGCCGCCGCTCCCGTTCACCGCGCGGGCATAGACGTCGCCGCCGCCGGTCGCGGTGTCCCGCACGAACGCGACCTCGCGGCCGTCGGGTGACCACGTGGGCCGCCGGTCGCGGCCGCTGAAGGTGAGCCGGGTGAACGGACCGTGGTCGAGCTGCTTGATCCAGATGTCGAGGCCGGCGCCCGGCGTGGCGACGCCGACCGCCATGCGGGTCCCGTCGGGCGAGAGCGCGAGCGAGTTGTAGCTCCCGTGCCATGTGGAATCCACGACGGTCGCGGTGCCCTCCCGGCCGACCCGTTCGATGGTGACGACGTCGTTGCTCGCGCCGCCGACTCCGTAGACGAGGCGCCCGGTCGCCGACACCGCGAGCTGCGCAATGGAGAGGTTCTGGGCCACCCCCTGGAGCACCGCCGTGCCCGCGCCCCGGACCTTGAGGGTCTTGAGATCGAACGGCGCCACGAGCGCGACGCCGTCGCGCCGCACGTACAGCAGGCGGCCCGACGGGAGGTACCAGCCCATCGCGACATCCTTGAAGAGCGTGCTGGTCCGGCCGGTGCGGAGATCCAGCACGTTGAGCTGCATGGTGACGCAGCCCGACGCGCAGGACTGGAAGATCACGCCGCGCGCGTGCGGCAGGGCGGTCGGCTGGAGCAGGCCGAGTCCCTTGTAGACGCTGTCGGCCACGGCGATGGTCGTGGCACCGCCGTTCGCGCTCACCCGGCGGAGGCCGAGCAGCGACGCGGTCGAGTAGACCAGGGTGCCGTCGTCGAGCCAGGCAAGGCCGCCGACGGCCGATGCCGAATCGGCGATGGCGATGCTCGCGCCCCCGGCGACCGGCACCTTCCGCACCTGCCCGTTGGCCAGATAGGCGAGCCACTGGCCATCCGGCGAGAAGACCGGCGACAAGGCGTGCTCGGTCCCGGCGAGAGGTGTGGCCTCGAGCTGGTCGCGCCGCTTGACCCAGATCCGCGACAGCGAGTCTGCGATGACGGCGAGGCGGGAGCCGTCGGGCGAGAGCGCGAGGCCGGCGCCGGGCCCGCTCACCACGAGCACGCTGTCCCCCACCGTCAGGTAGTGCCGCTCGAGCGGCCGCTCCGCCGCGCGCC
Organism: Gemmatimonadales bacterium; assembly: GCA_025934955.1. Taxonomy (GTDB): domain Bacteria; phylum Gemmatimonadota; class Gemmatimonadetes; order Gemmatimonadales; family GWC2-71-9. The sequence continues at coordinate 116,797 of JAICWE010000002.1, read as the reverse complement.
GCGCGCGCACCCAGCCCCAGCCGCCGATTCCCGCCGCCACGGCCGCCGCGCCGCAGGCGGCGAAGAACCATCGCCGCCACCGCTCCGCGTCGGGTCCCGGCGTACCCCGGCTCGCCGCCGGCAACGCCACCGTCCGCGCCGCGGAGGCGGACCCCGGCCCCGCGAGCGCCTCGGCAAATTGCGCCGCGGTGGTGAAGCGGTCGGCCGGCAGCTTCTCCAGCGCGTGCAGCACCGCGCCCTCGACCTGGGGCGGAATACTCCGGCGCTGCAGGGTGAGATGCCGCGGCTCCTCCGTCATCACCCGGGCGATGATCGCCTGTGCCGTGGGCCCGGTGAACGGCGGCTCGCCCACCAGCATCTCGTAGGTGACGCAGCCGAGCGCGTACACGTCGCTGCGCGCGGTGATCTCCCGCTCGCCCATCGCCTGCTCGGGGCTCATGTAGTGCGGCGTGCCTAACGACATGCCGGTCTCGGTCATCCGGCTGCCGGCGGTGCTCACGGCCAGCGCGATGCCGAAGTCGGCCACCAGCGCGCTGCCGTCATGCAGCAGGATGTTCTCCGGCTTGATGTCGCGGTGGATGACGCCGTGGCGGTGCGCGTAGTCGAGCGCGCCGGCGACTTCACGGGCGATGCGCACCGCATCGTCCACCGGGAGCTGGTGCTCGCGGGTGATCCGTTCGCGGAGCGACACGCCCTCGACGTACGGCATGACGTAGAACAGGAAGCCGTCGGCGCTGCCCGAGTCGTGCAGCGGCAGGATGTGGGGATGCTGCAGATTGGCCGTCGTCTTGATCTCGCTGAGGAACCGCTCGGCGCCGATCACCGCGGCGAGCTCCGGCCGCAGCACCTTCACCGCGACGTTGCGATCGTGCTTGAGATCGTGCGCCAGGTACACCGTCGCCATGCCGCCCTGCCCCAGCTCGCGCTCCAGGCGATAGCGGTCGGCGAGCGCGGCGGTGAGGCGGTCGAGCGTAGCCGTCATGACGGGTGCCTCGTGGAGGTCATCGCAGCCGGCCGGCTGCGGTCCCCGCGAGGGGCGCCGCGTCCAGTCCGAACCGGCGGAGCACCGCGGCGAAGCGCGGACTGCTCCGCGCCGGGTCGAGCATCGGATCCGTGGGGCGTGCCTGGTGGGGGTCGCTCAAATCTGCTGCGGTGGCCCGCGGGCCGCCAGCCGTATCAGCGCGGGGCCTCCCGGTCGCTCAGCACCGGCAGAAACGCCAGCCATGGTCCTACGGCGGCCCGGTACTGCTTCGCCATCACCCGCGTGACCTGCGCGATGTGACCGAGATCGTGAACCACCCACGCCGCGAGCAGCTGCCGGAGCGTCACCGATCCGAGCGCGGGGTGAGTCCCCGGGAGATCGAGCTCGGCGGCGGTGAGCCGCCACGAGCGGAGCAGCTCGAGGTTGGCGCCGCGGAGCCGGGCGAACTCGGCGAGCAACGATTCGAGCGAGCGATCCGCGTTCCGGCTGCGATGCCGGAACCGGTCGTACGGTGTGAAGCGCGGGTCCGCGCCCCGCGCCAGGATGATCCGCGCGCGCGGAATCCAGTCGGTCTCCTCACCGTCGATCAGATGCCCCACGACGTCGAACGGGCTGAAGGTCCCGGGCCCCTCGGTGCCGCGCGCCAACGCCTCGGGCAGATGGTCGAGCAGCGCGCTCAGCGCGGCGGCTGTGCGGCCGAGCACATCCATGGCCGACGCGACGTCGAACGGCACGTCTCCGTCGCTCACCGAATCGGTCATTCCGGCTCCAGCGTCGCAAGGCGGATGGAGGTGGAGCAGCGGGCGGCGTCCTCCGACTCGCTGTCGAACGGGAGGCAGGAGTTGATGCGCTGCATGGTCGGCATGGCGGTGCCGCTCCAAATCGGTGGCGACGTGGCCCTTGGGCGACGCCGCTGAAGTTACCATGCCCCGGGCCGCACCCGAATCGGCATCGTCACCATGGTGCGGCCGGCCCACTGCAGCCGCTTCTGCACCGCGGCCGCGGTCTCGTTGTGCAGCAGCGGCTGCCACCACCGCTCGCGCTGAAAGATCAGCTTGCCGGCAAAGAACGTCGCCCGCGGATAGTCGCGCCCCACCTCCAGGCAGAGCCGCTCAGCCTCGGCGACCACGTCGATGCCGAGCGCCGAGCGCGCCGCCGCCGGCAGGCCGAGACTCCGCGCCAGCCCGGCGTAGCGGGCGAGCATCTCGTCGGTACGCTGTTGCAGGTCGCTCACCCCGCGCTCGCCCTTGAACTCGCCCGAGTCCACCACGCCCACCGAGATGAACACGATGCCGCCGTAGTGCCCCGGGAAGACGCGCAGCACGTTCAGCAGCGTGTGGATGCCGACACTGCCGAAGGACGCGACGAGGATGACCGCCGTCGGACGCCGCGGATCGAGCGCGCCGGGAGCGGCACCGGCGCCAGCCTGGAGCGGCAGGTCGCCCAGCTCGCGATACAGCTCGTCCACCCGCTCGGCGACGGCGCGGTAGTGTCGCCGGATGACGAGGCAGCCGCCGATCAGCAGCGCCGTGACCACCAGCGTGATCCAGCCGCCCTCGGCGAACTTCTCGAACACGGTGATCGCGAGGATCGTGGCGCAGAGCGCGAGCCCGGCGGCGAAGAGTGTGACGCGACGGCGCCATCGGGCGCGCACCCGGCGCTCGCGGAGCCAGAGCCGGAGCATCGCCAGCATCGAGAGCGAAAACGTCAGGAAGACGTTGATGCTGTACATGACAACGAGCCGGCCCACGTCGCCGCGGGTGTAGAGCAGCGCCGCGAGCGCGGCGCCGCCCATGAGGAGGATGCCGTTCTGGGTGGTGAGCCGCTCCGAGAGCGCCGAGAAGCGGTGCGGCAGCCACGAGTCCACCGCCATGTTGGCCAGCACCCGCGGCCCGTCGAGAAAGCCGGCCTGCGCCGCGACGACCAGCAGCATCGCCTCGGAGAAGAGCGTCAGCACGATGACCGTGCGGGAGAAGGGCAAGCCGCCGGCCAGCCGCTCCACCAGCACCGCGTTCATCGTCTTCCCCGGCGTCGGCGTCAGGCGCCACAGCAGATAGCACAGCAGCAGGCCGGCGGCGGTGAACGCGAGCGAGCTTGCCATGTACAGCATGGTTCGCCTGGCGGTCGCGACCCGCGGCTCGCGCATGATCGTGAGGCCGTTCGACACCGCCTCGATCCCGGTGTAGGTGCCGCCGCCCAGTGAATACGCGCGTACGAAGATCAGCAGCATGCCGGTGATGCCGAGCGTCGCGGCGCCGGTGTGATAGCCGCTGCCGACCTCGCGCAGCACGGCGGGCGTGGCACCCAGGTGCCCGAGGAGGCCGCCGCCGATCAGCATGACGTGGGTCACGAGGAAGAGCAGGAAGACCGGCAGCAGCACCAGGACCGACTCGCGCACGCCGCGGATGTTGAGTGCGACGAGGCCGACGAGCAAGGCGATCTCTATCTCGAGCCGCGCGGCGTACCACGCCGGCGGCAGGAAGCTGAACAGCGCGTCGCCCGCGGCCGCGATCGAGATCGTGATCGTCAGCACGTAGTCCACCAGCAGCGCCGAGCCGGAGACGACGCCGGCGCGCGCGCCGAGCAGCTTGCTCGCGACGATGTACCCCCCGCCGCCGGACGGGAAATCCTCGATGATCCGGCTGTACGCCGCCGAGATGAGCAGCACGGTGATCGCCATGAGCGCGGCGAGCGCCGCGGCGAGATAGGTGTGCTCGCCCAGCGCGCGGTACGCCTCCTCCGGCCCGTACGATGACGACGAGAGTCCGTCGGCGCCGAGCCCCACCCATGCGAGGAACGGCACCAGCGCGAGGCGGTGGAAGAGCGACCGGTCTCGCAGGTCGCGCGGGGCGCCGAAGAGGAGCCGGCGGAGCGTGCGGCCGGTGGCGGCGGGCATGGCGGGCTCCGATCGCAGAGGAGGACGAGCCGGAACTAGCCTCCCAGCCGGCGGCGCGGCCAGACCACGCCCTCGATCCTGACGCAATCTTGAGGTCGGTTGGCGGTAGCTTGGAGACATGCATATCGTGGCCGCAGCCGCCGCCCCCGCACTCAGTCCCGCCGATGTCCGCGCCCGCTCGCTCCGCGCGCGCCTGGCGGCCCCCGGCGCCGCGGTCGGTCTCGTCGCGCTCGTCACCGTCGTCGGCTTCGCGCTCCGAGCGCGGCTCCAGCCGACCGACGTGGCCATGCTGTATCTGCTCGCCGTCGTGGTGGTCGCGGCGCAGTGGCGCTTCGGCCCGGCACTCCTCGCGTCGGTGCTCGGGCTCGCGGCATTCGATTTTCTCTTCGTCCCGCCGTACTACACATTCGAGGTGCTCGAGCGCGCCTATCTGCTCACCTTCGCCGTCATGCTCGTCGTCGCGTTCCTCATGAGCCGACTCACCGCCCGGGTGCGGGAGCAGGCGGAGGAGGCGCGCGAGCGCGAGGCGCGCACCGCCGCGCAGTACGCACTGAGCACCGAGCTCGATGCCGCCGCCACCAGCGGCGCGGCGACCAGCATCGTGGCACGCCATGTCGCGATAGCGGCGCAGGCCGACGTGGTCGTGGCGCTCAGTGATGACGGCGCGGACGACGGCGACCCCGCGTGGCCCGATGGCGGCGCGTTCGACAGCGTGGACGTGCGCGTCGCCGCGACGTGGGCGCATCAGCACGGCGAACCCGCCGGCTTCGGCACTGCGCACTGCACCGAGGCCGAGGCGCTCGTGCTGCCGCTCCGGACGGCGACACGGCGGCTCGGCGTGGTGATCGTGACGCCCGCCGTGGCCGAGCGGTGGCCCGATCCGACGGGGTGCCGGATGGCCGCGGCGCTGGTGGAGGGCGCCGCGCTCGCGCTTCAGCGGGCGCTGCTTGACGAGCGGCACGACGCCGCGCGCCTCGAGGTCGAGGCCGAGCGGCTGCGGACGGCGCTGCTCAGCTCGCTCTCGCACGACCTGCGGACGCCGCTCGCGAGCATCGAGGGCGCGGCCAGCAGTCTGCTGCAGGACACCGCCGCGATGGCGCCCGACGTGCGCCGCGACCTGGCCGAGGCCATCCTCGTCGAGTCCCGCCGGATGACGCGCCTGGTCGCCAATCTGCTCGACATGGTACGGGTGGAGAGCGGCACGCTCACGGTGCGGAAAGCGTGGCAGCCGCTCGAGGAAGCGCTCGGCGTCGCACTGCTGCGACTGGACGAGCCGCTGCGCGACCACCCGCTCACAACGTCGCTCCCGGGCGATCTCCCGCTGGTTCCGATCGACGAGCTGCTGATCGAACAGGTGTTCATCAACCTGCTGGAGAACGCGGCGAAGTACACGCCGGCGGGCACGCCCCTCGCCGTTCGCGCGTGGCCCGATGGTGAGGCGGTGGTCGTCGAAGTGGCCGACCGCGGGCCCGGCCTGGCGGCCGGCGACGAGGCCGCGGTGTTCCGGAAGTTCTATCGCGGCGACCGCGACGGAGACGGCGGCGCCGCAGGCGCCGGGCTCGGCCTCACGATCTGCCGCGGCATCGTGATGGCGCACGGCGGCCGGATCTGGGCCGCGCCGCGCGACGGTGGCGGGGCCGCGTTCCGATTCACGCTGCCGCTCGACGGCCCGCCGGTCGCCGCGCGGCTCGCGCCGCTGGAGCGCTGAGGCCGTGGCCGCATCCGCGCCGACGGTGCTGCTGATCGAGGACGAGCCGCAGATGCGGCGCTTCCTCCGCGCCACCTTGCGCGCGCACGACTACGCAGTGGTCGAGGCCGCCACCGCGCGCGAAGGCCTTGCGCAGGCCGCCGGGCGCGGACCCGAGATCATCCTGCTCGACCTGGGCCTGCCGGACGGCAACGGGCTCGATGTCGTCCGCGAGATCCGGCGCACCGCGCGCACTCCGATCATCGTGATTTCCGCCCGCGGGCAGGAGCCGGACAAGGTGGCCGCGCTCGATCTCGGCGCGGATGACTATCTCACCAAGCCGTTCGGGGTGCCGGAGCTGCTGGCGCGCATCCGCGTGGCGCTCCGGCACGCGCTCGATCGCGCGGGGGAGTCGGATGCGGAGGAGTTCGCGGCGGGCGCCTTGGTCGTGGACCTGCGCCGGAGAGAGATCCGCCGGCATGGCGAGCGGGTGCACCTGACGCCGACCGAATACAAGCTGCTCGCGGTCCTGATCCGGCGTGCCGGCCGCGTGGTAACCCACCGCCAGCTTCTCGAGGCGGTGTGGGGCGCCAACTACGCCGACCAGACCCACTATCTCCGCGTCTACATGGCGCAGCTTCGCCACAAGCTGGAGGACGACCCGAACCGGCCCGCGCTGCTCATCACCGAGCCCGGCGTCGGCTATCGGCTCCGTGATGACGCGTCGCCCGCCACCACCGGCAGCTCCACGAAGCTCGCGCGCCCCGGCTCCCGATAGATCCGCTGCTCCGCTTTCCGGTAGTCGCCCGGCTTCGCCCAGAAGATGTTGGGCACGAACGTCTGCGGGTTGCGATCGTAGAGCGGGAAGAGGCTCGACTGCACCTGCACCATGATCCGGTGGCCCGGCAGGAAGACGTGATTGACCGCGGGCAGCGCGAAGCGGTAGACCAGCGGGACGCCAGGCGCGATCGCCCGCGCCGTCTCGAAGCTCTCGCGGTAGCGGCCGCGGAAGATGTCGAGCGCCACTGCGAGCTGGTAGCCGCCGAATCTGGGATCGCCGCCCACCTCGTCGGGATAGACGTCGATCACCTTCACCACCCAGTCCGCGTCGGTGCCGCTGGTCGAGGCGACGAGGTTCGCGATCGGCGCGCCGCTCAGCTTGAGCGGCGCCGTGAGCACGTCGGACGTGTACGAGAGCACGTCGGTGCGTCCCGACGCCTCGCGCTGGTCGTCCACCAGCCAGTCGGGCCAGGTGAGCACGCCGTATCCCATCGGCTCGACCGGCCGCTTGCGGTAGGGAACCGGCTTCGTCGGGTCGGAGATGTAGGAATCGAAGCCCGCGGCGGTCGGCGCGCTGAAGCCGGCGTGGAAACCGGCACCCAGATAGAACGGCTTCTGCTCGATGCTGCAGCTCGCCTCGCAGCCGGCGGGCCAGCTCTTGAGCCGCTCCCACCGGTTGGTGCCGCTCTCGTACGCGTTCACCGGCGCGATGTCGGCATCGGGCGCGCCGTCCTTCAGATAGCGCGCGAGAAACGGCCCCAGGATTTCGGTCTGAAAGTAGTACGCCGTGTTGGTCGGGAAGGTGAGCGCGCCGAGGACGGCGCCGTTCTCGATTTCGCCGCCGTGATGCCACGGGCCCATCGTCAGGAACACCTTGTCGTGGCCGGTGTCCTTCGGCGCGATCGCCCGGTACACCGCCAGCGCGCCGTAGATGTCCTCCGCATCCCAGAGCGAGGACACCAGCATCACCGGCACCTTGAGCGGCTGCCCGGCCAGGATCCGGTCCATCGCCTGCTGCTGCCACCAGGCGTCGTAGCTGGGGTGCGCCACGATCTTGTTCCAGAATCCCACCTGCTCCAGTCCGTGCGCGCGACCGATGTAGCCGGCCGCGCCGCCGCTCATCCAGAACTCGTAGTCGTCGAAGTGATCGGTCCACCACTTCGCGCGGTTGTCGCGGGTCGCTTCCTGCTCCAGGATGTACGGCATGTTCTGCTGCCGGAAGGCGCCGTAGTGGAACCAGTCGTCGCCCATCCAGCCGTCCACCATGGGGTTCATCGGCACCGACACCTTGAGCGCCGGGTGCGGGTTGATCAGTCCCATCAGCGGCTCGAAGCCGTCGTAGGAGATGCCCAGCTCACCCACGCGGCCGTTGGTCTCGGGGATGTTCTTCACCAGCCAGTCGATCGTGTCCCACGTGTCGGTGGATTCGTCCACGGCCGTCGGATTGAGCGGGCCGTGGAGCGGGCGGTTCATGACGTAGTCGCCCTCGGAGCCGTACTTGCCCCGGATGTCCTGCACCACGCGGATGTAGCCGCCGGGGACGATGACGTCCTGGGCGTTGTCGTAGCCGTTGAGATTGGGCGCGAGGTGCGCGCTGTTGGCGTACGTCGTCGTGGCGCTCGCGTCGTACGGCGTTCGGGTGAGGAGGATGGGCGCGTGGGCGGCGCCCTTCGGCACCAGGATGACGGTGTGCAGCCTGACGCCGTCGCGCATGGCGATCATCACGTCGCGGCGGGTGTAGTCGAAGGACGACGTGACCGGGGTGAAGTGCTCGGGCGTCTCGCTGGGCAGGCCGCCGGCTTGCGCGTGGAGCGCACCGGTGAGCAGTACGAGCGCGGCGGCGATTCCGACCAGTGTTGCGGCACTACGCGGACCAGCGGAGCGATTCATGGGTCGTCCCGGCGAAGAGAGGAATGATGCAGGTACGGCTTGACCAGGTGCCAGACCGGCCGCGCCACGCGCTTGCCCAGCCGGATCGCGCGCCGCGCGAGCGTGCGGAGGCGGGGCGGCGGTGCCGGCAGCACGTCCACGCCCGGCGCGTGGAACTCGAATACCAGGTACCGCGCCGGTCCGGTGCCGACGTTCCGCATCCCGTGCGGCTCGCCCGCGCCATGGTAGATCACGCTCATCGGCTCGACCCGACTGCCGGACGTCTCGATCGTCCCTTCCAGCGTGACGATCGCGACGTCGTAGGCGTCGCGATGCGGCTCGTAGCCGCCGCCCGGCGCGAGCACGGTCAGGTGCGAGTGCAGCTTGCCGAGGTAGGTGGTCGCGCCCTCGAACACGCGGCGGGACCGGATCCCGTCCGCCCCCGCCGGCGGCATCGCCTCGCCGAAGTGGAAGATGCCGGTCGGGATCGGCGCGCCCTCGCCGCGTGGCGCCGCCGCCCACTTGAACATCAGGTAGGCGATCGGCGCGGTGCCGGGGTTCCGCAGCGTGTGGTGCTGCCACGCCGGGTAGTACACGAACGATCCCGGCCGGAGCCGCTCCACTCGCGGTGACCGATCGTCCGGGGATGCGGCGATCGTGATCTCCGCCTCGCCGTGGAGCGGGATCAACAGCTCTTCCTCTATATGCGCGTGAGGCGGATGGGGCGAGTGTCCGGCCGCGAGCACCGAGGCGTGGCAACCCATGTCGGCGAAGGTGCGGGTCGGGCCGCGGAACGCCGGGCACGGGACCCACGGCTCCGGCGGATGCTCGAGCGGCAGCTCGAAGTGGTGAATCGCGGTCGCGACCATCGGCGCATCCTGCGAGATGGGAGAAGGAGCGGGCACCAGCCGGTTGACGGTGCCTTCGTCGCTGCCCGCGATCAGGATCGTCGCCGGCCGGGGCTCGGTGCGGAAGCGGAACGGCCAGTCGAGCTGCGCCGGGTCGGGCATCCGCACCGGGCTCCTCGCCGCCGCGTACTGGATCAGCAGCGCCCGCCGGCGTCCGCGCTTACGGGTGTTGTCGGAGCCGTGCCAGAGGCGGCCGTCGAACAGCAGCGCATCACCGTTCGTCATGTCGGGCTGCACCAGCGCCGACTCGGCGTCCCGCTCGCGCGCGATGGCGAGCATCGCTTCCTGGGTCGCGGCCTCCCGCCGGATGCCGCGCTCGAGCCGCGCCTCCTGCACCGTCCGGCCGAGCCGGTGCGAGCGGCTGATGAGCTGGAGCGCCGACTCGCGGCTGGTGTGCTCGATCCCGATCCAGAGCGTCGCGAAGCGCTCGCCCGGCGCGCACGACTCGATGTCGCTATGCCACGGATGCACCGCGCCGGGACCGCGGACCAGCGCCTGCACGCCCCAGAGCACCACGTCATCACCCAGCAGCCCGGTCAGCAGCGACACGATGGCGGGGCGGGTGGCGAGATCGTAGAGGAAGCGCTCGTGTACGCCCCGGCCCTTATGCCAGTCGGCCGCGGCGGGATGCGCGTCGCGCTGCAGGTAGGCGGCGATCCGGCGGCACTCCGACGCCGTGAAGAGCCGGATCGGCCCGAGGAAGCCGTCGCGCGCAAAGGCGTCGGCGCGGGGATCGGCCGGCAGCTCGAGGCGGTGGCCGCGGATCGCGGCCGATGCGGTCGTCACGGTCATCCCCTCTCCAGCGGCAGCTGCTTCAGCGGATTGACGCAAGGCGGGCGCGGAGGCCGCAGGCGCGCCGAGGGCGGCCGGCCGGCCTACGGCGCGAAGTCGAAGTTCGCCGCTACGACGCGCGCCCGCCAGTAGGGCGCCGGTGATCGCGCTTCATTACCTTGATCGGTCGACCAGGCGTCGAGGCGGGTGTCCGATCCGTGCCGTGGCGCGAGTGCCAGTCACGTTCACCATGCGGGAGAGCGACATGCCCGACGAATCGCTGCGGACGTCCCTGGCCGGCCTCCGCGCCGAGCTCGCCGGCGCCCGCGATCTCGACGCCGAGACTCGCGAATCCCTGGAGCAGCTGGCGCGCGAGGTCGAGGCGGTGCTCGAATCCCCCGCGTCGTCCCGGGTCGCGACCGACCAGCCACTCCGCGTCCGCTTCGCCGATTGGCTCCAGGAGCTCGAGGCGTCGCACCCGCGGCTCTCGAACGCGGTCGCGGGCGTCGTAGACACGCTCGCCTTCTACGGGCTCTAGACGGCCGGATGCCGGACACCGCCGCGCCGCTGGCAGCGTGGGACAGCTTCTACGTCGTCGTCGGTTCCTCCGCGGCGGCGCTCACCGGGCTCCAGTTCGTCGTCATCACCCTCATCGCCGACGCGCGGCGGCGGGGCGGCCCCGCCGAGGTCGCCGCCTTCGGCTCGCCGACCGTGGTGCACTTCTGCGCCGCGTTGCTGATGTCGGCGCTGCTCAGCGCGCCGTGGCCGTCGCTCCGCGGCGTGCACATCGCGCTGCTGATCGTGGGAATCGCGGGGGTGTGCTACACACTGCTCGTGCTCCGGCGCGCCCGGCGGCAGCGCGGCTACCAGCCGGTGCTCGAGGACTGGCTCTGGCACACCGTCCTGCCGCTCGTCGCGTACGCCGGGGTGCTGGCCGGCGCCGCCATGATGGGCCACGGCATCGCCGTCGCGCTGTTTGCCATCGCGGGCGCGTCGCTGCTGCTCCTCTTCATCGGCATCCATAACGCGTGGGACACGGTGATCTTCGTGGCGATCGAGCAGCCGGCCCACTCGCCGGCGGAGCGCACGCCGGCGGAGACGCCGCCCGCGCCGCGGGCGTGACGGCGATCCGCCTGGCCGGGCCGGCCGACGGCGCCGCGCTCGCCGCGATCTATGCCCCCGCCGTCACCGATCGCTCGACCAGCTTCGAGTACGTCCCGCCCGACGGCGCCGACATGGCGCGGCGCGTGGCGCAGGTCATGGAGCGGACACCGTGGCTCGTCCTCGAGGAGGCGGACGAGGTCCTCGGCTACGCGTATGCCGGCCGCCACGGCGAGCGCGACGCGTATCAGTGGTCGGTGGACGTCTCGGCGTATGTCGCCGACCGCGCGCACCGGCGCGGCGTCGCGCGGCGGCTCTATGAGGTGCTCTTCGAGCTGCTGCTGCACCAGGGTTACGTGAACGCCTATGCCGGGATCACGCTGCCTAACGCCGCGAGCGAGGGGTTTCACGGGGCGATGGGGTTCGCGCCGGTCGGCGTGTATCACGAGGTCGGGTACAAGTTCGGCCGCTGGCACGACGTGATCTGGCTCGAGCGGCCGCTCCGGCCCCGGCCGCTCGAGCCACGGCCGCCGGTGCCGCTCCCCGCGATCCGCGACACCGACGCCGTCCGCGCCATCATCCGAGGCGGGCGGGCGCCGCGCTGAGTCGTCGGCCGCCGCGACGACCGGCTCAGTGCTCTTGCAGCAGCTGCTCGATCCCCTGCACGATCCCCTGCGCCGGATTCGGCGCGGCGTTCGCCGAGTCGCGCCGCGCGCCGGTTGCGGAGTCCTCCCGCGCTCCGCCGATCAACCGCTCGATCTGCTGCTGGAGCTGATTCTGTACCTGCGCCTTCGCCAGCGCGCCGACGTCCACCGCGACCTTCGGCGCCGCGAGCGTGCCCGTCACCGTGACCGGCACGGCGATGGTCCCGCGCGACGACTGGAGGTGCTCGACCACGTCGCCGAGCCGCGAGGCGACGCCGGCGACGTTCGCGGCGGCGGCGCTCGACGCGGCCGCCGAGAGCTGCGCGATGAGCCGCACGTCGAGCGTGTGGTCGAAGCCGACGACGCCGCTCCCGGCGAGGTTCACCTCGCCCGCGGTGAGGTGGAGGTTCGTGAGTTGCGCCCGGCCGTTCGCGATGCGCGCCGTGCCGTGGAGCGCCTGGAACGGCGTGTCGCCGCTCTTCGCCGCCGCCGACCCCCCGGCGCCTGCCCCTAACGTGCGGTTGAGCTCGGCGAGGATCGGCATCCCGTGGATGATGCCGTTCGCGATATCGAGCTGCACCGTCCCCGCGAGCGACCGCTCCACCGCCGCGGCGCCGGAGCCGGTGCCGGTGACGTTCGCCGTCACGTTCGCCGAGCCGGTGAGCTTGTCGCTCACCTGTGTCAGCCCGGCGAGCGCGGCGCCGACGTCGAGGCCGGTCAGCGTGGTCCGCACCACGTACCTCGACGTCCTGCCGTTCACGTCCACCGTGGCGCTCCCCGCTGCCCGGCCGCCGTACGTGGCGAAGTCGAGCGGGTCGAGCGTGAGCACGCCCCTGGCGTAACGGAACGTCGTCGCGAGTCCGTCGAGCGGCACCTTGCCGAGGCGGACGTGCTCGATGTTCGTCCTGCCGGTGACGATCGCGGTCGAGGTGCGGGAGCTCGTGCCGGCCTTGGGCTCGCTCGACCCGTCCTTCGGCGCGGTGATCGTCATCGTGAGCGGCGCCCGGCCCGAGATCGCGAGCGCGCGGTTCGGCTCCATTCCCGCGAGCGCGAACAGCTCGGGCAGGTCCGCCGCGCCGACCGATGGGATCGCGAGCCGGAGCTCGGCGCCGTCGGGGCCCATCTGCATCGCGCCGTTCACGTCGGTCGAGCCGACCTTGCCGCTGAAGCGCGGAATGGTGACGCGGCCGCCGGCGGCGTGCAGCGTCGCATCCATCGAGCGCACGCTCGCGACCGCCGGCTTGCCGCGCGCGTCCCTGAGCCGATCGTCCACGATGCGGAGCGTGCCGTCCTTGAGCTCCAGTTGGTTCAGCGCGACCGTCCGTCCGGCGGTGCCGGCACCGGTGCGCGCGGCGCCCGGCGCCGGCATCGCGGGCAGCACGAGCGAGCCGGTGCTGTCGCGCCGCACCGCGATCACCGCGCGGGTGAGCGCGACCGACTCGATCACGATGGGCCGCCCGGGCAGGAGCGACGCGAGCTCCGGCACCGCCCGCAGCTCGGGTACGAAGAGCCCCGGCGCGGCGGTCGAGTCCGCCGCGGCCTTCGCATCGGTCCCGCCGATCCGCACCTCGCTCGCCGCGAGCGCGGGCGACGGCAGGAGCGAGACGTGCAGGCCGCCGATCGCGACCGGCTGACCGAGCGCGTTGGACAGCGCGCCCGCGATCCGCGTCCGCACCGGTGCCGTGTTGACCGCCGCGAGCGCACCAAGAAGCAGCAGCACCAGCAGCGCCGGGATGCCGCCGAGCACGAGAAGCAGTCGCCGCATCGTTCCCTCCCGCGATCGAGCCGGCGTGAGCGCCGACGATCGAGTCTGCGATGCGGCGATCCCGAGCGCGTCGGCGACGGTCACATGTGCGGCCGGTTACACCCGGACTGTGCGTCAGCGCGCCGGCTCGTCCCGCGGCGAGGCCGGCTCGTCCCCAATTCGTTGAGCGCGACCGGCGCGGCCGGTACCGTACCCTCGTGCCGCCCGCGCCCGCGGCGGCCGCGTCCACCTTGCACGAGGTTCGCAGCATGTCCCGATCCCCTCGCACGCCAACCGGTGTTCGCATCAGCGCCGCGCTCTGTGCCCTCGCCGTGGCCCTCTGCGCCCTTCCGTCCGAAGGAACGGCCCAGACCACCGCCGCCGACTCCGCCGGAATCCGGGCCGCCGCGATGGACTACATCGAGGGCTGGTACGCGGGCGACGCGCAGCGCATGTCGCGCGCGCTCCACCCTGAACTCGCCAAGCGCATCGTCATGACCGACTCGACCGGCCGAAGCCGCCTCGGCCAGATGAGCGCGATGACGCTGGTGGACTACACTGGCGCCGGCGGCGGAAAGGCGACGCCGGCCGATAAGCAGCGGAAGGAGTTCCGAATCCTCGACGTCTATCACGGCGCCGCGGTCGCGAAGATCGTCGCGTCGGAATGGGTGGACTATCTCGAGCTCGGAAAGTGGAACGGCCAGTGGAAGATCGTGAACGTGCTCTGGGAGCGGACGCCGTCCGCCGGGGCGGCGATGCGGTGACCGTTCCGCGCGCGCTGCTCGTGATCCTGCGGCTTCACCTCGGTGTGATCCTGTTGCTCACGGTGCTCGGCAAGCTGACCGGAGCCGCGCCGTTCTCGGGCGAGATGCTGGCGTTTCTGAACGGCGTCGCCGCGCGCCGGGCCACGCCGGCGTACCTCGGGTTCATCCGGCACGTCGTGCTCCCCCACCCGACGCTCTTCGCGCGGCTGGTCATGGCGGGCGAGCTGACCGCCGCACTGTCGCTGCTCAGCGGCACCGCTACCCGCCTCGGCGCGGCGATCGCGATGTTCCTGTTCCTCAACTACATGCTCGCGAAGGGCCGGTGGTTCTGGTCGCCTGACAGCGAGGACGCCGCCGTATTCTTCAGCGCGCTCGTCGTGCTGCTCGGCGCCGCGGGAAGAGCGTACGGCCTGGACGCGTGGTTGGCCCGCCGGTGGCCGACGGTGCCGATCTGGTAGCGACTCGCGGCAGCGGCTCGCGCTGGCCGCTCTGCCGCGGTTGATTAGAGGCGACATGCGCGCTCCTGCCGCCCGTCCCGACCCGCCGCCCGAGCCGCGGCGGCCCCTCCTCTTCTGGGGCACGATCGCGCTCGTCTGGACGGCGCTCGCACTCGTCGTGTCGCTCCAGACCGCGGTCTGGCTGCGCACGCAGGGCCAGTCGGTGCCGTGGGGAAAGCTCATCCCCGACCGGCTGACCGACTGGTACACCTGCGCCGTCTTCACGCCGGTGTTCTTCCTGCTCGCGCGACGCTTCCCGATTGACCGGCAGCGCTGGACCCGCCATCTCCCGATCCATCTCGCCGTCGCGGCGTGCTGCGTGCCGATCAAGTACGCGCTCTATCTCCCGATCCACGACGGGCTCGGCCTTCCGCACCGCCCGTATGCGGCGGTGCTCGAGACCAACTTTGCGATCGAGAGCATCGCCTTCTGGGCGGTGATCGTCGCCGTCCACGCCGTCGAGTACTACCGCCGCTGGCGCGAGCGCGACGCGGCGGCGGCGCGGCTCGAGGCGCAGCTCACCCAGGCCCGCCTCGACGCGCTCGCGGCGCAGCTCCAGCCGCACTTCCTCTTCAACACGCTCCAGGGCGTTTCGACGCTCATGCACCGCGACGTCGTCGCCGCCAACGAGATGCTGGCCCGGCTCTCGTCGCTCCTCCGCGCGACGCTCCGCCGCGAGCCGCACGAGGTGCCGCTCGTCGAGGAGCTGGCGCTGCTCGACCACTACGTCGGCATCGTGCAGGCGCGCTTCGGCGACCGGCTCCGCGTCGAATACGAGATCGCGCCCGGCGCGGAGCGCGCGCTGGTGCCGCGGCTCTCGCTCCAGCCGCTCGTGGAGAACGCGCTCCAGCACGGGATCGCGCGACGCGCGGGCGCCGGCCGCGTGACGATCGCCGCCGTGCGCGAGAACGGCGCCCTCGCGCTCAGCGTCACCGACGACGACGGCGGCCTCGACACGAACGGCGACTTCCCGGCCGACGGCATCGGTCTCGGCAACACCCGCGCGCGGCTCGCCGAGCTGTACGGCGACGGACAGGCGCTCGCGCTCGAGCCGATCGCCGGCGGCGGCCTGCGCGTGCGGCTCCGGCTCCCCTGGCACGCCGCGGAGCCGGCATGACACACAAGGTCGTGATCGTGGACGACGAACCGCTCGCGCGGGAGCGGATCCGCGATCTGCTTGCGGGCTTCCCGCGCTATGAGCTCGCCGCGGAGGCGGGCGACGGCGCCGAGGCGCTTGGCTCGATCGTGGAGCTCCGGCCCGCGCTCGTCTTCCTCGACGTGCAGATGCCCGAGCTTGACGGCTTCGCCGTGCTCGAGGCGCTCGCCGCCGACCCGCTCGCCGGTCCGCTCCCCGCGATCGTTTTCGTCACCGCGTACGACGAGTACGCCGTGCGCGCGTTCGAGGTGAACGCGGTGGACTATCTCCTGAAGCCGGTCGAGCCGGCCCGCTTCGCCGCCGCAGTGGCGAAGGTGGACGCGCGCACGGCGGGCGACGCCGCGTCAGACACCGCGGCCGCGAGCGACGCGACGCTTCGCGCGCTCCTCGCCCAGCTCCGCGGCGACCGGCGCTACGCGACCCGTTTCGTCGTGCGGAGCGGGGGCCGCATCGTCTTCGTCCGCGCGGCCGAGGTGGACTGGATCGAGGCGGCGGGCAACTACGCGCAGCTCCACGCCGGCGGTCGGGCGCTTCCGCTCCGCGAGACGATGACGTCGCTCGAATCGCGGCTCGACCCGGAGGTCTTCGTGCGGGTGCACCGATCCGCGATCGTGAATCTCGACCGCGTCGCCGCGATGGAGCCGTACTTTCATGGTGAGTATGTCCTCAAGCTCCGCGACGGCGGCACGCTCACGTCGAGCCGGGCCTACAGCGCCCGGCTCCGGGAGCTGGTCCGCTAGCCGGCGCTCCGGCCGTCGGAACGGAACCACCTGTGCCCCGGCATGACGGCATACCATGCCGGGCTCGGAGAGCTCTTGGCCGACTCGCCCGGCGGTCGCGCTACGGCGTCACCCGCACGCTGTCCACGTAGTACTGCGTGGCGCCGAAGCAACCGGTGGGGACGCCGTGGTGCTCGGTGTAGTGCAACACGACGCGCTTGCCCAGCGCGTCGCGAAGCTGCGGCAGCACCCGCTCGTCGCGCACGCTGAAGTCCCAGATCGTCGGCGCGACGCCGGGGACGATGGACATCGCCAGCTCGCCTTCGTTGGTCTTGCAGAGCCATCCCCTGCGGGAAAGCTTCTGCAGGATGCCGGCGCGCTGCCCGTCGGAGTAACTCACCGCGAGCGTCAGCGTGGTGTAGAAGAAGAGCGCCACGAACGGCAGGGCGACGACGCCGAGCAGGAGGAAGCGGCGCTTCCAGTGCCGCCGCGGCGGCGGCGCAGCGGGGACATCGGCTGGAGAGGTCATGGCGATAGCATAACCGCGGCCGGCAAATCCGCCACGGTCGCCAGCAGCCGGTCGGGCACGATGGAGCCGGCCGCGAGCTCGCCCTCCCGGAACTTCCCCGTCCGCACCAGCCAGCCCTGCAGTCCGGCGCGCTGTGCGCCCTCGACGTCGCTCCGGAGATCGTCACCGATCATCACCACGCTCTCCGGCCTCACGCCTTTGCCGAGCGCACGCACCGCCGCGTAGAAGAACCCGCCGCTCGGCTTTCCCGCGACGATCGCTTCCCGCCCCGTCGCGTACTCCAGCGCAGCGACGAACGGCCCGGCGTCGAGCGCGAGGCCCTCGCCCTTCCGGAAGTAGCGGTCGCGTGAACAGGTGAGCAGCTCGGCGCCATCCATGACGTGATCGAACGCCTCCTGGAGTAAGGCGTAGCTCCAGCGCTCGCCGAGATCGCCCAGCAGCACCGCGGTCGGCCGGCCGTTGTTGCTGCCGGTGATGCCGCCGGTGAGTGTCACGCCTTCGAGATCCTCGAGCGCGGGCTCCGGCAGGAACGGCGCAACGACGGCGTGGCCGCGATCGCGCGCGAGCGTCGCCGCGGCCACCGGCGCCGAGACGATCTCCTCGGCGCTCACGGCGATGCCGAGCCCGCGCAGCCGCTCGACCAGCATCGCGCGCGAGCGGCTGGTGGTGTTGGTGACGAGACGGAACGGCAGCCGCGCCGCGCGGAGCCGCGCCAGCGCCTCGGCCGCGCCGGGCACCGCGGCGTCGCCGACGTAGAGCGTACCGTCCAGATCGAGCAGGACGCCCGCGATCATGCCACCGCTCGCGCGTCCCAACGTCGGCGCGGCCGCACCACGCCCGCGGCGGCGCCGGCGAGGAGCGCGGGGTAGAGCAGCGTCGCGAGCAACAGCGCCCACGCCGGCGCGTGGAAGATCGGCGCGACTCGCGCCGCGAGTCTCGTGACCGGCCCGTGCAGCGCGGTCCAGCCGAGCAGGAGCGTCCAGCCGAGCGCGCCGCCCGCGCCCGCGCCGACCACCGGCCGCCGGATCGGCGTGACGCGCGCCCAGAGCGCGGCGACGAGCGGCACCGTCCACCATCCGCCTGCCGCCGTCGCGAGCGCTACGGCAACGGCGAGCACGGCAACGGCCGGCGCCGAGCGCATCAGCGTGCCCCCTCGAGCAGCAGCGTCGCGCTCGGACGAAGTTGCGTGGGCGAGTGCGGGAAGCGCAGCGAGTCGAGCCGGCCGGCGACCCACGCCGGCAGGTAGTCGGCGTAGTGCGTGCTCGCCGGGTTGCCCGACTGGCCGCCGGGATACGTTCCCCAGCCGTGGACCTCGGGCCCCAGCTCCACCACCATGCGCCAGCTCGAGCCGTTGTCGCCGGCGCCCTCCGACGGGCTGAGGGTGGACGGTCCGCCCGGCGGCGGCAGGTCGACCGCCGAGAGCGACGGGAGCCGCAGCAGGTGAGGCACGTTGGCTCGGTGGACCCGCGCCCAGGCCCAGCCGCCCCGCTCCGGCGCGCCGTGCTCGGCCCCGAGCGCGTGGTACGCCGCGCGGAGACTCGCGGCGAGGACGTCGTCGCGCCGCTCGACGGTGCGCGTCGCCCGCACGTCCCACCAGACGTTGTCCGGTTCATCCAGCAGGCGGCTCGCGATCATCGCGCTCGGTAGGCCATTCGCCGAGAGCTCGTCGAACAGCCGCGGGCCCATGTTGTCCATCGCACGCTCGAACAGCGTGGCGCCGGCGGCACCGGCGGTGTGGCGCCGGTCCCATCGGGCGAGGACGTCGGCCGCGTGGGCCAGGAGCGTGTCGCCCGCATGCGCCCGCGCCGCCGCAATGAAGAACGGCGCGAAGCGATCGGCGCGCGGGCTCGCGACGTCGGTCTGCCAGCGGCGCATCGCGTCCGGCGTCACCGAGGAGTCGGCCCGCAGCAGCTGATTGATCCGGAGCGCGCGCCAGGGCGAGAACCAGTCGGCGCCGAGGTAGGCGCCGTTCACCACCGGATCCACCGGCTCCTGATTGGCGGACGCGAGGAAGCCCTGCGCGGGGTCCACCGACTGCGGCTCCTCGCTCACCGGCCATGCACCGGTCCAGTCGCTCGCGCTGCTGCCGCCGTCGTGCACCAGGTCGCCGCGGCCGTCACCGGGACGCCGGGGAAATCGGCCGGTGGAGCGGATGGCGATGGTGCCGCGGCCATCGGCGACGAGCATGTTCTGCGCGGGCGCCTGGTACGGTGCCATCGCGTCCAGCCACTCGCGTGCGCTCCGTGCGTGCGCGGCGCGCTGGAGCGGCGCGGCGAGATCGCCGGCCTCGAGCACCGTCCAGCGGAAGGAGAGCCAGCGGCCCGCCGTCCGCCGGAGCGGGCCGCGATGAGTGAAGCGCAGGGTGTCGGTGGCGAGGACTCGGCCGCGCGGATCGCGATACGTCTCGAGTCGCGTCTCGAGCGGTCGCCACGAGCCGTCCACGCGGTAGCGCGCCGGACGCAGCGTGTCGTCCACCGTCTCGCGCCAGTAGTCGAGCACGTCGGCCTGGGTGTTGGTGAAGCTCCAGGCGACGTCGCGGTTGAAGCCGATGATGATCGCGGGCAGGCCCGGGATGGTGACGCCGTACACGTCGAGCCCGGGTGCCGCGAGCTGCGCCTCGTACCAGATGGACGGGAGTGTGAGGTCCAGATGCGGATCGCCGGCGAGCAGCGCGAAGCCATTGCGGGTGCGACGCGGCGCCACCGCCCAGTTGTTGCTGCCCGGCGCGTCGGCGTCGGGGTCGCGAGCGGCGCGGCCGAACCCGCTGCCTGACGGAACGCGCGGCATCGTCTCCGCCGCCAGCAGCGCCGACGAGTCCGGCGCGCCCGGCGGCGGGATCGTGTCCGCCAGCGCGCGTGGCTCGTGCGGCGCCGGAACGATGGGCTCCTGCAGCGGCGCGTGCACGGGAAACAATGCATCGGCCGCGGCGCGCCCCGCCCGCGCCGCCGCGGCGAGCCGGGTGAACTCCTCACCACTCCACGCCAGCGTGCGGCCCATCTGCAGGTACACGTAGATCGGATCGGCGGCGGTCCAGCGTGCAGGCCGACGGCCGAGCAGGCGGTACTCGAGCGGCAGATCGCGCCGGCCCAGTCCATCCATGTAGGCGTTGACACCGGCGACGTACTGATCCAGCGCCTGCCGCGCGGCCGAAGACGGCGCCATCCCGGCGAGGATCCGCTCGGCGGCGCGGCGGAAGCCGGTCGCGCGGGTGTCGCGATCAGCCGGAAGGAGTGACGGGCCGAGCAGCTCGGTGAGCGTGCCGCCGCCGGCGCGGGCCTGGAGATCCAGTTGGAACAGACGGTCGCGCGCGATGACATAGCCCAGCGCGCGGTAGGCGTCGCTCTCGGTCGCGGCGAAGATGTGCGGCACCGCGCGGTCGTCGTACACCACCCGCACCGGCGCGCCGAGTCCGGGCAGGCGGGCACGGGACCTGCTCGGCGGCTCCGCCGTCGTCGCGACCGCCCAGAGTCCGCCGAACGGATCCAGCAGCGGCCCCGCGGGCGGCAGCGGGCCCAGGCCGACCGCCCCCGCCGCCGTGAGTGCGACGAGTGCGATACCCGCGAGCCCCCGGCGCCACCGCCGCGCTCCGACTATCATGCCCCCACGTCCCCGATCGGAAGAAACACGATGCGCCTGCTCGCTCCCGTCCTGCTCGCCGCCGGTCTCGCCGCGCCCGTGCGGACAGCTCGACTCACCATGCCGGCGCCGCTGGCTGCGCCGACTCCGCCCGCTGCTCCATTCGCCGTCGGCGAGACGTTACGGTACGACGCGCGCCTCGGCTTCGTCACCGTCGGCACCGCGGTGGCCCGGGTGACCGGGAAGGCGCAGGTGCGCGGCGCTGAAACGTACGTCCTGTCGCTCACCGCGCAGGGCGGCATGACCGGCTTCGGCGTGCAGTACGATCTCACCTCATGGACCGGCTGGCGCGACACGCGGTTCGTCTCCCGACGGTTCCATCGCCGCGCCGATCAGGCCGGCCGGGTCGACGAGCACACCTTCGAGATTCTGGCCGATTCGGGGCTGTACCGCGAGGAAGGAAGCACCCAGGCGTGGGCGACACCGCATGACGCGCTGGATGAGCTGGGCTTTCTCTACTGGCTGCGACTCGCGCCGCTCTCGCCGGGCGCCGATCTCTCGCTCTCGCGCTACTTCCGCACCGGCTACAACCCGGTCCACGTCACCGTCACCGGCCGCGAGCCGGTGACGCTGGGCACCGGCGAGACCGTCAACTGCCTGGCGCTCACGGTGAGTGCCGCGGGCGTGTCGAGCCAGCTCTGGTTGACGGACGACGCGCGCCGGATTCCAGCGCAGCTCCGGCTGCCGCTGCCGTTCGGCCAGGTGACGCTCCGCCTCCAGGCGCTGCCGGCGCGCTGACGCCGGGAGCGGAATCGTCAGGCGGGGATGGATCGGCGGACGCGGTCGCCGCGCGCGAGCCCGCGGGTGACGGCACAGCGCACCAGCGCCGCGGTCGTCGAGACGCCGAGCGCGCGCTTGAGCCGGCCGCGGTGGAACTCGACCGCCTTCTCGCCGATGCCGAGCAGCGCCGCGATCTCGGCGGTACGCCGCCCCTGCACCACCAGCCGCAGCACCTGCCGCTGGCGGTCGGTGAGCACCGGGCGGCCCGCGGCCGGCGCTGCGCCCCAGCCGTCGTCCGCCGTCTGGCGGTAGAGCAGCGAGTCGATCACCACCCCGCCCGTCACGATCGTCGTCACCGCATCGAGCAGCGCGCCCGCGCTCGCCCCGCGCTGGAGGTAGCCGCGCGCGCCGGCGCGCAGCGCCTGATCGGCGGCGGACGGCTCGATCGTCGGCGTGAGGAGCAGCACGGGGATCACCGGCTCGTACCGCGTCAGCTCTCGCAGCGTCGGGAACAGGTCTGCGCCCGGCAGCGTCACGCTGAGCAGCAGCGCCGCCGGCCGGAGCCGGCGAACCGCCGCCAGCAGCGACCGGCCATGCGTGACGACGGCACCGACCCGGAAGTGCGGCTCGAGCAGCGCGCGCAGCGCCTCGCGGGCGAGCGCGCGTTCGTCGGCCAGCACCACGCAGGAAGCGCCGAGCGCCGTCATTGGGGAATCCTTGCCGACCGGCCCGCGTCGGCGATCTGGAGCAGGGGTGCGCGAAATATGGGGCCCGAAGCATCACGGCGCCACGGGCGCTCGTGCCCTTCGGTGCGGGACTAGTATCGGCCGAGGTACCGCTCCACCTCCCACGACGTCACGTGGCGGTTGAATTCGCCCACCTCCTCGCGCTTGGCCTCGAGGAAGCGGTGGGTGAGGTGCTCGCCGAGCGCGTCCTTTACCACGGGATCCTTCTCGAGGTACTCCAGCGCCTCGTGCAGGTCGCGCGGGAGCTCGTCGATGCGGTACTTCCGCCGGTCGCGGAAGCTCATGCGGAAGATGTTGCGGTTGACCGGCTCCCGGCACGGGAGCTTCTGCTCGATGCCATCGAGCCCCGCGGCGAGCTGCACGGCGAGCGCGAGGTAGGGATTGCACGACGGGTCCGGCATCCGCAGCTCGCAGCGGGTGCCGGTGCCGCGGCGGTCCGGGATCCGCACCAGCGGCGAGCGATTGCGCATGGACCAGGCGACGTTGACCGGCGCCTCGTAGCCCGGCACCAGCCGCTTGTAGCTGTTGATGAGCGGATTGGTGATGGCGCAGAAGCCGCGCGCGTGCTGCAGCAGCCCCTCGATGTAGTGCAGCGCCACGGGGGAGAGCTGGTGCTCGGCCTTCGCGTCGTAGAAGGCGTTGCGCTCGCCCTTGAAGAGCGACTGGTGGGTGTGCATGCCGCTGCCGTTCACGCCTTCGATCGGCTTCGGCATGAACGAGGCGACGAAGCCGAAACGGTTGGCGACGTTGCGGACGATGAACTTGAAGGTGGTGAGGTTGTCGGCGGTGGTGAGGACGTCGGCGTAGCGGAAGTCGATCTCGTGCTGTCCGATCGCCACCTCGTGGTGCGCCGCTTCGATCTCGAAGCCCATCCGCTCGAGCTGCTCGATGATGACCCGCCGGATTTCCTCGCCCTTGTCCACCGGCCCGAGGTCGAAGTAGCTGCCGGCGTCGTGCGTCACCGTGGTCGGCGCGCCGTCGGCGCCCTTCTCGAAGAGGAAGAACTCCGCCTCGCAGCCGGCCATCATGGTGTAGCCCAGCTTGGCCGCGCGGTCGATCTGCCGCTTGAGCGTGAGCCGCGGGCAGCCGGCGAACGGCTGCTTGTCCGGGGTGTAGATGTCGCAGATGAGCCGGGCGACGCGGCCGCCCTCGTCGTCGTACGGCAGCAGCCGGAAGGTGTCGAGGGCCGGCACCAGCAGCATGTCCGACTCCTCGATCCGCACGAACCCCTCGATGGACGAGCCGTCGAACATGATCTCGCCGTCGAGCGCCTTGGCGAACTGGCTCCGCGGCACCTCGACGTTCTTGTTGATGCCGGTGATGTCGGTGAACTGGAGGCGGAGGAAATCCACCCCGAATTGCCGCGTCAGGTCCAGCAGATCCTTTGCGCTGGCGCCGGAGAGATCGGTGGGGAAGTCGGCGGCGGGGATGCGCTCGCCGCTCGATCGGCGCTCGGGTGCTCTGGGCAAATGCTCCTCGGGGCTCGGGCGGCGCGGCGTCAGGCGAGGCTTTCGACCATCTTCCACAGCTCGATCGGGCTGAACTCGTTGAAGCGGCTCAGCACCTCCTGATCGCTGTACTCCAGGAAAATCCAGGCGGTGGTGCGGTGGCGCTCGCCGTCGACGAAGTGCAGCCGGCCGGTGATGCCCTCGCCGCTGCGGAAGCCGCGGGTGCCGGCGTGGGGCTGCGTCTCCAGGAAGACGCTCCAACGCTGGTCGCTGCGCGCCAGATCGCCGAGGTGGCGGCCGGGCTGCTCGGATGTCGCGGAGAACGAGGGTGGCCGCATCGGTCGCCTTCACGCTAATGTCTTGGCGGGAAACGTGCTAGGGCTTTACGTTTCGCCGCTCAATGACTGCATCCCAACCCACGATGTGCGGCAGCTGCGGCGCCGCGGTCACCGGCCGCTTCTGCAGCAGCTGCGGCGCGGCGGCCGGCCCGCGAAGCTGCGCCCGCTGCCACACCGAGCTC
Source organism: Gemmatimonadales bacterium (assembly GCA_025934955.1). Lineage (GTDB taxonomy): Bacteria > Gemmatimonadota > Gemmatimonadetes > Gemmatimonadales > GWC2-71-9. The sequence goes on along the minus strand of JAICWE010000002.1, from coordinate 92,680 downwards.
TCGGCCCAGGCCCGCTTCTGTCATCGCTGCGGCGCGCCGGCCGGCGCCGCCGCCGGCGCGGCACCCGGCACCGCGGCAAGCCCCAACGCGCGAACGCCGTGGATCGTGGCCGGCGCCATCATCCTGGTCGGCATGGGCGGCATCCTCGCGCTGGTGGCGAAGGAGAACCGCCCGGTCGCGCCCGACATGGCGAACGCGGGCAACGCCGGTCCCGGCAGTGCGGCGGCGGCACCGGCGGCGCCGTTCGCCGGGCCGGGTGTTCCCGCCGGCCGCGCGCCCGACATCAGCCAGATGTCGCCCAAGGAGCGATTCGCCCGGCTCAACGACCGCGTCATGCAGGCGGCCGAGCAGGGCGACACGACCTTCGTCGGCAACTTCACGCCGATGGCCCTCGGCGCCTACGCCCAGCTCGACACGGTGGACATCGACTCGCGCTATCACGCCGCGATGCTGCACGCCGGCGTCAAGGATTACCCCGCGGCGCTGGCGCTGGCCGACACCATCGCCGCCGAGTCGCCCGGCAATCTCTTCGCCGACCTGATCCGCGCGACGGTCGCGCACGCGCGGGGGGACGACCCGGGCTTCCGCCGCGAGCGCGCCCGCTTCCTCCAGCACTTCGACACCGAGATCGCCAAGCCGCGCGCCGAGTACCAGGAGCACCGCGCGGTCCTCGACGCCTTCCGGACGAGCTCATGACCCGCACCATCCGCGTCGCCCACAGCCCCGACTCCGACGACGCATTCATGTTCTACGCGCTGGCGGAGGGGAAGCTCGACACCGGCGAGCTGCGCTACGTGCACGAGCTCGCCGACATCGAGTCGCTCAACCAGCGCGCGCGACGGGCCGAGCTGGAGGTGACGGCGGTGTCGATCCATGCCTACGCGTATCTCGCGCGCGACTACGCGCTGCTCGGGAGCGGCTGCTCCATGGGCGACGGCTACGGCCCGCGGCTGGTCGCGCGCGCCGCCCCGCCGGCGGATGTGCCCGCGGCGCTGGCCCGGAAGCGGATCGCGGTGCCCGGTCTGCTCACCACCGCGTACCTGGCGCTGCGGCTCCTCCAGCCGGCCTTCGAGCCGGTGGTGACGCCGTTCGACCAGATCGAGGGCGCGGTGCAGCGGGGCGAGGTGGACGCGGGCCTCCTGATCCACGAAGGTCAGCTCACCTATGCCGACGACGGGCTCCAGCTCTGGCAGGATCTCGGCGCGTGGTGGCTCGGCGACACGGGGCTCCCGCTGCCACTCGGCGGCAACGCGGTGCGCCGCGACCTGGGCGGGCCGACGATCGCGCAGGTCGCGCGCGACCTGCGGGCGAGCATCGAGTACGCGCTGGCGCACCGCGCGCCGGCGCTGGCCCACGCCAGCCGATTCAATCGCGGCCTGAGCGACGAGCGGGCCGATACCTTCGTCGGCATGTACGTGAACGACTGGACGGTGGACTACGGCCCGCGCGGCCGTGCCGCCGTGCAGCTCCTGCTCGATCGCGGCCACGCGGCCGGCGTCATCCCGGAACGGGTGGCGGTCGAGTTCGTCTAGCCGGTATCTTGCCGGCGTCTTTCGCAGAGGTTTTCGTCGTGCCGCTCCCCGAAGGTCCGGTCACGCTGCTGGTGGTGGACGATGAGGACGCCATCCGCAGCGCGCTCTCCCGCTTCCTGGCGCAGCAGGGCTACGAGGTCGCCGTCGCCGCGAGCGGCGAGGAGGCGCTGCACGTCCTCGAACGACAGCGCATCACCGCCATCCTGCTCGACGTCCACCTCCCCGGAGTCAGCGGCATCGAGCTGGTGCCGCAGATCATGGAGCGCGACCCGTCGGTCGCGCTGCTGATGCTCACCGCGATCAATGACGCCACCGCCGCCGCGCTCTGCATGCAGCGCGGCGCGATGGACTACCTCACCAAGCCGGTGGATCTCGAGCGTCTCAGCAAGGCGGTGCAGCGCGCGCTCCAGCGCCGCCGCACGCTGCTCGAGGATCAAGAGCTCAACCGCTGGCTCAAGCACGAGGTCGCCACCCGCTCCGCCGAAGCCCAGGCGGACCGCGCCAACCTGGAGCGGGTCTCCGTCGCGACGCTGGAGGTGCTGGTGAACGCGCTGGAGGCGAAGGATCCGTATCTCCGCGGCCACTCGGCCCGGGTCGCGGATCTCTCGGCGATGGTGGCGGCCCAGCTGGGCTACGGCGACGAGCAGGTCGAGGCGGTGCGCACCGCGGGGCGGCTGCACGACATCGGCAAGATCGGGATCCGCGAGGAGATCCTCAACAAGCAGGGCCCGCTCACCGACGCCGAGTACCGGCACGTGCAGGAGCACGTCGTGGTCGGCTCGCAGATCCTGGCGCCGCTCACCCATCTGAAGGAAGTGATCGGGTTCGTGCGCAGCCACCACGAGCGGTGGGACGGCACCGGCTATCCCGATCGCCTGGCCGGCGACGCGATTCCGTTCGGCGCCCGGATCATCGGCGCGGTCGAGATCTACGACGCGCTCACCACGTCGCGACCGTATCAGGAGCGGATGGAGCCGGCGGTCGCGGTGGAGCGGATGCGCGACCTCGTCGGCAGCGTCATCGAGGACCGGGTCCACGCCGCGCTCGCGACGGTGGTCGCGCGGCGCGGCGCCCTCGTCTTTCTGGACGACCCGCGGCCCGGACCGTGACCGGCGGCGTCCCGCCCGCGGCGCTTCGCGTCGTCAGCGTGGACGACGACCCCGCGCTCGCGCGACTGCTGCACCAGATCCTCGTGGCGCACGGCTTCCCCGCCCCGATGCACGTCACCACGGCCGCCGCCGCGATCGCCGCCGCCGCCGACGCCGACATCGTCCTCCTCGACTACCAGCTTCCCGACGGCAGCGGCATCGACGCCATCGAGGCGATCCGCGCACACGCCGGGCAACCGTCCGTCATCCTTATCACCGCGCACGGCAGCGAATCGCTCGCCGCCGTCGCGCTCCGCCGCGGCGCGGACGACTATCTCGTCAAGGACAGCTCCCTCGCCGAGCTGCTGCCGCAGGTGCTGGAACGGGTCCGCCGGGACCGCGCGCTGCGCGAGGCGCTCGCCGCCGCCGAGCGCGAGCTGGTGCGGGCCGAGCGGCTCGCGGCGATCGGGCAGCTCACGATGACGCTGCACCACGAGATCAACAACCCGCTCATGGGTGCGATGGCTGAGGTGGATCTCCTGCTCGGCGGCGCGGAGGCCGGCGAAGCCCGCGACGGACTCGGCCGGGTGCGCCTGGGGCTGGAGCGCATCCGCGACATCGTGCGGCGGGTATCCGAGCTCCGCGGCGACGCCACCACCGAATATCTCCGCGGCGTGCGCATGCTGGACCTCGACGCGGCGCACCTGGCCCTGCCGGCGCGCGGCTCGGCGGCACTGCTCATCGGCGATGAAGGGCTCGCCCGGGTGGTCTCCCTGCTGCTCGGCAACGCCGGGTATCCGGCGCGCCGTTGCGACTCGGCGGCCGCGCTCGACGCCGTCATTCATCAGCAGCATCCGGCGCTGGTCGTGGTGATGCCGTCGGCGGCTCCGGGCGGCGACCCGCTGGCGGGCCTCGAGGTCCCGGTGAACCGCGCCTATCGGCTGGTCGCCCTCGCGGCGAGTGAGCCGGTGGCCCGCGCGGCCCGGAGCGGCGGCGCCGACCGGGTCATCCTCCTTCCGTTCGACCCCGCCACCTTCGTGGCGGAGGTCCTTCCAGCCTCCGACACCATCGGCTGACCCCGGGCGCCGGCGGCCACCTTACGCGCCCCGAGCCGGCCCGTATATTGGCGCGAGTCGGCAGCGGCATCGCCCGCCCGGGCCCGGAGGATCACATGCGAAGCATCCGTCGGCACGCCGCCCCGATGTTCGTGGTGGCTGCGTGCATTCTCGTCTCGTTCATCGCCGGGTGCCAGGACAGCACCCAGCCTCTCGCTCCGCAGGTCGCGGCCGACAAGGGCGGCAACGGCGCCGTCGTCAACGGCGTGGACCTGCGCAAGATCCAGCTCGCCTACGTCTGCGGGAATCAGTTCAAGGTCACCAACTTCAATCCCGTGAGCGTGCCGGTGACGTGGCAGGTGCGCCAGACCCGGGAGAGCGGAAGCCTCACACTGGCCGCAGCGCCGGCGTCGGGCGACCCCAACTTCTCCGAGGCGACGCTCACGACCAACACCAGGGGCACGGTGGCGCTGTCGTACGGCAACAAGCAGATCGCCAACAAGGCGAACGGCGGGATCACCTGCCAGAGCCCGGCGCCGCCGCCGCCGCCGGCGAACTCCCCCGCTGTGATCGGCTCCTGGAGCGCCCCGTTCAGCTGGGGCGCCGTCGCCATCCACGCGCACGTGCTGCTCGACGGTCGGGTGCTCACCTGGAGCCGCTACGATCTGACCGCGCGGATCTGGAACCCCGCCACCAACGGCTTCACCACCGCGCAGAGCCCGTCGAACCTCTTCTGCAGCAGCCACGACTGGCTGCCCAACGGCCAGCTACTCGTCGCCGGCGGCCATATCACCGACGGACACGGGCAGCCCAACGGCAACATCTTCACCGCCGCGACCTCGAGCTTCTCGGCCACGGGCGCGATGAGCGCCGGCCGCTGGTATCCGACGCTGGTCTCGCTGGGTGACGGCAGCGCCGTCGTGATGGCGGGGAGCGACCAGAACGCCAACAACGTCGGCACGCCGGAGCGGTGGTCGGGCGGGAGCTGGCACCAGCTCACCGGTGCGTACCAGATCATCCCATACTACCCGCGCGCCTTCCTCGCGCCCAACGGTCAGATCTTCTACGCCGGTGAGAGCGACACCAGCCAGTACCTCGATCCGAGCGGCAGCGGCGCGTGGCACTTCGTCGCACGGCGTCTGGTCGCCAGCCGCGACTACGGCAGCGCGGTGATGTACCAGCCCGGGAAAATCATCTACATCGGCGGCGGTGCGCCGACGGCGACGGCGGAGATCATCGACCTGAACCAGGGCAGCCCGTCATGGCGCTACACCAGCCCGATGAAGAGCGCCCGGCGTCAGATGAACGCGACGATCCTGGCGGATGGAAAGGTTCTGGCGACCGGCGGCTCGTTCGGCAGCGGGTTCAGCGACGAAACCAGGCCGGTGCTCACCGCCGAGCTGTGGAATCCGGACGGTGAGGCGTGGACCACGATGGCGGCCGAGCAGGTGGTGCGGGTCTATCACTCCACTGCGGTGTTGCTGCCCGATGCCCGCGTGCTCGAGGCGGGCGGCGGCGCGGGCGGGGGCAACACCGACCAGACGACCGCCGAGATCTTCACGCCCCCGTACCTCTACGCCGGCGACGGCACCCTGGCGCCGCGCCCGGCGCTGTCGAACGTGCCGGCGACGGCGGCGCACGGCCAGCAGATCAGCGTGGGCGTACAGAGCACGCTGTCCATCGGCAAGGTGACGCTCATCCGGCTCTCGTCGGTGACTCACGCGTTCAACGTCGGGCAGCGGATTCTCTTTCCGACGTTCACCAGTGGCACCGGTACCGTCACGGTGACGCTGCCGTCGAGTGCGACGCTCGCGCCGGCGGGGCCCTACATGCTGTTCGTGCTCGATGCCCACGGAGTGCCGTCGAAGGCGGCGATCATCACGCTCCAGTGACCGGCGGGCCGGCGACGGCCGGCGCGGACGCAGCCGAGCCGAACTGGTAGGACATGCCCTGGAGCCGCGCGACCCGCTCGCGGATCGGCGGGTGCGACGCGAACACCTCGCCGAGCGCGCCCTCGCGCTCGGACCAGAGGCTCGGGCTCGGGTCCACGATGCAGAGGTGCGCGGCGCCGCTCCGGATCGCGCGCGTCGGCGCCGAGGCGGCGTCGAGCTTCTCCAGCGCGCTCGCGAGCGCGGCGGGATTGCGGGTGAACTGCGCGCCGGTGGCGTCGGCCAGGAACTCGCGCTTCCGGCTCACCGCCATCGCGAGCACGCGGGTGACGATCGGCGCGATGACCAGCGTCAGCAGCCACAGCACCAGCACCACTGCGCCGATGGCGCCGAGGTCGCTCTTCTTCCCCTCGCCCCGCTCCCGCCCGCCGCCGCTCCCGCCGCCGATGCCCCCGACCCGCACGCCGTTGCCGAGCATCCGCCCCAGCCCGTTGGACATCAGCGCGACGGCGCCCACCATGCCGGCGAGCAGCGTCATCAGCCGGGTGTCCCAGTTGGCGATGTGCGCCATCTCGTGTCCGATGACGCCCTGCAGCTCGTCGCGGTTGAGCGTCCTGAGCAGCCCTTCGGTCACCGCGATGTTCGCGCTCTGCGGATCGCGCCCGGTGGCGAAGGCGTTAGGATCGTCATCCGGCACGATCCAGATCCTCGGCTTCGGCACCCCCGATGCGATCGCCATCTCCTCCACCACGTTGTCGAGCTGCTTCTGCTCCGGCGTCGCCGGCGTCACCAGCTCGACGGCTCCGGTGGACCAGAGCACCCGTTTGGCGCCGTTGACCCACGCCGAGCGGCAGATGGCGCCGGCGACGACCGTGGTGATGATGCCGATGAAGGGGAAGACGTGGTGATAGCTCCCCGGCGGCGCGTTGGCCGTCAGCAGGCCGAACGCGAGATCGCCGCCGAACCCGACCCAGCCGAAGAACAGCACGAAGCCGGCGACGAGCCAGCGCGAGCGGCGGCGGTTGGCCTCCTGCTGCGCGAAGAGATTCGAGGACTGCGGTGCCGTCACCTCAGGAGGCGGGCTTGTTCATGGAGAGGTCCACGGCCGGGACGGCGCGCTCCGCCGCGTCGTCGATCTGCCACAGCTCGGCCGGCGTCGCCTTGGCGAGACCGGCGACGAGGTTCGTGGGGAACTGCATCTGCGCGGTGTTGTACTGCGTCGCGGTGTCGTTGTAGAGCTGCCGCGCAAAGCCGATCTTGTTCTCGGTGCTGGTCAGCTCCTCCTGCAGCCGCGCCACGTTGCCGGTGGACTTGAGCTCGGGGTAGTTCTCCGTCAGTGCGAACAGCCGGCCCAGCGCCTGGGTCAGCTCGCCCTCCGCCTGCGCCGTCGCCTGCACGCCGGTCGCGCTCACCGCCTTGTTGCGCGCCGAGATCACGGCCTCCAGCGTGCCGCGCTCGAACTCCATCGCCCCCTTCACCGTGTTCACCAGGTTGGGGATCAGGTCGTGCCGCCGCTTGAGCTGCACGTCGATCTGCTTCCAGGCGTTGAGCGCCTGGTTTTTCAACGCGACCAGCCGGTTGTACGCGCCCATCACCCAGAGGACGAGCACGACCAGAACGACGAGCAATATGATTGCAGCCATGGAAGCTCCGAGTGGAGGTCAGCCTTCGGGCGCGAGCAGCGACGTGACGGCGCGCCGCACCGCGTCGGCAAGCAGGCGGTCGGCCTCGGCCGGGTCGGCGGAGCCGCGCAGCCGGATGGCGGGATGCGCCTCGTCCACCAGCAGCTCGAGACCGGGGCCGACGGGAATCCGGCGGCAGACGGTCGGCCGCGGGGCCCGGCTCTCGTCCGGCAGCGCGAGCCACGCCTGCATGGCGCGGCCGACCTTGCCCCGCGCCGTGCCGGGCGAATGCAGCAGCGTGAGCTGTGACGGAGGCGGCACCGCCGGCCCCAGTTGGGCCGCGACCCGCCGCTCGATGGCGTCGCCGGTCAGAGCCGTGAGCTCGGCGGCGATCGCCTCGAGCGTGCCGCCTTCCATCTGGCGCAGCTTGATCGCCACCACCTGGAGCAGGTGCCGGTAGGAGTACACCGCGGCGGTGCCGCGCCCGTCAGGCGGGCTCACCAGCCCGCGGGTGACGTAGAACCGGATGGTGCGCTCGCTCGGCTGCGCGCGCGCGGCGGCGTTGAGCGGCGTGATGTCCGAGGCGTCGAGCACCGCGCCGGCGAGCGCGCTGAGATCGCGCAGCCCCCATGGCGCCAGCGCGCGGTATTCGCGCAGTGTGGCCAGCGGGTCGCGCGGCGCGGCCGGCGGGACGGCTGATGGAGAAGCGACGGACGAAGCGGCGACGGGGACCGGCATGAGCATGGTCATGAGCGGTGGTTCGAGGCGAAGCGTCAGCAGCCGTTGCTGCGGCGGGGCGCGGGGCGCTCCTCGACGAGGGTCTCGTCGAGGGCGCGCCGCAGGACGTCGAGCGTGAATGGCTTGGCAAGGAGCGGACAGGCGCGCAGGTCGTCGGGCCAGCGGTCCCGGACCGGGTGGAGCTCGCCACTCATCAGTACCACGCGCCGGCGCAGCTCCGGCCAGCGGCGTGCGATCGCAATATACAGCTCCGGCCCGGGCAGGAGCGGCATCTGGAGGTCGAGGATCACCCCGTCGATGCCGCCCTCGGTGAGGAGCGCGTAGGCGGAATCGGCGTCGCTGGCGAGCACGACCTCGTAGCCGAAGTGCTTGAGCAGGCGCTCCAGGATGCGGCGCACCGCCGGCTCGTCGTCCACCACGAGCAGCCGCATGCTCAGCTCGCCGCCTGCGCTGCCGGCGTGAAGTGCCGCGCCGTGATCATCGCCAGGGTCTCCTCCAGCGTATACGAGGCGCGCAGGTCGCCCGCGGTGCAGCCGAACACGTCACGCAGACAGGCGTTGAGCATCCTCGCGCGGCCGAATCCGAGCCGCAGGGCGACGTCTTCCACGGTATAGCCCGGATCCAGCAGGAGCCGGTGAGCATAGAGCGCACGCACCAGCTGCACCACGGTCCGGGGAGACGGCAGTCCCGCGCGGCCGAAGCAGCGCTCCACCGTGCGGCGGGTGAGGAGCGCCCGCTCCGCCAGCGCCGTCACGGTCGCCGACTCCGCCGAGGCGTGCACCATGGACTCGAGCGCCCACCGGAGCGCCGCCGGCAGTGGCGCCAGCCGCTCGGCCAGCACCTGCATCACCTGCTGCGCCACGCCCCGCTCCAGCTCCTGCTGCAGCACCGAGCGGAGCGCCGCCGGCGCGTCGTCGATCCGGTCGAAGACCGCCCGCCGGATGCCCAGCTGCCCGAGCGAGAGGAGCACCCCGGCCACCTCCGGCACCAGCGCGGTGTAGACCACTACGGGAAGCGACGGGAACAACAGCCGCAGCCGCTCGATCTCGGTCATGCGCGGCCGGCCGTGCAGCAGCGGGTCGACCACGGCCAGCTCGATGGGCCGTAAGCGCACCAGCTCGAGCGCCTCGCCCCAGGCGGGTGCGCTGGTCACGGTGAACCGCGTGGCGTCCGCCGTTCGCAGTCGATGGAGCCGGGCCGGCGGCAGCATCGCCAGCACGAGAGAGTGTCGCAAATCCGCCCTATCGTGTCGCAGAATCGTCCTGTTTGCGAGTGCCGGCGTCCGGCATCTTGACGTACCCCCTCGACGATCCGCTTCGGAGGTACACCATGACCCGCGCCCGCAAGTTCTTCTTCGCCCTCGCCCTCGTCGGCACCTTCAGCACGCTCGCCGCAGCCTGTTCCGAGTCCGCAACCGGTCCGAAGGCCTCGTTCGACACCACCTGCGAGCAGCAGGGCTCCAACAACCGCTGCTGAACGCGCCGCGCCGGCTGACCGCTAGCGCGCCGCCCCCGCGAAGGCCTTGAGTCCCGCTGCCATCGCCCACACCGCCGGCTCGTGTTCCACGGCCAGCGGTTCGGCGGTGGCCGGGACCTGGCCCGGTCCACAGCCGTCCAGGTTCGCGAGCACCGAGTCGAGTCGGAAATACCACTCGTTCAACCGGTGCAGCTCCGCCAGCCGCTGCGCTTCCACGAGCTGGCGGCGGCCCCGCTTCAGGTTCCCGAACCGCACCAGCCCGATCGCGCTCTTGTACGCGAAGTCGAGCGCCATGCTCGGCGGCATCCGCTCGACCACGGCCGCCGCGGCTTGCCGCCGCCGCTCGAAGCCGAGGCGGTCGCCACTCTGCGATTCGAGCTCGAGCAACTCCAGGAGTGCGTTGGTGCGCACCGTGAAGCTCGCCTGGGAGGCGGCGACGATGCCGAGCGCGATGCGCGCGACGTCCTGCGCGCCGACGCCCAGCAACGCCACGCCGAGATCGCCCAGGATGCGCATCTGCTGGAGCGGGTCCTCGCAGCGGCTGAACGCCTGATAGTTCGCGTCCAACGCCTCGAAGCGGCGCCCCTCCTTGCCGCAGATCGCGCCGAGGTCGAGCCAGGCGTCGGAGACGATGTCGCCGCGATCCTCCGCCTCCGCCTCGCGGAGCACCCGCTCCACTTCGTCACGTGCCGCCGGGAGATTGCCCCGCCCGCGGAGCACCGCGGCCTGACCCAGGCGCGCACGCAACGCCGCGGCCCGGTCGCCGCACGCCACCGCCGCTTCGGAGGCCGTGCCGTACAGCCCCAGCGCGCTGTCCCAGCGGGCGAGCAGCCGGTTGAGCCGCGCGGCCGTCAGCGCGATCCGGACGAACTCCGCCGGCGCGAGCGCATTGCCGTACGCCCGCGCGGTGAGACCGAGAACGTCGAGCGCTTCCTCCAGGCGGCCTTCGTGCTCGAGGAAGTAGGCGTAGGCCATGAGACCGAGGCGCAGCGCCGATTCGCGCCGCGCCAGCGGCTCTTCGATCGCGGCGACGATGCCGGCGAGGTGCGCCACTTCCGGCCGGTCGGCCGGCAGCTCATCCAGATAGCGCCGGGTGCTGTCGCGCTGCCAGCGCAGCGCTTCGCCGTCCTCGGTGTCGCCCTCGGGATCCACCGCCAGAGCCCGCGCGGTGAGCCGGGCGACGAGATAGCCGGCGAGCGCCAGCCGCGACTCGAGATCGCGCTCCCGCTGGCGCTGGCTCCGCGCGCGCTCGAGAAACGAGAGGTGGTGCACGAGGTCGGCCGACGGGCCGAGCTCACCGAACAAGCGGCTTGACGTGAACAGTCGAGACTCCCGCGCGGCAGGCGTGACAGGGGTTGGCGCTAGTATGCCCTAACCCTGGCGACCCGGCAAGGGGAGCAACGTCACCCCTTGACGAGCCGCCGGCAGACGTTCGGGCCGGCCGCCGCGCGGTTCCGGACCGACCTGCGTCGGCACGATGCGTGTGCCGGCCGCCGGACACGCCACACTTCCGCATGCGCCGCGGCATGACCCTGCTGGAGCTGCTGATCGTCCTCGCCATTATCGGCATCATCGCGGGATTCATGATCCCCCGCCTGGCCGAGCCGCTGGACGACCTGGCCGTGGAGGCGGCCGCGCTCCGCGTCGCCGGCGCGCACGGCCAGGCCCGGCTGGCGGCGCGGGCAGCGAGCGGGACGGCGCTGCTCCTCGTCACCGCGGACTCGCTCGTCGTTCGCACCGTCGTCGGCGCCGACACGGTCACCGCGTGGACCGATGCCGGTCCGGGCGCGGACCGCGTGGTGCTGAGCGGCCCCGCACGCCCGCTCGCCTTTGCGCCGACGGGATGGACCGCCGGCGTCGCCAACGCGACGTACCACCTCACCCGCGGCGGCGCCGCGCGCGACGTGATCATCTCCCGCTACGGCCGCGTCCGGATCGTCCGCTGATGAGGGCTCACGGCTGCTCGAACGTCACGTCCACGTGCACCACGATATCCGGCTGCATCTTGAACATGCCGAGAAAGCGGCTGAGACCGCCGATGCGATAGTCCTTGAGGTTGAGCGGAAAGTCGCTGCGCACCCGCAGCGTGCCGGGCGCGCGCAGCACCGTGGCCGGCAGGTCCACCGGGCGGTCCACACCGTGGATGTGCAGCGTGCCGTGCAGTGTGATCGGTATGCTGTCGCCGGCTCCCGCGGCGGGCGCGCCCGCCGCGGATGCCGCGGTCGCGGAGTCGAGGTCGAAGCGGATCTCCGGATACCGCGCCGACTCCAGTGACTTGTTCAGGTCCCGGTCGCGATGATCGTTGGCGGTGCGGAGTGTCGTCACCGGCGCTTCCACGTGTCCGCGCACGGCGCCGATCGCCGCGGCGCCTGCGACCGCGCCGGTGACGCTGTCGGTGCTGCCGACGAAATCGCCCAGCGTGGAGCGGCCGTCGAAGCTCAGCGTCCCTCGCCGCAGCGCGCCATCATGGACGGCCGGCGCCGGGTTCTGCGCCATCATCACCTCCCCCGGGGCGAGCGCGGCCAACCATACGAGGAGCGCGGCCCGGCAGGATACGCGGAGCCGGCCGCGGAGCGGTATGCGCATCGGATCAGCGCTCGCTGTCGAGTCCGTAGCGCCGCAGCTTGTTGAGCAGCGTCGAGCGCGAGATCCCCAGCAGCATGGCCGCCTGGCGACGGTTGCCGCGGGTGTGCCGCAGCATCGCGGCAATGTGGCGGCGCTCCGCGGCGTCCAGCGAGTCGGGCGCGGACGAGCCGGTGGGGCAGATCGCCTGCGCCAGCGCCGCGAGGTCCAGCTCGGGCAGACCAAGATCGAGCAGCAGCAGATCGAGCCCCGGCACGCGCAGCGCCTCGGCCGCGGCGCCGGCGTCCGCGGCTTCGAGTGGATGATGGCCCGCGGCGCGCAACAGATCCCGAAGCGCGTCCCGCCGATCCGCGCGCCGCTCGAGCACGAGCACATGCAGTGGATGCGACGGCTGCATGGAAAGAACCTACTGTACGGGTTATTCTATTCCAACTCCAACCCGCCAACCCAATGCCGACCCCGCCCAACCTCAAGCGGCTCCCGCTCGGCGAGCGACTGCAGGATCCGCTGCTGCTGCTGGATGTGGAACAGAAGACGTACGGCGACAGGGATTGCACCATCCTGACGCTCGGCAACTCGACCGGCCGTATCGAGTCGGCGCCGTTCTGGGGCGTGGACCAGCGGCAGCTCGACGGACTCGGCCGCAACGACATCGTGCAGGTCATCGGCGACGTCGCGCAGTTCCGCGGCAAGCGTCAGCTCAACGTCACGTCCATCCGCCCGCTCCCACGCGGCAGCGTCGCATGGCGTGATCTGGTGCCGTCCATCGGCGACGTGACGCCGTGGTGGGAGCGGCTCGACCGCTGGCGCGCCGAGATCCGGCGGCCGCGGCTCGCCGCGGTGCTGGCGCTCTTCTACGACGATCCCGAGTTCCGCGACCGCTACGGCGAGTGCCCCGCCGGCACCGTCGGCCACCACGCCGAATTGGGCGGACTGCTCAAGCACACGGTGGAAGTCGCCTCCATCGGCCGCGCCATGTGCAAGGTGTGCCACGCGGACGCCGACCTCGTCCTCGCCGGCGCGCTCCTGCACGACGTGGGCAAGCTCGAAGCGTACAGCTGGACGGGTGCCTTCGAAGCCACCGAGTGCGGCGCGCTCCTCGGTCACGTGGTGCTGGGCAGCCTGATGCTGGAGCGGCGGCTCCGCGCCGCCGATCCCGATCCGTGCAGCGATCGGGAGGCGACGCTGCTGCAGCATCTCATCCTCTCGCACCACGGCAAGCTGGAGTTCGGCGCCGCCGTCGCGCCGATGACGCTCGAGGCCGAAGTCCTGCACTACGCCGACAACGCGAGCGCCAAGACGGCGAGCATGGCCGACGCGTTGGACGCTCCGGAGAACTTCCTCGACGGCGGCGATCTCAGCCGCCGGTTGTGGACCATCGACAACCGCCGTGCCTTCCGCGGCAGCAGCGACTGGGGGCTGGCCGAATCATGATGGATCGCCGCGACTTTCTCGGCGTCGCCGCGGTCGCGGCCGGCGCGGGCACGCCACTCGGCCGTGCGCTGTCGCGAGCCGCGCACTCCGCGCGCGGAACGGCGGGCGACCTCGACCTCACCGAGGCGACGGTCGTCGAAATCGGCCACGCGCTCGCTTCCGGCGAGGTCACCTCGGCGGCGCTGGTGCAGTTCACGCTCTCGCGTATCGCGCAGCTCGACCGCGCGGGGCCGGAACTTCGCGCCATCATCGAAACCAATCCCGAAGCCGAGGCAGTCGCGGCGGCGCTGGACACCGAGCGGAAGGAGAAAGGCCCCCGCGGCCCGCTCCACGGCATTCCCATCGTGCTGAAGGACAACATCGACACCGCCGACCGGATGACCACGACCGCCGGTTCGCTGGCGCTCGAGGGCTCCATCGCTCCTCGCGACTCCGGCGTCGCCGCGCGGCTCCGCGCCGCGGGCGCCATTCTCGTCGCCAAGGCCAATCTGAGCGAGTGGGCCAACTTCCGTTCGACCCACTCCTCCAGCGGATGGAGTGGCCGCGGCGGACAGGGCCGCAACCCGTACGCGCTGGACCGAAGCCCCTGCGGCTCGAGCTCCGGGTCGGCCGGCGCGGTGGCGGCGGGTTACTGCGTGGTCGCCGTGGGCAGCGAAACCGACGGCTCGGTCATCTGCCCCTCGGCGGCGCATTCGCTGGTCGGCATCAAGCCGACCGTCGGGTTGGTGAGCCGCGCCGGCATCATCCCCATCTCGGCCAGTCAGGACACCGCCGGACCGATGGCGCGCACCGTCTCGGACGCGGCGGCGTTGCTGACCGCGCTCGCCGGCCCCGATCCGCGCGATCCCGCGACGACGCAGGGCCGCCCGGCGGTCACCGACTACACCCGCTTCCTCGATCCGAACGGACTCAAGGGCGCGCGAGTCGGCGTGGCGCGGAAGAGCTACATGGGCTATCACCCCGAAACCGACGCGCTGACCGACGATGCCATCCGCCAGCTCCGCGAACTCGGCGCCACTATCGTCGACCCCGCCGACATCGCGACGGCGGGCAAGTGGGGCGACGCCGAGTTCGAGGTGCTGCTCTACGAGTTCAAGGCGGGAATCAATGAGTATCTCGCCGCGCTCGGGCCCAATGCGCCGATGAAGCGACTGACCGATCTTATCGCCTTCAACGATCAGCATCGTGACACCGAGATGCCGTTCTTCGCGCAGGAGATATTCGAGATGGCGCAGAAGAAGGGATCGCTCACCGACCCGAAGTACCGGAAGGCGCTCGCGAGTTGTCGGCAGCTGAGCCGTGCTCGCGGCATTGATGCGACACTCCGGCAGCACCGGCTGGACGCGATCGTGGCGCCGTCCGGCTCGCCCACCTGGCTCATCGACCACGTGAATGGCGATCATGAGCTGGGCTCGAGCTACGGGCCGGCGGCAGTGGCGGGGTACGCGGGAATCACCGTGCCGGCCGGTTACGTCGCGGGCATTCCGGTCGGGCTTTCGTTCTTTGCGGGACGCTGGAGCGAGCCGACTCTGATCCGGCTGGCATACGCCTATGAGCAGGCGACCCATCACCGGCGCCCGCCCGACTACCGGCCGAGCAGCGGCACCTGACGTCATCAAACGATTGAGGCCGCGGTACCGCGAATGTTTTGGGGTGCTCGCTGTTCGAGCACCTTACTTCCATCGCGCGGCTCCACGGCCTCAAGGCCGGATTCGCTCCGGGGCAAAATACGGAACGGCCGTCCGGCCCGGAGCCGGAACGGCCGTCCCACGCTTCGACTACCCGAGGTCGGGGCTTGCGCCGCCGTTCTTCTCCCCGCTGCCGCCGGTTGGCTGATTCGCCGCTCGGTAGGGCAAGCGCAGGGCCTCGGCTTCCATCCCCAGGCCGGATGGCCATCCCACCTGGTTCGTCAGAGCGAGCGCTGCGAGTCGGATCGGGTCGCGGACCGACCGTTCGCACTGCACCCCGAGGCGCTGGATCGGGGTGGATGAAGCACGCGACTGGCTTCACCTGCCCAAGCGGGGTGACCACCGGGATCTGCGAGCACCTGAGCCCTTGGTTGCGTCGGTGCTCTCCCCCGATATCCCACCCGGGCCGCCTTCCGTTCGCCGATGGGACTGGGGGTCCCCTCACGTGTCCGGCTGGCGTGGAAACGAAGATAGGCGCCAGCGAAAATCTCGCAAGCGCCTGTATTTATTCGGTTTAGCTCACTTCGGAGTGGATTCGGTGTGGATTGCTAAGCGCTGGGACTGCCGTGTACTACCGGCGTTCGTCCACACAACCGGTGCGATGTGGACAATCCGCTGTGCACATACACTCAGCTTGCCAGCACGCCACGTCCGACACCGACCGGCCGGAACGGGATCTCGTGCGAGCCGGCGAACTCGATGCTGCGTGCCTCATACTCCTGCACCGCCTTCACGACGGGCTCGCTCCGCCGCACGCCATAGCTGCGAACCTCTTCACCCTTCCCGCTCATCTCGCCGAACTGCTGCGCACACCTGCTCAGCTCGGGCTTGAGCTGGTCGAGCGCCTTGAGCGCGACGCGCTGGCTCTGCTTCTGGCCCTTGTTGGACGAGGCGAGTCCGGCGATTGCGGCTCGGGTGGCGGGAAGCGTCCGCTCCGAGCTGGCGCAGGCCTGCTGGAGCGCCTGCGCCCGGGACTCGAGTGCCGCGGTCGAGGTGTGCTCGTAGTCCCGCTGCAGCCGGGCCGCCGCGACACTCACCGCCAGCAGCGAGTCGCGGAGCACCACCAGGGAGCCGCGGACCTTGGCGCGGGTGGCGTCGAGCGGCTTCTCCGGGCCGACCACCGTCTGCGCCCGCGCCGCAGGAGCGAGGGCGAGTGCCGCCGTGAGCGCGATGAGCAGGCGAGAGGTGAGCGTACGGTTCGGCGTGCGGTTCATGGCTCCAATCCGACTTCGATGTAACGGTACGAGGGCTCGTTGTCGTGCGCGGCGAAGAGGCCGCCGGCTGAGCTGGCGGCAAACCAGCCCGCGACCAGCGGCCGGGGAACGTCCAGCTCCTGGATGATGGCGCCCAGCCAGCGGCGCAGGTGACGGATCTCGGGGGCGCGGCGGCCCAGCAGCGCCAGCAGCGCGCCGGCACCCGCCGTGGCGCGCAGGAAGTGCGCGAGGGCGTGGGCCCGCTGGGTGAACTCGACCGCCTTCACTCCCGGCTCGTCGAACAGCACGGCGCCCTCGAACACGTCCATCGGCGGCGCATCGAGGCGGGGGCCGAGATAGACGAAGCGCCGCCCCTTGTCGCTCCGGCGCTCGACGACCGCGGCCGCCGTCTCGCTGGTGAGGCGGGCGGCGTGGAGCAGGTCGTCATCCAGCAGAATGCCGACTGCGCCGGTCCACTCCAGCGCGGCCAGCGCGGTCTCGACCGGGCAGCCGAGGGCATCGTCGAAGGCGAGGAGGCGCGGCGCTTCACCCGCCCGGAGCATGAAGTGCGACAGCCCTTCGGCCCGGTCGGTGAAGCTGCGAACCACCAGCGATTGGGGTGCGGTCATCGCGTCAAATCTACACGTCAGGGCGTGAGCTCGCTCTTGGGCTCTACCTTGACGATCCAGAGCCCGCTGTTGATGTCCGGCACGTAGATGTTGCCGTCCCGGTAGATCGCGCCCCAGGCGTTGGCGGCGTTGGCGACGGCGCCGTCCTTGTCGCCGGTGACGGCGTGGGCGATCTCGCGCCCCTGTGCCAGCAGATCGCCGCGCAGCTCGCCCGAGATGTCGAGCACGCGGAGCCCGCCCTGGTAGTCGCCCATGTAGAGCGTGTCGCCAGCGACCCACACGTTGTGGCTGCCGCCGTCCTTCGGCTCGTAGTAGGCCACCTCGCGGGGACGGGCGATGTCACTCACATCGACGACGTGCAGCCTGCCGTACGCCCGGCCCAGCCCGACCACCCCGCCGCCCTCGGTGGCGCGCGGCTTGGCGCTGAACACCTCGTCGCCCAGGAAGACGTACTTGCCGTGCCGCCAGGCGGTGTGCGTGCCGCGGATGAATCCCGGTCCGCCGGCCGCCTCGACGTCGCGATACAGCGTGTTGAGGTCGTACTTGTACTGGCTGACGAACTGCGGATTTTCCGGGCTGCCGCCCTTCATGCCGTTGCCCACGTCGAGAATCACCAGTCCGTCGTTCCAGTAGCTGAGATACGCCAGGCCGTCGGTGACCGCGATATCGTGCAGCATGCGTCCGGCTTCGGTGCGGGGCGTTTCCCAGCGGGCGACCTGCTTCGGGTGATACGGGTCGTGGATGTCGATGACGCGCATCGAGCCGGTCGCGTCGTCGGTGAGGAAGATGTGGCCCTGGTACACGTAGGTGCTGTGCACGCCGCCGGTGACGGTCTCGGTAAACTCGGCGATCGCCCTGGGATGGGCCGGATCTTCGAACGAGAGCATGACGATGCCGTTCTTGCGGGTGGACGCACCCTCGCGGGTCAGCACCCCGAACTTGCCGTCTTCGGTCGTCATGATGTCGTTCACCACGCGCGCGTCCACCACGACCGAGTCGGTGATGGCGGGCTTCGACGGGTCGCTCACGTCGATGGCGTAGATCCGGTCGCCGATGGTGCTGAGATAGCCGTGCTTCCCGTCGGGGTGCAGCCAGAACTCGGCGGCCTCGCCCTTGATCGGCACCCGGCCGACCAGCGTCGTCGGCCGCAGCGCGTCGCGCGCGTGCACCTCCACCACGGCCTCGGCGCTCTTGCCGGCGAAGCTCGCGGTGACCCGGTAGCTCCCGGGCACTTCGGCGACGAACCCGCCGTCGGCGTCGATCTGCGCGTGCCCGGGCGCGATGGACCAGTCCGGGAGCACGTCGGCGACCCGGCGGCCGGCGCCGGTCTTCGCTGCGAGCGTGAACCGCACCACGTCACCGGTGCGGACGACGGTGCTCGCCGGCTCGAGCTGCAGCATCGCGACCGGGTTCGACTGCACCGTGATCGTGAGCGACTGGCTCGCCTTCCCCGCCCGCGCGGTGACGGTCGCGCGCCCCGGCCGGAGCGCGGTGACCCGGCCCGCGGCGCTCACCGCCACGACGTTAGGCGCGTCGCTGCCCCACACGATCGAGTCGTAGCGGCGATCGTCGTTGGCCGCGTACGGCGTCGCGTCGACCGTGAGCGCCTGGCCGACGTACAGCTTCGTCACCGCCGGATCCAGTACCACCTTCGCGGCCGGCTGCGGCAGAATGGTGATCCGCGCGAAGGCCGGCGCCGGCCGCCCACCCTCCTTCGGGCTGACGACGGCGCTCACCCGCAGCGTGCCGGACGAGCCGGCCGTCACCAAACCGGTCGAGTCCACCCGCCCCTCGAAGAAGCCGCCGGCGGTGAACCAGCGAGTCTGGGTATCGGAGATCTCGGCGCCGCTCGAGTCGTACGCGACGGCGTGGAGCCGGAGGGTATCGCCGACCTGCACGGCGACGTCGCCTGGCTGAATGACAGCGCGCGCGATGCGCGACGCGGCGAGCACGGGCCTGGCCGGCGCCGGCGGCGCGGCGGGTTGCTGCAGAAGCGCGAGCACCCCGAGGGCGAGCAGCATCTGGAACCTCGACGAGGGAAGGAAGCGACGCCAATTTAGTAGGTGAAGGCGTCCGGCGCCCGGAGGTGGCATGCGGATCGAATGGAACAGCTACGAGGCACCGTTCGGGCCGCTCACCGTGGCGGAGTGCGATACGGGCCCGCTCGTGATCGAGTTTCCCGCCCGCGCCGACGACGTGCGCTGGGCGGTGCGGCTCCGGAGCGCGACGCCGAGCCTCGAGATCGAGCGCGGGCCCTGTGCCCGCACCGTAGCATGGCTCGACGGCTACTTCGCGGGCCGCCCGGCGCGGCTGCCGTTTCCCGGCTATCTGCGGCGCTGGTTCGATCTCTCGACCGAGCAGCTCGCGGTGTTCCGCGCATTGATGCGCATTCCGTTCGGTGAGACCCGCGCCTATGACGACATCGCCCGCGCGACGGGACTGGTGCCGCGGCAGATCGGGCAGCTCATCGCGGGCAATCACCTCGCCATCCTCGTTCCGTGTCATCGCGTGGTGGGAAAGGACGGCGCGCTCGTCGGCTACGGCGGCGGCCTCGACCGCAAGCGCTGGCTCCTGGGCCACGAGCTGAAGAGCGCCGGTGTGGTGCTCCGCTAGCGGCGCCGGCGCTTATTGACAAAACCCAAAACGCGCTTGACCTTATACCCATGAGTACAGGGGTGTCCGTAGTCGCCTCCCGTCATCGCTAACGCGCACGTCGCCGGCCGGATCACAGCATTCGGGCGGCGTTTCTGCTCCCGGGCCACACCGGTCCGGGAGGTTCATGGAGCCTCGCTCCCTTTTCAGAGGTTGCTTCGATGGCGAAGGGCACGGTGAAGTGGTTCAACGACGCCAAGGGCTTCGGATTCATCGCGCAGGACGGCGGCAAGGACGTGTTCGTGCACCACACGGCGATCATGGCGGAAGGCTTCCGCTCGCTCGCCGAGGGCGATCAGGTCGAGTTCGAGATCGTCGAGGGGCCGAAAGGCCTGCAGGCCTCGAACGTCCGCAAGGTCTGACTCCTTGGGCGTGCCCACCCATCACGGGAGGGAGCCCCTGATGTCCGTCCCCCGCTTGCTCTCGCGATTGCTCGCGCCAGGGCCGGCGCTGTCGTTGGCACTGATGGCCGTGCCGCCGGCGGCGCTCGCCCAGAGCGCCGCCGCGGCCGATCCCGCGCCGCTCGAGTTCATGGGCTTCCGCGCCGGCGCTACGCTGGACGCCGTCACCGCCCGCGTCGACTCCGACGAGGGCGGCCATCTCAAGTGCGATCACTCGCGACTGGACCCGCGGGTCACCGAGTGCCGCGCGACGCTTGCCGATCCCGATCTCGGCGGGCCGATCGATCTCTGGCTGTCCGCGATTGACGGCGTCACCGGCGTGCTCACGCTCTCCAGCGGCGTGGCAGCGGACCAGCTCGACGACTGGCGCGGCCGGCTCGAGCGGCGATACGGACGGGTCGGCGCCAAGGTCCAGGGCACCCAGTGGATGATGCAGTGGGTGCGGCGCGGCCGGATGATCCGGCTGACCTGGCGGGTGCAGCAGGGCGAGCGCACGGCCTCGGTGAGCCTGGTGGATGGCCACGTGCTCGACGCCTGGCACCCCGCGCGCGGCGCGGCAATGAAGGGCAGCCAGTGACGCCGGCCGTTGCCTTCCCTGCCGCCGACTCTTAACCTTCGTCGTTCTCACCGCTTACAATCTGCGCCCCGCATGGGGCTGCGCCTCCGTGGTATCACTGGGAGAGACCGACGTGTCCCCTCGCGGACCTCTCGGCCGATTCATCTCGCGCGGGCGCCGGCGTACGCCGCCGGCCGGTCTGCCGCTCCTTCTTTTCCTGCTCGCCGGCTGTAACAGCGGCCCGATCCGGCTCGGGGTCGCCGGCGCGTTCAGCGATCCGGTCGGTGCGCCGATGCGGCTCGCGGCGCGGCTCGCCGTCGAGGAGATCAACGCCAACGGCGGCGTGAAAGGCCGTCGCCTCGAGCTGATCGAGCGCGACGATCACGACAACGTCGACTCCGCCATCGTCGCGGCGCTCGACCTCTACCAGTCCGACGCGGTCGCGGTGATCGGGCACCTCTTCTCCGCCACCACCCTCGCCGCCGCGCCGGTGTACAACGGTGGGCGTAACCCGGTCGTGGAGCTCTCCCCCTCCTCCTCGTCGCCCGACGTGACCGGCGCGGGGCCGTACACCTTCCGCGTCTGCCCGAGCGACCTGGCGCACGGCGCGGCGCTGGCGCGGTGGGCGCACGACCGGCTCCAGCTCACCCGCGGTGCCGTGCTCTACCTCAACGACGCGTATGGCCGCGGCGTCCGCTCGACCTTCGTCGCGGAGTTCCGCAAGCGTCAGGGCGAGGTCGTCTCCAACGATCCCTACCTCGGCGACATGCCCGAGGTCGGTCCCTACCTCGACCGGATGGCGAAGGAGAAGCGCGCCCAGTTCATCCTCGTCGCCGGCAACCGCAGCGAGGCGGAGACGATTCTGCGCGGCGCGCGCCAGCGCGCGATCGACGTGCCGGTGATGGGCGCCGACGGTCTCGAGGGCATCGAGCACGCGGGCGCGCTCGCGGAGGGCACCTACGAGAGCGCGGCCTACTTCCCCATGCTCAACACCGCCGCCAACCGCCGCTTCCTCGACGCGTGGCACCGGAAGTATCCCGACGCCGGCGATCCGAACCAGCCGGCGGCCGCGACCTACGATGCGGTGTACCTGCTGCGCGACGTGATCGCGCGGGCCGGCACCGATCGCGAGTCCATCCGCCGCGCACTCGCGGAGGTCGGGACCGCGACGCCGGCGTTCGAGGGCGTCACCGGCCGTATCGCGTTCGACTCCGCGGGTGACGTCCCCACGCGGCAGGTCTACATCGGGCTGGTGAAGAACGGCCAGGTAGTGCTGGCGGGAGGGCTCTGAGCATGCTCGACAGCTTGCGACGGCGGCTCATCGCCGGCATGGCGGTGCTGCTCGCCCTGACGCTCGTGGTGGCCGCGATCGCGGTCAGCTCGCTCAACTCCATCGACCGCGCCATCTCGCAGGAATCGGAGACGCTGGTCGAGGGCATGAACGTGAGTACGGGACTCGTGGCATCGGTGACGAGCGAGATGCGCGCCGCGGAGCAGTATCTGGTGCGGCCATCGGCGGCGTTCAAGCGCGAGTTTGCCGCGAGCGGTGACACCGCGTACGGCTTCCAGCGCCGCTATCGGCAGATCGGATCGCTCACCACCTCCGACCGCGTCACCCTCAACAAGATCGAAGCGGAGCAGGCGCAGATCGAGGTCGCGTACGCGCTCGCCCACGCGCTCGCCGATATCGGCCGGATGGACGAGGCGCGACTCCAGGCGGACCAGGCGCGCGCGCCGGCGGACACGCGGGTGAGCGACGTGCGCGCGGTCGCCGGGGCGCAGTCAGCGCGGGCGCTGGCGCAGAGCGGGCAGGTACAGCGCGACGTCGCGCGGCGGCGCTTCCTCCTCGCGGCGCTCGCGCTCCTCACCTTCGTCGCGGGCGCGCTGATCGTGTTCCAGACCGTGCGGTCGGTGGACGTACCGCTGCGGCGGCTGGTCAACGCGGCCGACCGCTTCGGCGCCGGCGACCTCCGCTCGGTGAAGCTGGGGAAGATGCCGAGCGAGCTGGAGCGGCTGGCGCTGGCGATGGACTCGATGGCCGTGCGCCTCCGCGGCGTGGTGGACGCGGTGGTGCGCGAGGCGACGGCGATCGGCACCGGCGCAAGCGACTTCGCCGCCATGAGCGAGCAGCTCGCGGCGAGCAGCGGCGAGATCTCCACCGCGATGGTGCGCATCGCCAACAGCGCCGACGTGCAGGTCCGGGGCATGGAGGACGCGGGCACGCTGCTCGGCGCGCTGCGGGAAACGGCGCAGCGGAACAGCGAGGCGGCGACGCGGGTGGTGGAGCTGGCGGCGCGGATCCGCGATCTCGCCGCGCATCACCGACCCGGCGTCGAAGCGGCGGGGCGCACGCTGCTGGACGTGCGCGAAGTCGTCGGCACGTCGGCGGCACAGGTGGCAGAGCTGGCGCGGCTGAGCGAGCCGATCACCGATTTCATCGACCTCATCAAGCAGATCTCGTCGCAGACCAACCTGCTCGCGCTGAACGCGGCGATCGAAGCGGCGCGCGCGGGCGAGCACGGACGCGGCTTCGCGGTCGTCGCCGAGGAGGTGCGGCGTCTCGCCGACTCGAGCGCCACGGCGGCGGAGGAGGTCACCAAGACGGTGGAGATGATCCGCCGGCAGGTGCGCGAGGTCACCGCGACGATGGAGCACGGCTCCGCCAAGGTGTCGGGCATCGAGAGCGTGGCGCAGGCGGCGGCGTACGCGCTGGAGGAGATCGGCACGGCGACGGACACGGTGCACACGGCGACCACCGCCGTGTCGGCCGAGGCGGAGCAGAACCGCCGAGTGGTGGATCAGGTGGCGCAGAAGACGATCGAGGTAAGCCAGAGCGCGACCGAGCACGCATCGGCGAGCGAGGAAGTGACCGCGGCGGCGCAGGAGCAAAGCGCGTCGACCGAAGAGATGGCGGCGTCGGCCGGAGAGCTGCTGCAGGCGGCGAACCGGCTCACCAGCCTGATGCACCAGTTCCGGACGAGCTGAAGCTTCGGCTAGCGCTTCTTCCGGCTGGGCTTTGCCGACTTGCGGGCAGGGGCCGGACGACGCTTCGCCGCCTTCGATGCCCCGCCCTTGGTGGCGGGGCCTTTCTTTGTCGCCTTCGCCGCCTTGGCCTTGGGGCGCAACGCCGGCTTTGCGCGAACCTGCTGCTGGTGGGCCTTGAGCCGCTCCGCCGCCTTCTCGACTCGGCGTTGCTCGGCGGCACGGATCTCGGTCAGGACGCGCTCGCCCTCGTCGTTCCCCAGCAGACTGCGGCGGGTGGCGTAGCGGACCAGCTCTTCGGCGTCGGCGATGCGGAACTCGGTGAGGCGGGCGGCAGCGCGGGAAAGATTGACGATCGCGTCAGCCACCGGGCTCCGCAGCACCTGAGCGATGCCGGGAAGCGTCTCGAGCAGCGTCGAGATCTGGGACCCGCCGAGTTCCGACACCTGGCCTCCTGCCTGTCTGACGCGGTCCGTGTGCTCGCGTGACCCTGCGGCGAGTGGCGGCAACGTACCGACCGGTTGATGCGACGTCAAGCTGAAAGCGGGGTAACTGTCACTACTACCCAGTCACTTCACCGTCAGCTCGCCTCGCATGTCGTAGGCGCGATGTGGCAGACAGTAGAACGGGTAGCGCCCGCGCGGCAGGTTGGCCGGAAGAGTTACCCGCCAGGCAGCGCCGGTGTTCAGCAGTGGGCTGCCGAGGTCACTGGTCCGGTCGGGCAGGGCGGCGGAGAGGATCTGTTTCGCGCCGGCCGGCATGCCCTGCTCCTCGAACACGACGCTGTGCGGTCCACCTTTGACGGCCCGGAAGACGAGCACGTCGCCCGGGCGGGCGGTCACCTGGGCGGGGACGAAGCGATACTGATCGGCCGCGGGGTCCGCCTCGAGGCGGATCTCGTGGGTCGCCTGGGCGGCGACGGGGGCGGCGGCGGCGGTCAGCAGCACCGCCACGGCGAAGGACAGGAAGGAGCGGGTCATCGGTCACACCTCCAAGCGGTTACAAGCCTATGCGCCGCCGAGCGAAAGTCCTAATTTGGACTGCGGTTGCGGGGCAAGCAGCAGTCGTGCCGTCATCCCGCGGAAGGTGGGGCTTTGGGTCGTCGGGGGATCAAGGAATATCGCGCGCCTGAGGCGCTGGTGCTGATCGCGGCGGATCGGGAGCATCGCGCGCTCGTCTGCCCGAGCTGCGGCTCGACGGCGGTGGAGCGGAATCCGCTTCGAGAGGAGTCGGAGGGGGCGGGGAGGGTTACGCTCCACTGCAGTGCCTGCGGGCGGAGCGCCGTCTATATCGACCGCAGCGGCGGCCCGGCTCCGGCTCCGGTCGGTGAGCCGGCACGGCGGCAGCCGCACTGACGATCACCTGGGGACGCTGAAGATCCGCCTCCAGCGCGTCGCGGTGAAGAACGGTAGAGGGCGCCAGCTGGTCTGGTCGTAGCTGTAGTAAATCAGCAGCGGCCGACCGCGCACGTTCTGGCGCGGCAGGAAGCCCCAGTACCGCCCGTCGTACGAGCTGTCGCGGTTGTCTCCCATCATGAAAAACGAATCGGCCGGGACCACGATCGGGCCCCAGTCCTGGAGATCGGGCCGATAGCCGTCGGGGCTCCGCTCCACCAGGTGCTTCAACTGCCACTCGCGCATCTTCGCGCGCTGGAGCGGATCGGCCGAGAGCGTCGGGTCGCTGTGCACGGCGTAGGGCTCGTTGATGCGCTTGCCGTTGCGGATGAGCTGGCCGCTTTCCATGGCGAGCGTGTCGCCCGGCATTCCGATCAGCCGCTTCACCACCTTGAGCCCGTCCTCCTCCACCGAATCGAACACCAGAATGTCGTTGCGCTTCGGCTCGCGCACCGCGGGCAGATGCGCGTGGATGAGCGGCACCTCGGCGCCGTAGAGCGCCTTGTTCACGAAGAGGAAATCGCCGACGAGCAGCGTGTTCTCCATGCTCCCCGACGGAATCCGGAACGCCTCGACGAGGAAGGTGCGGAGGAAGAACCAGATCACCAGTGCCACCAGAATCGATTTGGTCCACTCCCACAGCCAGGTGGCGAACGAGTGATCGTCGGTCTTGTCGGTCATGCGCACTCTCTCGGAAGTCATTCGGCCCAGTCCGCGATGAAGAGATCGGTCTCGCCGAACTCGCGGCCATGACGGTTGGAGGCCCAGACGAGTTTCCTGCCGTCGGGGCTGAACATCGGGAAGCCGTCGAACTCGGGATCGGTGGTCACCTGCTCCAGCCCGCTGCCGTCCAGGTTGACGAGGTAGAGATCGAAGTTGCGGCTGCGCGGATTCCGGTAGTTCGAGCCGAAGATGATGCGACGTCCGTCCGGCGTGAAGTACGGCGCGAAGTTGGCGCCGCCGAGCCGGGTGACCTGCCGCGGATTTCCGCCGTCGGCGTCGGCGATCCACAGCTCCATGCGCGCCGGCTTCACCAGCCGCTCCGCGAGCAGCGAGAGATACTGCGCCGAATCGGCCGCGGTCTCGGGGTACCACGCGCGCCACACGATGTGCTTCCCGTCGGGCGAGAAGAACGCGCCGCCGTCGTAGCCGATGCGGCGGGTCAGCCGCCGCACGTCCGATCCGTCCACGTTCATCGTGTAGAGATCGAGGTCGCCGTCCTTCGTGCTGGTGAACACGATGCGCTTGCCATCGGGCGACACGGTGGACTCGGCGTTGTACGCGCCGTTGCTCGTGAGCGGGCGAAGGCCGGAGCCGTCGGCGTTCGCGCTGTAGATCTCGAGGTGATTCAGCGGCCAGACGTAGCCCCTGGACCGGTCCACCGGCGGCGGGCACGCGGGCGAGTACGCGAAGGTCGAACTATAGAGGATGCGGCGGTCGCCGGAATAGAAATAGCCGCAGGTGGTGCGGCCCTTTCCATTCGAGACCCGGTGCAGCCCGCTGCCGTCGGTGTTGATGATGTACTGCTGGTCGCAGCCGGCCTCGACGCTGTCCTGCCGCTGGAAGATGAGCTGCGTCCCCGATGCGGAGAAATACGCCTCGGCGTTGTTGCCGCCGAAGGTGAGCTGCCGGATGTTGCGCAGGTGGCGCTCGCCCGGCGCGGGCGGCACCATGGAATCGGCGTGGGCGGGAGCGGTGGCGAGGACGGGCGCCGACGCCGGCGCATGACCACACGCCAGTGACGCGAGCGCGCAGAGCGGCGCCAGGCGAGCCCGGCGCCGGAGCGGTACGGATGATGGCATCGGCGTAACCTACTCGTGTGCGTGCGCGGCCAACACCTCGGCAACCTTGTGGCCGGCGTCGGCCGGCAGGGTGAAGTCGGGCGCCGCGTGTCCGGCGCCGAGCACCGCGGGGCTCACGGCTCCTCCACCGCGACCGCGCGGACCGCGGCGCCAGTGCGCAGAATGGAGTACTCGCCGCGCGGGCGCAGCTCGCGGTCGAGGAAGTTCCAGGTGACGAAGCCGTCCTCCGACGCCGGCTCGAGCAGGTACGCGGCAAGCGTGCCGAGCGGCTGGTCGGTGCGGACGAGATAGGAGCCGGCGGGAACGTCGCGCGGCTCCGCGTCGGCCCAGCGGCCTTCGACGCTGACCGTGCGGTGTCCCTCGAACGGGACCGCCGTCGCACGCACGGTGTCGAGCGCGAAATGTTCGAGCGCGCCGTGCCACGGCTCGGCCAGCCGCTCGACCCGCACGCCCTCGCGCCGGAGCAGCTCGACCAGCGCCGCGTGTTCGGCCCGAAGAAAGTAGGCGACCGGCCGCGCCTCCACCCTCGTCGGCACGAAGCGATCGAACACCGGCATGCGGATGCTGCGGAAGACGCCGGTGCGCTGGCGGCGGGCGTAGCCGTTGGTTCCTTCGCCGGCGTCGTGGGTGATCTCGGCGATGATCGCGTCGGTGCGCGGCGGCGCGTAGCTCGAGCGCACCGCGACGGAATCGGGGCGCCAACGATCGGAGGCCTGCTCCAGCGTTCTGATCTCGCTCTTCCGCTCGGCCACGAGACTGAGGATCTCGCGAGTGAAGTCGTAGGTCGCGCGGATACGCTGGGCGAACGGGTCGTTGCTGTACGCCTCGCTCAGGATCGCGAGCCGGTTGCGCATGGCCATGAGATTGATGCCGAAGCGGGGACGGGGATCGTACGTCTCCCAACCCTGCGTCAGCGAGTCGGGCTCCTGGTTGCGGAAGTTGCCGTACCAGTACGTCTCCTCGTGGTGGCGCTTCCGCATCCGCTCGCGGATCGCCGGCAGAAAGCGGTCGTACGCCCATTCGTTCAGCGGCGGCGAGTTGGGATTGAGTCCGGTCGCGTAGGTGAGCGCGTAGCCGTGATAGCTGCCGTTGGTGGTGTGCAGGTCCACGAAGACATCCGGATCCCACGCGGCGAGCAGCGGCAGCTCGCCGCGGGTCTCGGGCGCTTCCTGCTTCACGTAGTCGCGATTGAGATTGAGTCCCTGGCCGTTGGTGTTGCGGCCGACGACGGCGGGGCCGTTCTGGCCCGGCCGGTTCACGTCGCCGGGCGCGAAGTGGTCGTTGCCGTCGGTGTTGTAGATCGGCACCACGAGCAGCACGACGCTGTCGAGCAGCGGACGGAGCGGGCCCAGCGTGACGTCGCGCAGCAGCATCTGCGCGACCTCTTTCCCTTCGACCTCGCCGGCGTGGATGTTTCCCTGGATCCAGACGACCGGCTTGCCGCTCCGCGCCGCTTCGGCGGGTGAGGAGATGAGCGGCCGCGAGGCGATGACGTACGGAATCCGCTTGCCTTCCGGACTGGTGCCGAGCGTGCCGACGTGAATGCCCGCGCCGGCGCGCTGCAGCGAGTCGAGGAAGCCGAGCACGTCGGCGTAGGACGACGTCTCGCGCGCGTCGGTCCGCTCAGCGCGGGTCTGCTGCCCCGCGGCGACCCGGGCGACGGCGAGCGCACCGCACGTCGTGAGCGCCAGGCAAAGACGCCGGTTCATCGCTGCAGGATCCGGGATGAGACGAGATCGGCCACGCCGTCCTCGATGGTGAAGGTGGTTTCCGGCACGAGCACCTGCCGGCTGGGGCTCCGCAGCGTCCAGAGCGGAGCGCGGGCGTAGCGGGACCAGCGCCCGGCGAGCGGCGGCGCCGCGGCGAAGGCGATGGGATCGTCGCCGTGGCGGACGAGCGCGGGAATCAGCCGCGAGCCGTCGCGGAGCCCCGCCGCCGCGCGGAAGAGCAGATAGCCGACCACGTGCGGATCGGTCGAATCGGCGTGGAGCAGCCGGGCGCGCTTCTCCGCCTCGCCTAACGCCACGACGGGCCAACGGGCCGCGACCGGCGCGAGCGCGCGCTCGGTCTGCCACTCGGCGAAACCCTCGGCGAGGTACGGGTCGGCGGCGGGCAACCGCACGGTCGAGCCGGGGCGGGTGCCGCGGACGGCGGCCGCGAGCCGGAGCCGCTCGAGCAGCAGGTGCTGCCACTCGTGAATCACGGTGCCGAGCGCGAAGAGCGGCTCGTATCCCGGATCGAAGACGACCGCATCCACGGGCTCGAGGAAGCCGCTGGTGCTCGCCTCCGCCTGCCGGCCGACCGTCGTCAGGCGGAGCAGCGCGTCGCCCTGGCTCACGGTGGTTGCCGGCCCGCTGTCGGTGGCGAGCCGATGGAGCGCCAGCAGCAGCGCGGCGGGCCCGTGCCGGTCGAGCCACTGCGTCGCGCTCCAGTTGTCGCTGCGGACGAGCGCGGAGAAGAGCGCGGGCGGGACGCCGTAGCGCGGCACCGCCTGCGGGTAGCCAAAGACGTTGAGGCGGAGCGCCGGCAGCGGCAGCGAATCGCCGGCGACGAGCGCGCCGGCGTCGGCGCGCCAGAGCCGGCGGACCAGCTCCGCGGGCGAGACGCCGCCGGCCTCGGGCACCCAGCGCTCGACCAGCAGGAAGCGCACGGCGGCGAGATACCACGCCGACGCCTCGGTGAAGCCATTGAGCAGCGCCGAGACCGCGGCGGCCGAGGCGGGCTCCGCGTGGCGCATGGCGTTGAGCGCGTCGTTGACCGCCGCGGTGTCGGTCCGGGCGAGGAGGATCAGCCGGTAGAGCGCGAGCGGCACGGCGTCGTCCGGGGGCGCATCGGCGCCGACGCGTCCGGCGGCGCGGAGCGCGGGCGCGGCGGCGGCCCACGTCACGCCGCGAATGCGGAGCTGGGCCCGGAAGAGCGCCGCGTCCGGCAGATCCACGACCCACTCGCCGCGGGGGCGGAAGAGGTAGTCGAAGCGGGCGCGGACGCTGTCGGACGGAATGGCGCGGCGAATGGAATCGAGCGTGGTCCGGAGCGCCGTGATCAGCTCGGCGCGGTGGGCGAGGCCGAAGAGCTGGAGCTCGCCGTCTCCGGCGAGGGCGGCGGAGTCGAGCGGCGCCACGCCGGCGCGTGCCGCGAGCGACCGGTAATCTCGCCCGATGCTCGCGAGCCCCGGCTCGGCCCGCGCCGCGGCGAGCCAGCGGCCGGGGAGGCGCAGCACCGAGTCGCCGCGCCCGGCGATCACCTGGCTCATCGTGAAGCGCGGCATCGCCGCGTAGTACTCGAGCGTGGGCGGAATCCGCTCCGCGGTCCAGCTCCGCGGCGCGCCGCCTTCGACCACGCCCTCCAGGTGATTGGGCTCGATCCGGCCGGCAAAGCGGGTGGCGACCGCGAGCGGCGCGGTGAACTCGAGGGTGCTGTCGCTGAGCACGCGGCCGGAGACCGGGAGCGGCCCCGAGTCTACCGTCTCGAGCAGCAGCTCGCCGGTGAGCCGGGGGCCGGACACGTCGAGCCGCAACTCGCCCTGCACCGCGGCGCCGCCGCCATCCACGGCCAGCCGCCAGCGCCCGGCGACCGACCCGCCCGCGGCGGCGGTCTGCGCCGAAAGCGGCGACGCGGCGGCCAGCGCAAGCCAGACGGCGAGGGCGCGCGCTATCTTACCAGTCCCGACAGGAGCGAATCCGATGAGCGAGGAATCCAAGCCGGCTCCGCGTAGGCCATGCACACAGCTGCGGCAGGCGCCGCGGGGCGACACGGCGCGCCGGAAGATCGCCGGGTCACCCGCCGAGATCAAAGTCGCGCCGACGCAGTCGGCGCCGGGGGCCTCGTGAGCACCGGCCCCAAGCTCTCGTCGCGGCAGCACGCGCAGCTCGCGTTTCTGGAGACGCTGCCGCCCAAGTTCCAGCGCGCGCACAAGACGATCGAGCAGATGGCAGCGCTCCAGGCGGACGAAGCGGTGGTGCGCGGCTTCTGCCGCATGCTGGACGAGCTCAAGGCCGGCGCGGCGGGCCTCAGCCTGGGCGCGCTGGCCGACACCGCCGGCATCATGGCGACGATGGCGCGGCGCGGCGGCGGACTGCAGATGAAGGTGCGCGGACTGCGCGAGCTGATGGGAAGCCTGAAGATCAACTACGAGGGAGCGCTCCGGGCCGCGACCACCCCGGAGGCGGAGCACGCCGATCCGGCTAGGCCCGGCCCCGGCTGAGCAGGCGGCCGAAGTAGCGGTCGATGATCGGCCCCGACATCAGCGTGATCATCGCGTTGGTGAGGCCGCCGATCACCAGGGAGATGAAGGCGAGCGCGAACAGAATGGTCGCCGCGCCGATGGCGGCGAAGATCATCACGATGAAGTAGCCCATGCGGTAGAGATTACCCCACCCCGTCGAGGAATGTCAAATGCGCCTCC
Organism: Gemmatimonadales bacterium; assembly: GCA_025934955.1. Taxonomy (GTDB): domain Bacteria; phylum Gemmatimonadota; class Gemmatimonadetes; order Gemmatimonadales; family GWC2-71-9. The sequence continues at coordinate 61,561 of JAICWE010000002.1, read as the reverse complement.
CGTTCGTCGTCCTCGCAGTGCTCGCCGCCGCGGCGGCGCCGCTCGCCGCCCAGCAGCACGATGATCACGACATGAGCGTGGCCGGTGGCGGCACGCTGCCCGCCGGCTGGTCGGCGCGCACCGATCAGAGCAGCGCCAAGAACGTGAAGTTCGTCGCGATGGGCACCGGCTTCCACGCGACGCTCGGGCCGGCGGTGATCCTCTATCGCAAGACCGACAAGGTCACCAAGCCGTTCCACACGCTCGCCACGTTCACCCAGACCAAGGCACCGATGCACCCCGAGGGCTACGGCCTGTTCGTGGGCGGCAACGCGCTCGACGGCAAGGCGCAGCGCTACGTCTACTTCCTGGTGCGGGGCGACGGGAAGTACCTGGTGAAGCGGCGCGACGGCGCCAAGACGACCACCATCCAGGACTGGACCGAGAGCCCGGCGGTGAACAAGGCCGACTCCAGCGGCAAGGCGACCAACAAGCTGGAGGTGGCCAACAAGGTGGATCCGTCGAAGCTGACGTTCGGCGTGAACGGGCAGGAGGTCTGGTCGGCGCCGGCCAAGGATTACGACTGGAAGGGCACGGTCGGGCTCAGGATCAATCACAACCTGGACGTGCACGTGGACGGGTTCGCGCTGCACCAGTAGCGCGAACCCGCAGCGCTGCGTTCGCCATGCTCCCGCTCTCAGCGGCGGCGCCGGAGCTCGGCGCCGCCCTCCTGCAGGCCGCCATCACCGGCGCGCTCGCGGCGCTCGCCGCGCTGCTGTTCGAGCAGTCGCGCAAGCCGTGGTTCGCCTGGTGGGCGGGGGCATGGCTGCTCTATCTCCTCCGCCTCGGCGCCATCATCAGCTTCGTGCTGTCGGGCGACCGGCTGTGGCTCTACTGGCACCAGGTCGCCACCGGCTGGGTGGCGCTCGGGCTCCTGTGGGCGGCGCTGGTGTTCTCCCGCCCGCGGCGGTGGCGGCCGGCGTATCTGCTGGCCGCGCTCTTTCCGCTCGCCTGGTCGTACGTGGCCATCTACCGGCTGGACAACTTCCTTCTCGCCGCCGGCCCGGCGGTGCTCTTCCTCAGCGCGGCGACGCTGTGGACCGGCTGGGTCTTCCTCCGTTACCAGCGCGAGGTGCGCTCCGGCGCCGCCGCGCTGCTGGCCGCCGCCTTCTTCCTCTGGGGACTGCACCACCTCGACTACCCGTTCCTCCGCGCCCGCGGGGCATGGGTGCCGTGGGGTTACTATCTCGACGTACTGTTCGAGCTCGCCGTCGGCGCGGGCACGGTGCTGCTGGTCGTGGAAGACCTGCGGCGCGCGGTGCAGGCGCTGTCGGGGCTTTCGGGCGACCTGGTGCGCGGCAGCCGCGAGCGCGACCTGATCGACGCGATCCTCGCGCGGCCGCTCACGCTGCCGGCGGTGCGAGGCACCGCGCTCTTCCTGAGCGACGCCGGCCGCTTCGTGCGCGGCGCCGGCGCGTGCGCCGCGTGGGCCGGCCGCGAGCCGGCGGGCGAGTCGGCCGCGGCGCTTGCCGCCGCGATCGAGCGCGGCCGGCCGCGGCTCGACGTCTCCTGGCCGGCGCTCCGGACCGACTTCGGCGCGGGTGCGGGCGCCGCGGTGCTGCCGGTGTTCCACGGTGACGGCGCGGCCGGGGCGCTGGTGCTCGTCGCCGATGCGCGCGACCCGTTCAGCGCGCTCGACGAGCGGTTCCTCGTCGCCCTGGGCCAGCAGGTCGGCATCGCGCTGGAGAACGCCGATCTCTACGCGCGGCTCGAGGCGCGCACCGTCGAGCTGGCGCGGCTCTCCGCGCGCATGGTCGAGCAGCACGAGGAGGAGCGACGGCGCCTCTCCCGCGAGCTGCACGACGAGACGGCGCAGGTGTTCTCGGCGGTGAAGATGGAGCTCGGGCTGCTGCGCGACGGGCTGCCGGAGGCCCCGGCCGAGCGACTGGACCGCGCGCTCGAGCTGGTGGACACCGGCATCCGCAGCATCCGCAGCGTGGTGAACGATCTCCGCCCCTCGCTGCTCGACGACCTCGGCCTGCTGCCCGCACTTCGCTCGCTCGTGACCGACTTCGGCGAGCGCAGCGGCCTCCGGGTGGAGCTGGACGCGCCGCCGGCATTGCCGCCGCTCTCGAAGGACGCCGAGCTGGCGCTCTTCCGCGCGCTGCAGGAGGCGCTCGCCAACGTGGTGCGCCACGCCGATGCGCGCAGCGTGGACGTGGACCTCGTCATCGAGCCACGAGCGCTGCAGCTCGCGGTGCGCGACGACGGCCGCGGCCTCGCGGAGGGACGGGCGGAGGCGGCCGAACGCGAGGGTCACATGGGGCTGGCCGGGATGCGCGAGCGGATCGCGGCGCTGGGCGGGAGCGTGCGGGTCGGGCGCGGGAGCGCCGGCGGGAGCGGCGGCGCGCGGCTCGAGGTGCGGCTGCCGCTTGCCGGAGGCGTCGCATGACGGCCCCGATCCGCGTGCTCGTCGCCGACGACCACACCGTCGTCAGGCAGGGCATCCGGCACGTGCTGGAGCAGGAGCCCGGCTTCACCGTCGTCGCCGAGGCCGCGACCGGGACCGAGGCGCTCGCCGCGGCGGAGCGGCACCGGCCCGACGTCGTGGTGCTCGACATCTCGATGCCGGGCGAATCGGGGCTGACGCTGGCGGCGAGACTCCGCGATCTCCTGCCCGATACGCGGGTGCTCATCCTCAGCATGCACGACAACACCGAGTACGTACTGGAGAGCGTGCGGAGCGGCGCCGACGGCTATCTGCTCAAGGATTCCGCCGCGACCGAGCTCCGGAGTGCCGTGCGCGCGGTGCAGCGAGGCGAGAGCTGGTTCAGTCCCGCGGTGGCGAGCCGCCTCAGCGCGGCGCTCCGGGGCGGCACGGCGCCCGGAGCGCTGGATCAGCTCACCGCGCGCGAGCGGGAGGTGCTGGCGGGGGTGGCGCGGGGATGCACCAACAAGGAGATCGCGGCGGAGCTCGGCATCAGCCACCGGACGGTGGAGACGCACCGCGAGAGTCTGATGCGGAAACTCGGCATCCGCACCGTCGCCGGGCTCACCCGGCTGGCGCTGGAGCAGGGCCTCATCGGCCGCTAGCGCGGCTCCGCTCGAGCAGCGCCTGCACCGCGCTCACCAGTCGCTCGGTGGTAAACGGTTTCTGGAGGAAGGGCGCGTCGAGGTCGAGCAGGCCCCGCTGCACCACGTCGTTGCCGGGGTAGCCCGACATGAAGAGCACCGGCACGCCGGGCCATCGCTCGCTCAGGCGGCGGGCGAACTCGCCGCCGTTCATGCCGGGCATGACCGCGTCGCACAGCACGGCGGCGACGTCCCCGCCGTTTCGCTCCAGCATCGCCAGCGCTTCGGGGCCGCTCGACGCCGAGAGCACGCGGTAGCCGACCAGCTCGAGCGCGCGGGCCGCGAGCGCGCGGACCAGGTCCTCGTCCTCGATCACCACGATCCGCTCGGCCCCGCCGCTGCGCTGCACCGGCTCGGCGGGCGGCTCGCCCGCGTGGCCCCCGGCGGGGAGATACACCTTCACCGTCGTGCCGAGCCCCGGCTCGCTGTCGAGCCACACGTAGCCGCCGCTCTGCTTCACGATGCCGTACACGGTCGAGAGCCCGAGCCCGATGCCGTGTCCCACCGGCCGGGTGGTGAAGAACGGCTCGAAGGCCCGGGCGCGGGTCTCGGCGTCCATGCCGGCGCCGGTATCGGTCACCGCCAGCAGCGCGTAGCGGCCGGGCCGGAGCTCGACCTCGCGATGCAGCGCCGCGGCATCCTCGCCTAACGTCGCGGGCTCGGTGCCGATGGTGACCCGGCCGCCCGACGCGGTGGCGTCGCGCGCGTTGAGCAGGAGGTTGACGAGCACCTGTTCGAGCTGGCCGCGGTCGGCGACGACATCGGGCGTCGCGGTGAGGCGCCGTTCCAGCAGGCGATCGGCGCCGAGCACCCGCTCGAGCATCGGCACCATGCCCTCGACCACGGCGTTGAGATCGAGCGGCGTCGGGTTGAGCACCTGCTGCTGGGTGTAGGCGAGGAGCTGCCGGCTCACGCCGGCGGCGCGGTCGGCGGCGCGGAGGATCTCGCGCACGTCGGCCGACTGCGGGTGCGCGGGGCCGAGCGCGTCGCTCACGAACTCGGCGAAGCCGATCACCGCGGTCATCATGTTGTTCACCTCGTGCGCCACGCCGCCGGCGAGCCGGCCGGCCGCGTTCATCCGCTCGGCCTGGCGCAGCCGCTCCTCCACCCGCCGGCGATCGCTCACGTCCTGCACCACGCCGAGCATGCGGAACGGCCGGCCGTCCTCGCCGCGCTCCACGGTGCCGCGCGCCGCGACCCACCGCACCGAGGCGTCCGGCGTCACCACCCGGTACTCGCTCACGAACTCACCCGATGCGAGCCCGCACTCGAGCTCTCCCTCGACCCGGCGCCGGTCCTCCGGGTGCACGTGGCGGTGGAAGTCGGCGATCGTGATCGGCGCGTCGGCGACGACGCCGAACAGCCGGCAGGTCTCCTCGGACCAGTCGAGCCGCCCATCGCGGATGTACCAGAGCCAGGTGCCGACGCCGGCGGTCGACGCGGCGAGGCGCTCGCGCTCACCGGCGACGCGCAGGGCGCCCTGTGCCTCGAGCAACGCCGTTTCGTCGGCCAGCGTGCCGACCCACTCGCGGATCTCGCCGTTCTCGCGGATCGGCAGACCGTAGACGTGGATGGTCCGCCAGTCGCCCGCCGCGTCGCGGACCCGCATGCTCACGTCGTAGGTGCGGCCCTCTCGTTGGGCGTCCGCCCATGCGTCACGCACCCCTTCGCGGTCGTCGGGGTGTACCGCCTGGAGCCACAGATCGGGATTGCGGAGGCATTCGTCGCGATCCTGGCCGGTGAGGCGGCACCACCAATCGAGGCCTGCCGGATTGAGCTCGTCGTCCTGCGCGATCACCCAGACGGCATCGTTCCGCGCGTGCACCAGCGCGCGCCAGCGCCGCTCCGCGCGCGCGAGCTGGAGCTCGACCCGCTTGCGTCCGGTGATGTCGGCGGCGACGCCGACCGCGAGGCGCGGCTTCCCCTTGGCATCCGCGACGGTCGAGCCGTGCACCGCGAGCCACCGCACCGTCCCATCGGCCGCGACGGTGCGGTACTCGATCTCGTGCTCGCCCGCGGCTTGGGGTGAGCGCCGGTAGCGCGCCTCCACCCGCTCGAGGTCGTCCGGGTGGGTGGTGCGGCGGCAGTCGTCCAGCGTAAAGCGCTCGCGATCGTCCGGCAGGCCGTGGATCTCAGCCATGCGGGGCGAGAAGCGCACCTCGTCGGTGCCGAGGTCCATCTCCCAGGTGCCGAGGTCGGCCGCGTCAATGGCGACACGCTGCCGCTCCGACGCGAGGCGGAGCGCGGCGTCCTGCTGCGCGCGCGGCGTGATGTCGGTCGCGATGACGCCGATGGCGTACACCGCGCCGGCGGCGTCGCGCAGGGGAAACCTGACGGCCAGATAGATCCGGTCGCTGCCCGGGCCGTCACCGCCGCGGGCGCGCTCCTCGAAGGCGAGCGGCACGCCGGCGGCGAGCACCGCGCGATCGTGCGCGGCGCACTGGGCCGCGAGATCGGGCGGCAGAAGCTCGGCGGCGCGCAGGCCGAGCATCGCCTCACGCGGGCGGCCGGACAGCGCCGCCGCCGCGGAGTTCACCATGGTGTAGCGGCCCTCGAGGTCCTTGAGCACGACGGCGGAGCCGCAGTTGTCGACGATCGCCTGGAGCCGCGCCTCGCTCTCGCGCAGCGCGCCCTCGGCCTGCTTCGACGCGGTCACGTCGAAGGCGACGCCGTGCAGCCGCACCGCGCGGCCGCCGGGCTCGCGCTCGACCCGGCCGCGGTCGGAGACCCAATGAACCGAGCCGTCGTCCCACACCACGCGGAACTCGGCGGCGAACTCGTCGGGACCGCCGGGCGGAAGCAGTGCGGCGAGCTCGGACTCGACCCGCAGGCGATCATCCGGGTGCACCCGCGCGAGGAAGCTAGCGGTGTTGCTGTGCGGTCGTCCGCCCGGCCCGGCGAAGACCGCATCGCTGCGGACATCGCCGCGGGCGCGGTCGGCGGCGACGTCGTACTGCCAGGTGCCGAGCCCGGTGGCGTCGAGCGCGAGCGCGAGCTGTGCGTCGCGCTCGCGGAGGGCATGCTCGGCGCGCTGGCGGCGGGTGACGTTGCGGGTGACGGTGACCACGCTCCGCACGTCGCCGCGGGAATCGAACTCCGGCGCGAAGCGGGTCTGGTAGTGCTGCGTAGCGTCGAGCCGGGTGAGACTGAACTCGAGGTCGACCGCGGTGCCGGTGCTGAAGCTCTGGCGCAGCGCCGCGCGCCAGCGCTCGAGCAGCGCCGGCTCCATCAGCAGCTCGGCGACGCGCACGCCGCGCAGTGCGGCGGGCAGCAGGCCCCACTCACGCTCCACCTGGTCCGAGATGAAGAGGCAGCGGCCCTCGCGATCGTAGCGGGCGACGACGTCGGGCGCGTTCTGCAGCAGCCCGCGCAGCTCGCGCTCGTGGGCGGCGAGCCGTTCTTCCTCGTGCCAGCGCACGGTGGTTTCGCGCCAGGCGACGGCAACGCCGTCACCGCGCCGGCTCGCGCGGATGTCGAACGCGCGGCGGCGCCGCTCGCCGTCGCCGGCATCCTCATCCAGCACGAAGTGGTCGGCCGCGAACGGCTGACCGCTTTCGACGACGTCCACGTAGGCGTCGAAGAGGCCGCTGGAGCGGTGCGCGGGCATCAGCTCCAGCAGCGTCCGACCGAGCTGCGCATCGCGCGGGATGCCCTGCGCGCGGCAGGCGGCGGCGTTCAGGTACTCCACCCGGAAGTCGGTGAGGCGGCCGCGCTCGTCGCGCATGGCGCGGAAGACCCCGAAGCAGTCGAGCAGGGTCTCGAGGAGCCGCGCATTCTCCACCGCGGCCGCCGCGCGCGACGCCAACTCCTGCGCCAGCGCCAGCTCGGCGCCGCCGAGGGCGTGGCCGGCGGTGGTGCGGCAGAAGGAGAAGGCGCCGAGGATCCGGTCACCCGCCTCCATCGGCACCACCAGCATGGAGCGGGGGGCGAACCGCTGCAGCAGCTCGAGGTGCTCGCGGTCCCGCGCGATCGCCGTGAGCACGTCGTCGTCCACCTCGGGCAGCAGGCGCGGCTGGCCGATGCGGAGCGTGAGCGTCAGCGGAGAGTTGAGGTCGTCGAGATCCGGGGCATAGCGCTCCATCAGCTCCCGGAGCAGCGGCGCGGCGTCCCGATCGGCGTGGGCGGTGAGAACCCGCGAGGGGGCCCCGGCGGGATCGAGCAGGATGAGGATGCAGGCGCCGTCCAGCTCGTCGGCGACGAGCTCCACGAGTTGATGGAGCGTGACGTCGAGGTCGAGCGACGCGCCGAGCACCCGGCCGGCTTCGGCGAGCAGCCGGAGCGCGTCCTCGGACCAGCGGATGTCAACGGTGCCGTCCCATGCCGACATGCGAATCGCCCGGAGCGAAGAGGATCGGAAACCGGGGTACGAGGGGGGGCGATCCGAATATCCGCTAGATTCCGGCGGTGAGCAACCCCGAACGCGCCCCCACCGGCATCGTCCTCCTCAATCTCGGCGGCCCCGCGACGCTCGACGCCGTCGAGCCCTTCCTGCTGGAGCTGTTCGCGGACCGCGAGATCATCCAGTTACCGGCACAGCGCTGGCTCGGGCCGTTCATCGCCCGGCGGCGGACGCCCAAGGTGCAGAAGCTCTACGCCGCGATCGGCGGCGGCTCGCCGATCCGCCGCTGGACCGAGGCACAGGGGCGCGGCATGGTGGAGCGGCTCGACCCGCTCTCGCCCGGGACGGCGCCGCATCGCTGCTACATCGCCTTCCGTTACTCGCCGCCACAGAGCGAGGAGGCGCTCCGCGCCATGGCGGCCGACGGCGTGCGCCGCGCCGTCGCCTTCACCCAGTACCCGCAGTTCTCCTGCAGCACCACCGGCTCGAGTCTCAACGAGCTGTGGCGCGCCGCGGCGCGCGCCGGGCTGAGCGACGCGTTCGACTGGACGGTGATCGACCGCTGGCCGGTGCACCCGGGATTCATCGGCGCGATGACCGACACGGTGCGCGACGGACTCGCCCGGTTCACGCCGGAGGAGCGCGCGAAGGTGACGATCCTCTTCAGCGCGCACTCGCTGCCGCTCGACGTCATTGACCGGGGCGATCCGTATCCGCAGGAGATCGGCGCCAGCGTGCACGCCGTGATGCAGCGGCTGGGCGAGCCGTATCCGTACATCCTGGCGTATCAGAGCGCGGTGGGCCCGGTGCGCTGGCTCGGCCCCAGCACCGAGCGCGTCATACGCGAGCTCGGCGCGCGGGGACGGCGGCACCTGCTGGTGGTGCCGATCGCCTTCACCAGCGATCACATCGAGACGCTGTCGGAGCTGGACATCGAGTACGGCCACGTGGCCAGGCAGGCGGGCATCGAGCGCTACATCCGCACGCCCGCGCTCAACGACCGGCCGGCGTTCCTCGATGCCATGGCCGACATCGTCCGCGCGCACCTCGCGAGCGGCGAGCGGCACGGGCCGCAGTACCTGCTGAATTGTCCCGGGTGTGTGAATCCGGAGTGCCGCAGGATCCCGGCGAGCAGCGATGCCGCCGGCGCTACTCCCGCCTGAGCTCGCGGCTCACGGGATAGAGCACGCGGCGCACCAGCCGCTCCGCCATCTCCCGCACCACTTCTCGCTCGGCGTCGCCCAGGTGCTCCAGGCGACGGAGCGCCCATTCCAGCTCCTGCTCGGTGAGCCGCGCGCTCTCGCGGTGCAGCTCCGCCAGGCGCGGAGCCGCGGCGCGACCGCGGAGCGCGGTGAGGAGCCGCGCCAGCTCGTCGTCGAGCAGCGCTTCCACCTCGGGCAGCTCCGGCGGCGGGCCGCTCGGCACCGGGCAGCGCTGGGCGCGGAGATCGTCGAGGTCGGAGAGCTCGACGCCGGGCAGGCCCCGCGCGGCGGGCGCGACGTTGCGCGGCACCGCGAGGTCCACGACGCGGAGCGGCCGGCTCTCCCGTCCCGCCGATGCGACGGCGAGGAGATCGGCGGTGACGGTCGGGGCCGCCGCCGCGGTCGCCACCAGCAGCGCGTCGGCTTCGGCGGCGAGCGACGGCAGCGCGGACCACTCGCGCACCTGGGCGGCGCCCCACGCGGACGCCAGCGCTTCCGCACGCTCGGCGTGGCGATTGACCACCGTCACCGCGGCCCCGCTTCCGTCCAGCGCGCGGAGCACGCCTTCGGCGACCTCACCGGCGCCGACCACCACGACGCGCCGCCCGTCGAGCGAGCCATTCCAGTAACCGCGCACCAGATCCACCGCCGCCGCGCTCACCGAGAGCGGATGCCGGCCGAGCAGGGTTTCGTAGCGGGCGCGGCGGCCGGCGGTGAGTGCGGCGGAAAAGAGGAGGTCGAGCGTGAGGTCGGTGGTGCCGGCGGCGCGGGCCGCGTCGTAGGCACGGCGCACCTGGCCGAGGATTTCGGTCTCGCCGAGGATCTGCGACTCGACGCCGCTGGCGACGCGGAGCAGATGCCGCATGGCGTCGACGCCGCGACGGCGAACCAGCGGCACGCCGGCCACCATCCCGCGCGCGGCGCCGAGGTCGCGGAGCCACGACTCGGCGTCGTGACCGCCGTGCCAGTAGAGCTCGCAGCGGTTGCAGGTGGCGAGGACGACGGCGGTGCGGCCGGCGGCGCGCTCTCGATTCAGCAGTGCCGCAATGGCGTCGGGGGCAAGCGCGAACAGCTCGCGAACGGCGAGCCCGGCATCGCGGTGGCTGATGCCGACGACCTGGAGCGCATCCCACTCAGTCACGTGCCAAGCGTAGGAGCCGAGGCGGAGCGGGACAATCCGCGCGGGCCCGGAGCGGGCTGGGTAATTCTACGGAGCGCGCCGCGGCTCATCGCTGGGGCCGCGCGGCCGAGCCCTCTTCCGCGGGATCGCGGTCCGGAGGCGTCGGGGTCTGGAGCGGCCGGGCGGCGGAGCCCTCTTCCTCGGCGTCGCGCTGCGGTGGGTCCGGCTTCTTCGGTGAAGGCATGGTCATCTCCTGGTTCAGCATCTGATGCAGCGCTCAAAGCTGCGCCCGCAACAGCCCGGCGGCGCGCTCCACCAGCCGCTCGCCCCGCGGACGGTCCCGCCACATCGCAAGCGTCACCTGCCGCGAGGCGGCCTTGTCGGCCTCGAACACCCGCTCCAGGTCGGCGGCGAGGTCGCGATCGAGGACGTTGAGGTTGGCCTCGTCGTTGAGCCGGAAGGAGCGGTTGTCGAAGTTGGTCGAGCCCACCGACGTCCAGATGCCGTCCACGATCATCACCTTGCAATGATACATCGTCGGCTGGTACTCGTAGATCTCGACCCCGGCCTCGAGCAGCGGCCCCCAGCGCGAGCGCGACGCGCGCCGCACCGTCTCGGTGTCGATATGCGGACCCGGGACGATGATCTCGACCCGCACGCCGCGGGCGCGGGCCTCGACCAGCGTGTCCACCGCGAGATCGTCGGGTACGAAGTAGGAGTTGGCGATCAGCACCCGCTCCACCGACGCCGCGATCGAGAGCAGGTACATGAGCCGCACGCTCTCGCTCCCCTCGTTGGCGGAGCTCTTGAAGACCTGGGCGCACTGCGGCCCCACCACCGGCAGATGCGGAAAGTAGTCCTCACCGTGCAGCACCAGCGCGCGGGTCTTCATCCAGTTGTCCATGAACGCCGCCTGCATCTGCGCCACCGCCGGTCCCTCGATCCGGAAGTGCGAGTCGCGCCAGTGGTCCGGATTCCCGGCGTGCCCGGTCCACTCGTCGGCGATGCCGACGCCGCCGGTAAAGCCGACGCGCCCGTCCACCACCAGGAGCTTGCGGTGGGTGCGGTTGTTGAGCCGACCGAGGTTGTACCAGCGGAGCGGATGGTACTTCACCACGATCACGCCGGCGTCTTCCATCTCGTCGATCACCGCCTGGTCCATCTTGCCGGTGCCGACCCAGTCGAGCAGCAGGTGCACCGGCACACCGGCGCGGGCCCGCTCGCTCAGCGCATCGCCGAAGCGGCGGCCGATGCCGCCAGACCAGTAGATGTAGGTCTCGAAATCGATGCTCCGCCGCGCGGCGGAGATCGCCCCGAGCATCGAGGGGAAGATCTCGTCGCCGTTCTGCAGCGGGGTGACGCGGTTGCCGGTGGCGAGCGGCGGCCCGAGCAGCGTCCCCACCGCCCGGGCGAACTGCGGATCCCCGGCGGCATAGAGGTGGCGGATCTGGTGGGTGATCTTCTTTTCGCCCGTCACCAGGTTGAGGGCGACGAGCACGGCGATCGCCGTGACGAGCACCGCGACGACGATCCACATGCGCCGGCCGCTTACCGCGCCGCCCCGCTCGTCAGCGCCTCGTACGTCGATATCAGCCGCTTGACCCGGTCCACGTGAGTGCCGCTGCGGGTGCGCTGGACGCCGCGCGCGTCACGCCGGCCGGTCGAGTCGGCGGAGTAGTTGGGAATCGACTGATGATGGAATGTCGTGCGCATCGGCGCCTCCTCGGGTTGGCGGTCATCGCCACCACTCCAAGAGAGCCCGCCGATGCGCCGGCGTCAGTGATCCAGGTCAGGTCCGGCGCCGCGGCCGTCGCCGGCGCGGTCCACCACCACCACCTCGTACGGCGCCCACGCGCCGGGGAGCACGCCGGGCCGCCGCCGCCGCGTCAGCCGGTACTGCCCGGCGCCGGACCCGCTCAGCGCATCGAGCGCGGCCGCCACCCGCTGGCGCCCGCCCTGAAAGTCGCTCTCGGGATCGCGGCCGGAGAGCGCGTGATAGAGGACGTCGGCCCAGCGGAGCACCCGCGGCCGGAGCGCCACCAGCCGGCCGCCGGGCGCCAGTACGCGCATCGCCTCCGCCAGCGCGAGGCCGGGATCGGGGATGAACTCGAGCGCGCTCACGATGACGACGGTGTCGAAGCTCCGATCGGGGAACGGCAGCGCCTGCCCATCGGCGCGGAGCAGGGAGCTCCGGAGCCCGGCGGTCGCGAGCGCCCGCGCGACCGCCGCCCCGTTCGGGTGCACGTCCACGCCGGCCGAGAACCGCGCGTCGGGCGCGAGGAAGAACTGTTCGATGCCGCTGCCGTAGCCCACCTGGAGCACGCGGCCGAGCGACTGGGGCAGCGCCGCCGCGACCCAGTGGAGCCGGCGGCGGAAGACCCAGCCGAGGCCGGGCTGATAGTACTCGTCTATGGCGTCCACCGGGCCGGTGGTCGCCAGTACCCCGCGGGGCGGAAATCGAGGGGTGCGTCGCGGCACCGGCGCGGCTACTTGCCGACGGCCATGCCGTCGTACGCCGACATGAGCCGGTGCACCCGATCGAGGTGCGCCTTGGCGACCATGTCCCACGCGGCGCCCTGCGCCGTCGCCAGCGTCTTGAGGTCGCTGAGGACGGAATCGGCGAGCGCGTCGTACTCGGCGCTGCCGGGGGCACCCAGCGTCGCGACGTCGGCCCTGGTCGCGCTGACGAAGTGCTCGGTCATGGCGGTGTGCGCCGCCATGTCGTCGTGCAGCATCGCGGGCCGGGCGCTGAGCGAATCCATGTGGGCCGTCATCGGCGCCATCATCGGCGCGCCCTGGAGCGTAGCGCCGGGAGCGCCGCGATCCGTCTTCGGGCCGCAGGCGGCGAGGAGGAGGAGGAAAGGCAGCCACCGCATGGCGCTGGAACGCATGAAGACCTCTCAGGAGTTGGGATGTGCTCGAGCCGCCTCAGCCCTGCTTCACGTAGATCTCCCCGCCCGACTCCCGGAACTCCTCCGCCTTCTTCTCCAGCTCCGCCGCGTAGTCGCGCACGTCCTGGGTGATCTTCATGGAGCAGAACTTCGGACCGCACATGGAGCAGAAGTGGGCGACCTTGGCGCCGTCGGCGGGGAGCGTTTCGTCGTGGAAGGCGCGGGCGGTGACGGGATCGAGCGCCAGGTTGAACTGATCTTCCCAGCGGAAATCGAAGCGCGCGCGGGAGAGCGCGTCGTCCCATTCGCGGGCCCGGGGGTGGCCCTTGGCGAGGTCGGCGGCGTGCGCCGCGATCCTGTAGGCGATGACGCCGGCCTTCACGTCGTCCTTGTCGGGCAGGCCGAGGTGCTCCTTCGGCGTCACGTAGCAGAGCATGGCGGTGCCGAACCAGCCGATCATCGCGGCGCCGATGGCGCTGGTGATGTGGTCGTAGCCCGGCGCGATGTCGGTGGTGAGCGGCCCGAGGGTGTAGAACGGCGCCTCGCCGCACCACTCGAGCTGCTTGTCCATGTTCTCCTTGATCAGGTGCATCGGGATGTGGCCCGGGCCCTCGTTCATCACCTGCACGCCGTGCTCCCAGGCGATCCGGTTGAGCTCGCCCTGAGTCTTCAACTCGGCGAACTGCGCCTCGTCGTTGGCGTCGGCGATGCTGCCGGGCCGGAGCCCGTCACCCAGCGAGAAGGAGACGTCGTACGCCGCCATGATCTCGCAGATCTCGCGGAAATGGGTGTAGAGGAAGTTTTCCTTGTGGTGTGACAGGCACCACTTGGCGAGGATGGAGCCGCCCCGGCTCACGATGCCGGTGACGCGGTTGGCGGTGAGCGGCACGTAGCGGAGCAGCACGCCGGCGTGCACGGTGAAGTAGTCCACCCCCTGCTCCGCCTGCTCGATCAGGGTGTCGCGGTAGATCTCCCAGGTGAGATCCTCCGCCACGCCGCCGACCTTCTCCAGCGCCTGATAGATCGGCACCGTGCCGATCGGCACCGCCGAGTTCCGGATGATCCACTGCCGGGTCTCGTGGATGTCCCGGCCGGTGGAGAGATCCATCACGGTGTCGGCGCCCCAGAGCGTGGCCCAGCGCAGCTTCTCGACCTCGTCCTCGATGGAGCTCTTCACCGCCGAGTTGCCGATGTTGGCGTTGATCTTCACCAGGAAGGCGCGGCCGATGGCCATCGGCTCGAGCTCGGGGTGATTGATGTTGGCCGGGATGATGGCGCGGCCGCGGGCCACCTCGCTCCGCACCAGCTCGGCGGGCACGCCTTCGCGCAGTGCCACGAAGTCCATCTCCGGCGTGATGTCGCCGCGGCGGGCGTAGTGGAGCTGGGTGACGGGACCGGCGCCGCGCAGCACTTTCCGGCGGAGGCCGCGCGGCATGGGAAGGCCGAGCGTCTGGTCGCGCTCGGGGGCCTCGTAGACGGTGCGCTCGAGAATCCAGGGGAGGCGGAGCGGCGGCAGGCCCTCACGCACGTCGGTGAGGGCGGGGCCGCTGGTGTCGTACACCCGGAGCGGCGGCTCGCCGCCGGAGAGCGCGATCTGGCGCATCGGGACCCGGATGCCGCGGGGGCCCTCGAGGTGGACCTTGGTGGAGTTGGGGAAGGGGCTGGCCTGGTCGTTAGGCATGGCGGTCGCTCCCGGGCGGTGCCCGACAACAGCAAACGCGAAGGGAGCGCGACACGGGCCGCGCTCCCTTCGCCGGTATGAGCCGGATCAGGTTCCAAGGGTGACCTCTCAATCGGCTCCGCGAGCCGATGCCCCTGGCGGCTGATCCAATACTAGTCGGCCACCAGCCGCATGCGCGAGGGGCGCTCCACGGACGGAGCGCCCCTCGCCTTCGTCGCCTGCCGCCGGCCGGCGGCTACTTGTGGACCACGATGCTGCCGCCGCCCAGGTTGGTGGTGGGATCCGTGGTGTCCGGCGCGTTGAGCTGGTTGTCGTACACCAGGCCGCCGGGCCCGGTGATCTTGATGCGGAACCGGTCCGTGCCGCCGCCGCCGCTCGCGTCACCGTCGATCGCGGTGAGAATGAAGCCGTAGCCCGCGACGCCGTTCAGCGTGCCGCTCCCCTTGTATTGCGCCTTGGACGATCCCGAGATCACCAGCCAGTCGTAGCTGGTGCTCTTGAAGTTGAGCCCGGCGGTCTGGAACTGGAACTCGGTGTCGCCGGTCGGGATCGTGGCGCCCTTCTGGTACCTGGAGACGAAGCCGAAGTTCGCCTTGCCGACGAGCGACGGGTCGGCGACGTAGGCGCCCTGCGGCGAGTTGATCCAGCCGCCGCCGGTGACGAAGCCGGCGGAGGCGTCGTACACCGCCAGCAGGGTGCACTCGGGCGCGCTCACGTTGTTGGCGGCGTCGGTACCGGTGACGCAGACGCTGTAGACGCCGGTGGCCAGGGTGATCGAAGCCGTGCCACTCCGGGTGAAGGTGCCGGCGCCGAGCGTCAGACTCTGCGCCTGCGATCCGACGATGTTACCCCCGGTGATCGTCGCGACGGCCGATATGATCGTCGAGCTGCCGCGGCCCGCGTCGCTGATCTGCGCGGAGAGCTGGGTGGCGCCGCCGACCGCGACGGGGTTCGGGTTGGCCAGCACGTTCGAGGCGAGCGGCGCGGTCTGGTCAACGATGGTGAGCGAGCCGGTGCCGTCGGTCGCGGCGGTGAAGTTGTCGGGCGACTCGTCGTTGTTGAAGTGATAGGTGATCGGGTACGGGTTGCCGAGCACGTCCACGGTCGCGCTGGCGAACGTGCTGGAGAAGCTCCCGTCCGCGGCGACCGCGACCGTCTGCGTGGTCCCGTGGAAGGTGATCGCGACGTGTCCGCCGGCCGGCACCACGGTGGCGCCGGTGCCGACATAGCTCAGCGTGCCGCTCAGCGCCGTGCTGGCGGTGCCGAAGATGACGCTGGGCGAGCTGAGGGTGCTGAAGACCGGGGTCGCGGGCAGGATCGTCAGCGTCGCGGGCGCGTCGGTCTGCTGGTAGTTGCCCAGCCGGTTGTTCGGATCGCTCAGCACGCCAGCGATCGCGCCAGGATAGCTCCCGGCGTTCGTCGTCGCGGTGAACGTGCCGCCGTTGCCGGCGATCCAGCTCGCCGTGATCGGATCGTTGTTCTTGAGCGTCAGCAGAGTCCCGCTGAAGAGCGGCAGCCCGTCGCCGAAGATCTTGCTGGCCGGGTCCGCCTTCACGAGTAGCGGGGCCTTGGTGATCGTCAGCGTCCCGTCGGTGTACGTCGCGCCCTTGCTCGGGTCGAACGTGTAGTTGGCCGCGACCAGCGTCCCCGCGCTCGGCGTGATCGGATAGTTGCCGACGTTGGTCCCGTGGTTGCTGGTGCCGCCGGTGCCGCCGAACGAGGCGGTGCCGCTTATGCCGGCGCTCACCGGGTTCTCACCGTTGACGAAGCCGGTGATCACCGCGCTGAACGCCGGGTTGTCGTCGCCGTACTCGCGGCTCTTGTCGTCCGCCTTCACCGCGAGCGGTGCCGGATTGATGGTCAGCGTGCCGTCCACGAAGCTGGTGAAGGCGTAGTTTACCGCGGCCAACGAGCCGAGGGTCGGCGTGATGGTGTAGCCGCCGACGCCGGTGAGCGGCGTCGTGGTCGTGGCGGCGCCGGTGAAGCCGGCGGTGCCGGTGACACCGGAGGTGCCCGGGTTCTCATTGTTCACGAAGCCGGTGATCGTCGCGCTGAAGGCGGGATTCGAGCCGCCGTAGAGCCGGTTCTTCGCGTCCGCGGTCACGGTGAGCGGCGCAGGGGTCACGGCCAGCAGGCCGTCCACCGTGCCGATGACGTAGTCCGCGCCGGCGCTCACGCCGATCGGCGTGCTCCAGGTGATGGCGTACGGGCTCGCGGCGACGCCGCTCGCCGCGGTCGCCGTCGTCGTGAGGTTCGGCGTGCCGGTCACGAGCGACGGCCCGTCACCGTTCACGAAGCCGGCATAGGCCGCGGTGAACGGCGGGTTGGCCGCGCCGTAGGCCCTGGTCTTGTTCTCCGCCGTCGCGGTGAGCGGGGCCGGGTTCACGCCCAGCGTCACCGTCTTATTCGTCGGTGCGCCGATCGCGAGGTCGGTGTAGTTCGGGTCGCTCGAGGTGAAGGCGGCGGACAGGGTGTGGGGGCTGCCGGTGACATGGAGCACCGCGCCCGACGCCGGCGAATAGGCGAACGTCCCGCTCACCGCATCGTTGTCGATGCCCGTCGCGGTCGCATCGAGCTGGGTACCGCTCAGCGCGGTCCCGTAGGTGATCGCCGCCGGTGTCGCCCAGACGATCGTCGGCGCCACCGGCTTGATGACGATCTGCGCGTTGCCGGTCGCGGGCTCGTAGTTCTGGTCGCCGGCATAGCTCCCGATCACGGCGTACGTCCCGGCGTTCACCGGCGCCACGGCGGATCCATTATAGGTGAAGCCGAGCGGGCCCAGGAGGACGCCGCCGACGCCGGTGACGGTGCCGGTCGCCGGGTGCGGGTTCTTGTTGTAGTCGAAGCTGCCGCCGGTCACCGATACCACGGGCGTGAACTTGAGCACGTCGATCGTGACGTTCTTCGTCGCCGTCGCGTAGTTCGCCGCGTCGGTGGGGGTGAACAGCACCCCCAGGCCCTGGCCGTTGCCGGCGTTGAGCTGGGTGCCGGCGGCCGGAGTGTAGACGAACGTGCCGGCGAGCGCCGCGCCGGCCACGCCGGTCGCCGTCGCATCGAGCTGCGTCGCGCCGAGGACGGCGCCGAAGGTGATCGGGGCGGGGCTACTCCACGCGATCACCGGCGCTGCCTTCGCGATCGTGAATGTCTGCGGCACGCTCGGCGCCGCGTTGTAGTTGCCGTCGCCCGCCTGCGCGGCACTGACGGTGCAGCTCCCGGCGCCGGTGATGGTGACGGTCGCGGCGGCGATGGTGCAGTCGTCGGTCGCGCCGACGGCGAAGCTCACGCCGAGTCCGGAGGACGCGGTGGCGCTCACGGTGAACGGCGCGTCGCCGAAGGTGCGGTTGGCCAGCGCGGCGAAGGTGATCGTCTGATCGGCCCTGTTGATGGTCAGCGTGCCGTTGATCGTCGGCGCGGTGTAGTTCGCGTTCGTGAGCGTCGCGACGAGCGCATAGCTCCCCGCATTCGTCGGCGGCGTCGGCAAGCCGGCGTAGGTGATGCTCACACCGGTGAGATTCGCCGGCGTCGTCGTCACCGTGACCGGCTTGGGCGAGCCGTCGTAGGTAAACGTCGTCGTGCCGAACGCGAGCGTCGCGGCGGCCTTGTTGATCGTGAGCGGCGCGGTGCCGGTTCCGAAGGTGAAGTTCGGATTGGCCGGCGAGGTCGTGACGGTGCCGGTGACGGTGTACGCCGTCGTGCTCGCGACGAGCGCCGGGAACGACGCGAGGTTCACCGACAGGTTGGCGACGCCGCCGCCGCTCGTCACCGCGCTCCCGACCACGGTGCCGTTGATGTCGAACGTGATCGTCTCGCCGTCCAGATTCGGCGTCAGGTTTCCGGTGAGGCTGATCATGGACCCGAACGGCACGCTCGCCGACGTCGCGCCGTTGATCGTGACCTTCATCGTCGCCGCGGCCCGGGCGACGGTGAGCGTGTTGCCAGCGGTCGAGCTCGCGAAGCTGGCGTCGCCGGCGAAGTCGGCCTGGACGCCGCTGTTCAGGCCGGCGGGATAGGTGCCGGCGTTGATGCCCGCGAGGCTCGCCGCCGCGACGCTGGCGACGCCGGTCGCATCGGTCGTGGCGCTGCCGGCGCTGGTGCCGTTGAGCTTGAACGCGACGGTCTTCCCGCCGAGCGGATTGCCGCCGCTGGTGAGCGTGGCGCTGAGCGCGGCGGTGCCGCCGAAGGCGCCGCTCGCGGCCTGCGCGACGAGCGCGGTGGTGGCCTTCGGCTTCACCGTGATCGTGAACGTCTGCGGAGCGCTCGTGTCATTGCCGCCGTTCGCCACGCCTCCGTTGTCCTTGGCGGTGACGGTGACCGTCGCCACGCCATTCGCAACGAGCGCCGGAGTGAACGTCAGCGTACCGTCAGCCGCCACGCCGGGCTGCGCAGAGAAGAGCGCGTTGTTGTCGTTGCTGACCGCGAAGCTGACGGTCTGGGCACCCTCGTTCGGACCGGCGCTGATCGCCGTTGCCCAAGGCGAGATGGTTTGTGCGCCGGCTCCCTCGATCACGGTCTGATCGGGACCTTTGACGAACGACGGCGGATCGTTGACGCCCACGACCGTGATGGTCACCGTCGCCGCAGCGGCGGACAGCACGGTCCCGTCGGATGCGCGGTAGGTGAACTGATCGGTGCCGAAGACGTTTGCGTTGGGCGTGTAGGTGAACGAGCCGTTCGCATTGAGCGTGAGGGAGCCGTTCGTCGGCCCGCTCACGAGCGCGGCGGCGAGGACGTCGCCATCGGCATCGGTGTCGTTCCCGAGCACGCCCGGAGCCGTGATGGTCAGTGCCTGATCTTCCGTCGCGGTGTAGCTGTCATTGTTGGCCACCGGCGCATGGTTTGGAGCCTTGACGACGAGCGGAGCTCCAGCCGTCGTGAACGTGTTGCCGGCGTTGTCGGTGACCTTCGCCGTGACGGTCTGGTTGCCGGCCTCGCTCGGCGTATAGCTGTAGCTCCAGCTGCCGGTGTTGTTCGCGGCTCCGGTGCTCAACACCGTGTTGTCCGACGCACGGACGATCGTGACCACCACACTCGCGATCCCCGCCCCGGCAATGATCGGCTGATCGCTCGCGGTCCCCGTGATGGTGAGCGCGGTGCCGGTGGTTCCGGTCGCCGGCGCGCTGACGGTCGTGGCGGGGTTGGTGTTGTCTACGACGACGGTCTGGGTGCGGTTGGTCCCGTTTTCCTCGTTGCCGCCCGAGAACGCACGTACGGTATACAGCCCATCGGCGACCGCCACCGCGCTGCCGTCTCGACCATCCCAGGCGACATTTGTCGAAGCGTTGCCGGCCAGGCTGCCCACCGTGATCTCGCGCACGAGGGTGCCACTGAGGAGCGTGCCACTTCGGATTCGCACCGTAATGCCGGTGACGTTGCCGCCGCCCTGATTCTTCAGCGTGATGGTCGTGTTGTCCTTGACACCGACGCTCGACGTCGGCGAAAACGGCGTGGGACTCACCGCGTCAATCTGCGGAGTGCCGTCCGTGAACGTCGCCTGCGCGATCCTGCCGCTCGTCGCGCCGGTCGCCGTCAGCACGAAGCGGACGCCGACATCCTGCGCGTCCGGCGTGAACGACTGGTTGACCAGCTTCCCGGTCGCGTCCGCCACCCCGCTGAACCTGATGTCCGGCTCCAGCGCCGGATCCTCGTGCAGCACGAAGCTCACCGTCTCGCCCGGCGCCCAGCCGCTGCCCGTGATCGTCACCGTCTCGCCCGGCGCGTAGTCCTGCTTGTCGGTCGTGATCGTCGCCGCCACCGCGTTGCCGCCGCCCGCGCTCGCCGACGTCGCGAGCACGATCTGCGACGTGCGGCCGCCGGTCGCGTCGGCGCCGAGGCCCGAGCTCGCCGGCAGCACGAGGCCCCAGCTCGCCATGCTGCTGTAGCCCAGCTGGAGGCCGAAGCCGTTGTCGAGGAGCGCCGTGCCGGTCGTCGTCAGCACCTGCACGTTGTCGTGCACGTTGAACGTGGAGTCACCCGCCACGCTCACGCGGCTGATGCCGGTCATCCAGCCGTAGCGCTGGGTCACGTCGTCCGACGCGTCCTGCAGCACCACGAGGCCCTCGAGCCCGGACGTCGCGTGCTGCGCCGACGCCCAGCGCGCCAGGTTCATCACCAGCGTGCTCTTCTGCGCGACGTTGGTGCTGCCAAGGTCGGGCGTGCCCGACCAGACCGCGACCGGCCCGACGAGCAGGGGCTTGAGTCGGGAGGCAACCGCCGGATCGCGCAGCATCGCGTAGGGCGTGGCGCCCGCGCCATCGGCGAGCGACGGCACCACCATCACGGCGTAGCCGCCGAGATCGGCGCTCCGGAGGTCGAGCGTGCCGCCGGTGCCGTCATACGCGCGGTCCACCGTGGCGAACGGCGTTCCGCTCGCCGTGAGCGCCGCGACGATGTTGTCGCACGCCGGCCCGTCCACCGCGACCGGGCAGTACACCATTGCCTTCGCCGCGGCTGACGGCGGCGCCGGCGAGGACGGCGGCGCGACCGAGCTCCCATCCGCCGCGACCGTGACCAGCACCGACGGCCCCGCGGTGCTGTCGGCGTTGATGCCGCGCGCATCCTCCGCGGCGCCGCTGCCGGCATGCAGGCCGAAGGACGCCATGTTCGGGTACGCGAGCGTACCGCCGCTCACGGTGAGAAGGCCGGTGCCCGTCGCCGTGAGCGCCTGCACCGCGTCGTAGCTCGCCTCGGTGGTGTCGGCGGCGACGTTCACCGCGCCGATCCCGGCGAGCCAGTCGTAGCGCTGCGCCGGGTCGTCGGAGTTGTCGAGCAGGGCGATGAGGCCCGCGCCACTCCCTCCCGCCGCCCACGTCGCGAGGTTGGTGAGGAGCGCCGTCTTCTCGGCGCCGTTGCCGGTGCCGAGGTCGGGCGTACCCGACCACACCGCGCGGCGGCCGCTGAGGATCGCGCGGAGCCGCGCGGCCACCGTCGCGTTGCGGAGCCGGTCGTACGGCCGGCCGCTCGCGCCGTCGGAGAGCGAGGGCACGAACACCACGCGGTACGCCGAGAGGTCCGCCGTCGCGAGGTCCACCGTGCCGCCGGTGCCGTCATAGCCGCGGTCTACCGCACCCGCGAACGCCCCGCCCGCCGCATCGAGCGCTGCGGCGATATTGGCACAGCCCGTCTCGTCCAGGCCGACCGGGCAGTATACGAGCGCGCGTCCCGCCCCCTGCGCAGCGAGCGCGGCGGGCAGTACGGCCATGGCGACGGCGGCGGTGAGCGAGCGAAAGAGTCGCGTGAGCTGCGGCATACGACGGCTCCGGTGGCCGGCCGGCATGCGCCGGCCGGCGTGGACGATCAGTTGCAGGCGTCGGCGACGAGGGCACCGAGACTGGTTTCGCGCTGCTTGAGCGCGGCGTCGGTCGGCGCCTGGGCACGGCGCGCCTGGACCACCTTGAGCTGCGCGCCGAACTTGGCGCACACCGTCGATGGCCCGCCCGCGATGCGCTTCGTCGCCATCACGCCGACGGCCTTCGAGGCGAGCGCGCCGCGCGCGAGCGCCGGCGATGTCGCGGTGCCCTTCGTCGGCGTGGTGGTCGCGGTCTTCGCCGCGCTGGCGACGGCGCTTTCCTTCGTGGGCTCATTCCCGCATGCGACGACCAGCAGGGCGAGCGGAATCAGAGCGGCGCAACGCATGACATCCTCCTGAGCGGCGTGGCCGAACCCCCGGGCTCCGGTGCGGAGTGCGCGACCGAGACCCCCCGGCGTTCGACGGGGTGCGAGCACTGCCCCCCGCGGAACGGCGCGGCGAGAGGCAGGCGGATATGGATCGGGTTCGGCGGCCAGGGGAGGCGAGAACGATGCCAGCGGCCCCGTTAGGCGCCCGGGCCGCGCCGGCGGCCGCGAACCCCTTAAGGAACGCGGGAAGCCGGGCCGGCGGCGGGGGTGGGGTCGCCGGTACCGCTTCAGCCCCGTGGCCCGCCCGCCCCAGTGTGGCGGCCGGCCGACAGCGACACCGCCTCTCGCCCGCGGCGCCCGTCGCCTTATCTTGCCTCCATCCCTATCACACGCGAGCGGCCGCATGCAGCAGGTCAAGGGCGCGGTGCTGAAGTCGCGCCTCGGCTTCGTCGACGAGCAGTTCGGGAAGGACGCGGTGCGCCGCGTCATCGAAGCGCTCCCGCCCGACGATCAACGCGCGCTGCGCGTCGTCTTCACCAGCAACTGGTATCCCTTCGAGCTGAGCCGGCGGCTGGACGACGCGATCGTGAGCGTGGTCGGCGGCGGGCGGCCGGAGTTCTTCGAGAAGCTCGGCGAAGCGTCGGCGGCGAAGAACCTGGGCTCGCTGCACAGCGGCTATCTCACCGGGGGCGATCCCCAGGCGTTCCTCGCCAAGGCGCCGGCGGTCTACGGCATGTACTACGAGACCGGCCGGCGCGAGTACCAGCGCACCGGCGAGCGCTCCGGCGTGCTCACGACCTACGACGCCGAGACGTTCAGCACGCCCGATTGCCGGACCGTCGTCGGCTGGTACCGGAAGGCGCTGGAGCTCTGCGGCGCGCGTGGCGTGCGGGTGAGCGAAACCGAGTGCCGCGCACGGGGCGGCCGGGTCTGCCGCTACGAGGTGAGCTGGGAGAGCGTCGCGTCCTGACCGGTCACCTGCAGCGCGCCCTGGCCGGTGCCGCGCTCGCCGCGGCGCTCGCCGCGTGCGATCACCCGCCGCCCGCGACCGAGGGTCACGGCACCATCGAGGTGACCGAGGTGGACGTGGCGCCGATGGTCGCGGCGCGCATCGTCGGCGTGAGAGTGGACGAAGGCGCGATGGTTCACCCGGGCGACACGCTCGCGATGCTCACCCAGGCGACGCTCGCCTCCACGCTCGAGAGCGAGCAGGCGCGCCTCGCCCGCGCCGAGGCGACGCTGCGCGATCTGCGCGCGGGGTCGCGGCCGGCGGAGATCCAGCGGGCCCGCTCCGAGCTCGCCGCGGCGGACGCGGAGGCGACCCGCACCGCCAGGGACCTCGAGCGCATCCGCGCGCTCGCCGAGCGCAGCGTGGTGAGCCGGCAGCAGCTCGACCAGGCGACCGCCGCCGCATCCGCCGCAGCAGCGCAGCGCGACGCCGCCGCCGAGGCGCTCCGGCTGATGCAGCAGGGCGCCCGGCCGGAGCAGGTCCGCGCCGCCGAGGCGGAGGTCGCGAGCGCACGCGCCGCGGTCGCCACCGTGCGCGCGACGGCGGGAGACCTGGTGCTCACGGCGCCGGTCGCCGGCACCGTGCTCGGCCGGTGGGCGGAGCCGGGCGAGGTGATCGGCGCCGGCCAGCCGGTGCTGACGTTAGGCGAGACGGCCCGCCCCTACGTGCGCGTCTATCTCCCGGCGCGTGTGCTCGCCGACTTCCGCGTCGGCAGTCCGGCGGTCGCGACGATCGACGGCGTCTCGGACCGCCGCTTCAGCGGCCGCGTCGTCGCCATCAATCCCGAAGCGGAGTACACCACCCGCCTGGCGCTCACGCCGGAGCAGCGCGCCGACCTGCTCTTCGGCGTGAAGGTCGCGCTCGACGACACCACCGGCGCCATCAAGCCCGGCCTTCCCGCGACCGTGCGCGTCGGGTCGCCCGCCCGATGACCGAGCCGGCGATCCGGACCGAGCATCTGCGGAAGACGTTCGGCGACCGTATCGCGGTGGACGACCTCAGCTTCACCGTCGCGCGCGGCGAGATCTTCGGACTGCTCGGCCCCAATGGCAGCGGCAAGACGACGACGATCCGCATGCTTTGCGGCCTGCTGGCGCCGACCTCCGGCACCGCGCGCGTCGCCGGCCGCGACGTCGTCGCCGAGCCGGAGCAGGTGCGGCGGCGCATCGGCTACATGTCGCAGCGCTTCGGGCTGTACGACGATCTCACGGTGCTGGAGAACATGCGCTTCTACAGCGGGCTCTACGGGCTGCACGGCGCGGAGCAGCGGCGCCGGCTCTCCGAGCTGGGCGACGAGCTGGGGCTCGGGCCGCGCCTGGGGCAGCTCACCGGCACCCTGAGCGGCGGCTGGAAGCAGCGTGTGGCGCTCGCCTGCGCCATGGCGCACCGGCCCGAGCTCGTCTTCCTCGACGAGCCGACGTCCGGGGTGGATCCGGCGTCGCGCCGCACCTTCTGGGAGCTGATCGGCGGGTACGCAAAGGCCGGTGTCACGGCGCTCGTCACGACGCACTACATGGACGAGGCGGAGCTGTGCGGGCGGCTGGCGTTCCTCTCGCGCGGGCGGCTCATCGCGCTGGGCACACCCGAGGCGATCACGGCGCAGTTCGGCGAGCGATCGGTGGAGGACGTCTTCATCGCCCTGCAGCAGAAGGACGACGCGGCGTGAGAGGCGCGCTCGGCGCGATGATCTGGAAGGAGTTCGTCCAGATGCGGCGCGACCGCTTCACCCTCGCGATGCTGATCGGGATCCCCGCGATCCAGCTCGCCCTCTTCGGCTACGCCATCCAGACCGAGGTGCGCCACCTCCCCACGCTGGTGCTCGACGAAGCGCGCTCCGCCGAGAGCCGTTCGCTGGTGCAGACGCTGGAGAACACCGGCAACTTCGACATCATCGGCATCGCGCCGAGCCGGGCGGCGATCCGGCGCACGATCGAGCGCGGCGATGCGCGGGCCGCGATCGTCGTCCCCCCGACGTACACCCGCGATCTCAAGCGGGGCCACACCGCGACGGCGCAGGTGATCGTGGACGCCGCCGATCCGCTGGCGTCGTCCGCGGCCATTTCGGGCGCATCGCTCGCCGGGCTCCGCGAATCGCAGCGGCTCGCGACCGCCACCACGCCGATCGGCGCGCGCCCGCCGCCGCTCGACCTGCGGGTGCGGCCGTGGTACAACCCGACGCTGGAGACGCCGGTGTTCATCGTGCCCGGCATCATCGGCGTGCTGCTGTCGCTCACGATGGTGCTCGTCACCAGCATGGCGGTGGTGCGGGAGCGGGAGCGCGGCACGCTGGAGCAGCTGGTGGTCACGCCGATCGGCAAGACCAGCCTCATGCTGGGCAAGATCGTGCCGTTCCTGCTGGTGGGATACGTGCAGATCACCATCATCCTGCTGCTCGGCCGGCTGCTGTTCGACGTGCCGGTGCGCGGCAGTCTCGCGCTGCTCTACGCCGTGGCGCTGCCGTTCATCGTCGCCAACCTCGCGCTCGGCCTCCTGCTCTCGACGCTGGTGAAGACCCAGGCGCAGGCGATGCAGCTCGGCTTCCTCTTCCTGCTGCCGAACATCCTGCTCTCCGGCTTCATGTTTCCCCGCGAGGCGATGCCCGCGCCGGCGCAATGGCTCGGCGCGCTGCTGCCGCTCACCTACTTCCTGGACGTGCTGCGGGGATTGCTGCTGAAAGGCGTGGGACTCGGCGCGGTGTGGCCGGAGATGGCGTGGTTGATCGGGTTTTCCCTGGCGTTCATGACGGCGAGCGTGGTGCGCTTCCACAAGCGCGTGGACTGAGGGGGACCGATCAGGGCGAGAGCCGCTCGATGCGCCACGCCGCCCCGGCCCCGGCGCGCAGGTAGCGCAGCCGGTCGTGCAGCCGACTCTCCCGTCCCTGCCAGAACTCGATTGCGTCCGGCACGACCCGGAAGCCGCCCCAGTGCGGCGGCAGCGGCACGTCGCCGTCCTTGAAGCGGGCGCGCACGTCGTCGAGCTGCCGCTCGAGCGTGGCGCGATCGGGCAGCACCGTGCTCTGCCGCGACGCCCACGCTCCCAGCCGGCTCGGCAACGGCCGGCGGCGGAAGTAATCCGCCGACTCCTCCGCGCTCACCCGCTCGACCGTGCCGGTCACCCGCACCTGCCGCTCCAGCTCGGCCCAGTAGAACACGAGGGCGGCGCGCGGGTTGGCCTCGAGCTCGTGACCCTTGCGACTGCGATAGTCGGTGAAGAAGACGAAGCCGCGCGGGTCGGCGCCCTTGAGCAGCACCATGCGGGCGGACGGCGCACCGTCCGGCGTCGCCGTGGCGAGGGTCATCGCCGTCGCCTCGATCAGCTCGGAGGCGAGCGCGTCCTCCAGCCAGCGGAGGAACTGCACGATCGGATCGGCGGCGACCGCGTGCTCATCGAGTCGCGTGCGAGCGTACTCGCGGCGGATGTCACCCATGTCGCGCGGAGGCATGAGGGAAACATTGCCTGCAGGATGGCCGCGCCGGAAGATGCCGCGCGGGTATTGCGGCCATCCGGTTTCCGCCGCATTCTCTCCCACCATGTCCACCGACCAGTTGACCGCTCAGCTCGCCTCGGTCCGCGAGACCCTCAACGCGATCGAGGCCCAGCTCGTCCACGCCCGCGTGCCGCCCGAGGGGCTCGAGGACTTCAAGGCCGCGGTGGACAGCATCCGCACCAGCGCGTGGGCGCTCCTCGCCGCCTCGCGCAGCCCGCGGGGCGACGAGTTCGTGCAGCGCTTCGTGCTGCGGCGGACCTGCGAGATGTGCCGGCGCGTCGTGGCCGACCTGGAGTCGGGCCGCTTCGCGACGAAGCCCGCCGAGCTGGAAGAGCTCGGCGGGCTGGCGGCGAGGCTGGTGGAGTGGACCGGCGCGAAGCGTTAGGCAGCCCGCCCGCCGTCACGGCCGCTCGATCGGCGCTCCCACGCTGTTGCCCCACTCGGTCCACGAGCCGTCGTAGTTCCGCACCCGGTCGAAGCCGAGCAGGTAGGTGAGCGCGAACCAGGTATGGCTCGACCGCTCGCCGATGCGGCAGTAGACGATCGTCTCGTCTCCCGGCTCGAGTCCGTTCTCCTTCTCATAGAGCGCGCGCAGCTCGCCGGCCGGGCGGAAGGTGTGGGTCGCGGGATCCACCGCCTTGCCCCACGGTATACCCCGGGCCCCGGGAATGTGGCCGCCGCGGAGCGCGCCTTCGCTGGGGTATTCCGGCATGTGCAGCCGCTCGCCGCGGAACTCCTCCGGGCTCCGCACGTCCACCAGCGGTCCGCGGCGGCGCTGGTGCTCCAGCACCTCGTCGCGGAAGGCGCGGATCCGGCTGTCGTCGCGCGGGCCGACGGAGACGTTGCCCCCGGGGTAGCGCGGCACCTCGGTCGCCATCGGCCGGCCCTCCTCCTCCCAGCGCGCCCGCCCGCCGTCCATGATGCGGAGCCGCTCGAGCCCGAAGAGGCGGAACACCCAGAAGGCGTACGTCGCCCACCAGTTGTTCTTGTCGCCGTACAGCACGATGGTGGTGTCGCGATTGATGCCGCGCGCGCGGAGCAGCCGCTGGAGCGCGTCGTGCCCCACGTAGTCGCGCACCAGCGCGTCGTTCAGATCGTTGACCCAGTCGATCTTGACCGCGCCGGGGATGTGCCCGGTTTCGTACAGCAGCAGGTCCTCGTCCGACTCGATCACCCGCACCGTGGGGTCGTTCAGGTGGTCGGCGACCCAGTCGGTCGAGACCAGTACTTCGGGATGCGCGTAGCCGCGCTCGCCGATCGGCGTCACGGCGGGCACCGTCGTGCCCGCACCCTGCGCCTTCGGTTGTGTCTGCGTCGTCTGCATAATGGCCTGCTCTCAGGGGGGGACACACAAATACGAGTAAATCGCTCGGAGAGTCAAGCGGCGATGGGCGGCCGGCGAGCCCGCGTCAGTCGAGGATCGGCACCTCGCCATCCGGCGGCGTGTTGGGCCCCTGCTTGTCGCCGGCGCGACGGTCGCGGCGCTGGCCTTCCTCGTACCACCGCCGCGTGATCTCCCCCGCCAGCTCCCGGTTCCCCAGCCCGAACGCCAGTCCCACCGCCAGCGCGATCGCGCCCAGGATCAGCGTGAACGCGGAGGTGACGATGTCCTCACCGACGCCGAGCTGCTGCAGCGCCATGAAGATGGCGATGACGATGACCGCGCCCTTGGCGATCTTGGCCACCGTCGGCACGCCGCTGACCGTTCCCGCCGACGCCAGGATCAGACTGCGCACGAACTCCCCGACGATGAGCCCGAGGATGATGATGACGATGGCCGCGATCAGCGCCGGGATGAAGCCGAGCATCCGGCCGAACATCTCGTTGATGCTCTCGAGGCCGAGCGCGGCGCTGGCGAGCAGGATCGTCACCAGCATCACCAGCCAGAAGATCAGCTTGGCGAGCGCGTGCACCGGGTCGAGCCGCGAGCCGGTGCGGCCCACGACCTCGTCGAGCCCGCCCGCGGCCGCCACCCGGTTGAAGTCGAGCCGCGCGAGCGTCTGATTCATCCAGCGCTGCACCTGTCGCGCGACGAACCAGCCGACCAGCAGAATGACCACCGCGCCGGCGAGCGCGGGCACGAAGCTGCCCATCTCTCCGGCGCCGGCCCTGAGGCGCTCCCATAGTTCGTTCACGCTGCCACCTCGATGACGAGTTTGCCGGTCTGCTCGCCGCGCGCGAGCCGCGCGAACGCTTCGGCGCCCGCGGCGAGCGGCACCACCCGGTCCACCGCCGGCCACAGCTTGCCCTCATGCGCCAGCCGCACGATCTCGGCGTACTCGCGCCGGGTTCCCATGGTGCTGCCGAGGATGCTCCACTGGTGCCAGAAGAGTCGGCGCAGGTCGAGCGACACGTTGGGGCCGGTGGTGGCGCCGCAGATCACCAGCCGCCCGCCGCGGCGCATCGCCCGGAGCGAGGCGGGCCAGGTCCGCTCGCCGACGCTGTCCACCACGACGTCGGCGCCGAGTCCGCCGGTCAGCGCCCGCACGCCGGCCACGACGTCGTGGGTCGAGTGATCGAGCGCCTCCACGGCGCCGGCCGCTCGAGCGGCGGCCAGCTTCGCCGCGCTGCCGCTGGTCGCGATGATCCGGGCGCCGAGCAGCGCGCCGATCCGGATCGCGGCGAGCGCGACGCCGCCGCCCGCGCCCCACACGAGCACCGATTCACCGGGCTGTACCCGCGCGCGGGTGGTGAGCATTCGCCACGCGGTGAGCGTCGCGAGCGAGAATGCCGCCGCCTGGGGCCACGGCATTGCGCCAGGCACTCGCGCCAGGTTGGCGGCCGGCAGCACGACGTATTCCGCCGCGGCGCCGCCGCGATGCTCGCCCAGCAGCGCGAACCGGGTGCAGCACGACTCCTCGCCGGCGCGACAGTAGCCGCAGTCTCCGCAGGAAAGGCCGGGGTTGATCATGACGCGGTCGCCCGGGACGAAGTCGCGCACCGCATCGCCCACCGCATCCACCTCGCCCGCGCCATCGGCGCCGACCACGTGCGGGTACGTCGTCTCGACGCCGGGGAGCCCCGCAGCGACGAAGAGGTCGAGATGGTTGAGCGCCGCGGCGCGCATCCGGATCCGCACCTGGTCGGGCGCGGTGAGCGCGGGCACCGGCAGCTCGACGACGGCGAGCCGCTCGGGCCCGGCGGCCGCCGTGAGAGCGAGAGCGCGCACGCGCGGGCCTCAGCCGATCAGAACGAGGGCGACAGCACCTGCTCGCCCGGCGTGAGCGGCACCACGGTCGCGGCCGGCGCCTGCGACGGCGGCGTTCCCGCGGCGGGAAGCGGGCGGATGAACAGCCCGAACTGCGCCTTGCCGCGCCGGCCGGAAAGCTGCCCGGTGGTGTACGCCACGGTGCGGCCATCGCGTGACGCGGCGAGGCCGGTGATCGGCTGCTCGCTCTCGAAGAGCTGCGCCGGCGCGGGCTCGCCGATCGCCAGGCGCATCACCCGCGATCCGCCCGAGTGATCCACCGTGTAGATCAGCGAGCCGTCGGGCAGGAACTGCGGGTTCGCCTCGCGCTGCGACGTCTTGGTGAGCCGCGTGGGCTGGCCGCCTTCGACGTCGGTGAGGTACAGCTCGTAGTTGCCGTCGCGCGCGCTGGTGAAGGCGACGCGATGTCCGTCCGGCGCCACCGCCGCCGCGCCGTTGCCGCCGGGCCCGACGGTGAGCGCGCGGGCGTCGCCGCCCTCGGCGGGAATGCTGAAGACCTGGGTCGTGCCGCTGCTGGTCCCGGTGAAGAGGATGCGCCTGCCGTCGGGCGTCCACGCCGGCTCGCTCTCGGAGCCGAGTCCGCTGGTGAGCTGCCGTACGTTGCCGCCGTCGGCGTCCATGACGAAGACGTCGAACGTGGCGCCGGCGACGCCGGGGGCGGTGCGGCTCGCCGCGAACGCGATCCGGGTGCGATCGGGCGAGAAGACCGGCTGGATGCTCTGCCCGCTGTCGGCGTGCACCAGCATGAAGGCATCGGGCGCGGCGGTGCGGAGCTGGTAGATGGCGATACCGCCGCCGCGGCTGCTCGCGAGCAGCAGGTCGCCGGTGACGAAGATGTCGGCCGTCGCGGTCTTCCCCCACGGCGTCGTCACCGTCACCGTCGCATGCCCCGGCTTCTTCGCCTCAATGACGCCGCCCTCGGCCAGCGCGGCGATGGCGGCGTCGCTGCTCTTCCAACTGACCTCGGGCGTGCCGGGGAGCGGGCGGTTGGTGTCGTCGAGCAGGCGCGGGGTCAGCGTGGCGCGCTCGCCGGCCAGCAGCCCGACGCGGGTTCGGTCGAGCGCCACGGTACCCGGAATGACGTGGACGGTCCACGCGACCGGATCGAAGCCGGGCAGCCGGGCGGTCAGCGTCGTCGTGCCGAGCGCGTGGCCGGCGACGGTGCCGCTCGCCGCGTCATAGCTCGCGATGGCGGTGTCACCCACCTGCCAGGAGATGCGCGCTTCGGTGACCGGTGTCGAGTCCGCCGCGAGCGCGCGCCCGCTCACCGGGCGGAAGCCGTGCATCGGCACCAGCACCGGACCGTCGGCCGGCCGCGGCGTGACCACGATGGTCGTCGCCGCCTTGTGCACGTGCACCGCGGCGCGGCGCTCCGCGCCGAACGCGGTGAGCACCACCTCCGCGTCGCCCGGCGCCACGCCTTGGACCACGCCGTCGGTCACCCGCGCGATGGACGAATCGGTGGAACGCCAGAGAATGTCGGCGTGGAGCGGGCGGTTGCCCTGCGACGGCACCGTCACGCCGAGCGTGTCGCTCTCGCCCGGGCCGAGCACGACGGTGGCGGGAGAGAGTGCGATGTCGGCCTGTTCGACGGTCACCGGCGCGGTGGCCTCGAGGCCGCCGGACGCCGCCTGCACGATGGTCTGCCCGGCCGCGATGCCGATGACGGTGCCGGTGCTGTCCACCGCCGCCACGTCGGGACGCAGCGTCTTCCATTGGACCTTGCCGACGCTGAGCCCGGTCCCGTCGTCCCGCACCAGCTGCGGCCGGAGCTGCATGCCCTCGCCCGGGAGCAGCCGGATCGCGGCGGGATCGATGGTGAGCACGGCGTTTCGGCCGCCGCGGGTCGAGTCGGCGGCGCTGTCGGGATTCACCAGCACGGCGATGGACGCGCGCCGCCCGCCGGCGTGGGCCTCGACCTTGGTGAGGCCGGGCTTCAGCCCCGCGACGCTGCCGTCGGCCGTGACCTTGGCGATCGCCGGGTCCACCGCGATGAAGGTGAAGCGGACGTTGGGCAGCAGGTTGCCCCGCTTGTCGAACGCGGTGGCGAAGAGCGGCTGCTTCTGCCCGACGCCCAGGGTCATCGTTTCCGGGGTGACCTGCACCTCGGCGACGACCACCGCGGCCCTGGCCGGCGGCTTGGCCGGCGGCTTCGGCTTGGGCTTCGACTGCGCCGCGAGCGGCGCGACGCCGGCGGCGGTGGCCACCAGGGCCGTGAGCAGAGAGGAAACGACGGGGAAACGGCGCACGAGAAGTCCGCTGCTGTGGATGGACCACGCCGGCCGCGATACGGCGCTCGGCGCTCGGGATGTTGGGGAAGCCCGACAATAATAGCGCGCGAGCGCTGATGGCGCGCGGATGCCGCTTGCACTCGCGGACGGGATGTGCATGTTATAGAAGCTCCCCGGAGGCGTGTGCGCGCTTCGGCCCCGCGGCGGGTGACGCCGCAGCAAGCGATGGGACTATGGGAGGATCCAGACGATGGCCGAGCTAGAGTTCATGGAGTCGAGCTGGCAGAGCGGTGGCTGGATGGAGGACTCGCCCATGACCCCGGAGCCGCCGGCCCCGCCTCCGCCGCCGGCGCCGTCGTACGGGTCCACTCCCGCGGGTAACGGCAGCGGCACGCGCTCGGCTCCTTCACGTCCCGCAAGGAAGAGCACCCCCGCAGCGGCGAAGCAGCCCGCTCGCCCGGCCGCCAAGAAGACCGCCAAGAAGACTGCCAAGAAGACCGCCAAGAAGAGCACCAAGAAGGCTGCGAAGAAGTCCGCCAGGAAGACGGCCAGGAAGCCCGCGAAGAAGAGCGCCAGGAAGGCCGCCAAGCGGAGCACCGGGAAGTCGGCGAAGAAGCGCGCCGGACGGACCGCGCGGAAGAGCGCCAGGAAGTCCGCACGGCGCGGTGCCGCCCGCGGCGGGCGCCGTCCCGCCCGGAAGAGCGCCAGGAAGAGCGCCAAGAAGGCCGCCAAGCGCGGCGGAGCCCGTCGCAGGCGCCGCTAGCCCGCGGCTCCAGCGTCTTCCGTTCCAGGCGGTAGTCGGCCGATGCCGACTACCGCTTTGCCTTTTCGCTCCGCTTCCCCGCGCGGGCCAGCGCCGCCGCGCAGTTGATCAGCGCGATATGGGTGAGCGCCTGGGGAAAGTTGCCCAGAAAGCCGCCGTCGGTCGCGTCGATCTCCTCGGAGTAGAGTCCCACGTGATTCGCGTGGCCCATCATCCGCCGGAAGATCCGCTCGCCGCGCTCGTGCTCGCCGATGCCGGCGAGCGCCTGCGCCAGCCAGAAGGTGCAGATGGAGAAGGCGCCCTCCTCGCCCTCGAGGCCGTCGGGGGAGCGGTAGCGGTACACCAGCTCGCCGTCGGCGCTGGTCAGCTCCCGCTGGATCGCGTGGATGGTGCTGGCGACCCGCGGGTGGTCCCACGGAAGGAACCGAACCATCGGCACCGCGAGCAGTGCGGCATCCAGCGCCTCGTCGTCGTACGACTGGGTGAACGACTGCTTCGTCTCGCTCCACCCGCGGGTCATGATCTCCTGGTACAGCCGCTCGCGCGACTCGCGCCACGCCACGGCGTCGCCCGGCAGGCCGAGCTCCTCGGCCATCGCGATGCCGCGGTCGAGGGCGACCCAGCTCATCACCTTGCTGAACACGTAGTGCCGCGCCTCGCCCCGCACTTCCCAGATGCTCGAGTCCGGCCGATACCAGTTGACGCTGACCCAGTCCACCAGCGGGCGGAGCGCGCGCCAAGTGCCGTCGGTCATCTCGTGATGGCGGCGCCACCGCTCGGCGGTGTCCATCACCTCGCCGTACACGTCGAGCTGGAGCTGGCCGACGGCGCCGTTGCCGACCCGCACCGGGCTGGAGCCGTGGTAGCCGCGCAGGTGCTCGAGCTGGAGTTCGGTCAGGTCGCGCCGGCCGTCGATGCCGTACATGATCTGCAGATGGCCGCCGCCCTCGTGCCGGCAGACGCGCTTGACGAAGCGCATGAACGCGTCGGCCTCCAGGTAGTGGCCGACGTTGGCGAGCGCCTCGAGCGTGAATGCGGCGTCGCGCAGCCAGACGAAGCGGTAGTCCCAGTTGCGGCTGCCGCCCAGCGTCTCCGGCAGTGACGTCGTCGGCGCCGCGATGATGGCGCCGGTCTCGGCGTGGGTCATGAGCTTGAGCGCGAGCGCGGAGCGCTTCACCATGGTGCGGTACGGCCCGTTGTAGCGGACCCCGGCGGACCAGCGCTGCCAGTACGCCTCGGTGCTCTCGAGCTTCTGGAGACAGGCGTCTGCATCGGCGGCGTGGACGTCGTCGTCGTCGTAGCGCATCACGAACCAGCGCGACTGACCCTTGGCCAGCATCACGGTGGTCGTCGCCCCGCCGGCCTCGATGATCCAGTCGAACGGCTCGGGACTGGCGAGGGTCACCACCTGATCGGTGCGGTCGGTGGCGATGAGCCCGGCGCGGAGCACCTCGATGCGGGTGCTCCGCGATGCGTAGGCAAAGCGCGGCATGAAGATCACCCGCACCGGCACCCGGCCCCGGACGCAACGCACCAGCCGGTGCAGCTCCGGCTGTTGGCCCAGCGGCCGGCCGGTCTCGCCCACGGCCATGAAGTCGGTGACGATGAGCTGGCCGTCGCCGGTGTTGAAGACGGTCTCGAGCACGTTGGTGCGGGGGAGATAGCGCTGGTGGGAAATCCAGGGGACGTCGGGGCGGATGGCCCAGGTGCCGCCGCGCTCGCGGTCGAGCAGCGCCGCGAAGACGCTGCCGCTGTCGAACCGGGGCAGGCAGAGCCAGTCGATGCCACCGTCGAGTCCCACCAGCGCGGCGGTCCGCATGTCGCCGATCATGCCGTAGGCCGAGATCGGGGGCTCCAGCGGCACGGCCGGCTGCTTCGCATTCATGGGTTCACAGTATAACTTGTCGTGTCTCCGAGCCATCGACCCGCATGCATAGACGCAGTCTCATTCTAGCCGGCCTGCTGGCCGGCTGCGGCCATGCGGCCGTGCCGACGCGACCCGCGCCGCTCCCCGAGCGCGCCCGGCTCACCGCCGAGCTGACGGCGCAGTTCGTCCGCTCGGCGGCGGCCTGGAACCGGGGCGACCTCGACGCCTTCGTGTCCGACTACGCGCGCGACACGGCGACGACGTTCATGGACGGCCGCCGCCCGCAGCACGGCTACGACTGGATCCGGCAGCACTACGCGCCGCGCTTCGCGCCCGGCGCGCCGCGGGACAGCCTGCACTTCGAGGAGCTGACGGCGCGGCCGCTCGCGCCGACGCTGGCACTGGTGACCGGCCGCTACGTGCTGGCGCGGGGCGGTGCGACCACCTCGAGCGGGCCGTTCACTCTCGTCATGGAGCACCAGGCGAATGGCTGGAAGATCCTCCACGATCACACCTCCAGCGATCCGCGCTAGGCGCCGGGCCAGGCGCCCGCCGGCGCGGCGGCCGATGCGTCTCGGTGCCGCGGCGCTCGCGCTCGCGATGGGCGCGGCCGCGGGCGGCTGCCATCGCGGCCCGCCCGACGGCATCGCGCTGGTCGGCGCGACCGTCATTGACGGCCGCGGGGGACCGCCGCAGCGGGACATGGTGGTGGTGACGCGCGGGCATCTAATCGAATCGGTGACGCCGCGCGACGGCTTCCACATGCCCCGCCACACGCGGAAGGTGGACGCGACCGGCAAGTTCGTCATGCCGGGCTTCATCGACGCGCACGCGCACGTGGAGCGCTGGGCGCTGCCGCGCTACCTCGCCTACGGCGTCACCAGCGTGCGCGACATGCACGGCACGCTGGATTCCATCATGGACCTGCGGGAGAAGGCGAGCCTCAACGCCTTCACCTCGCCCCGGATCTACAGCGCCGGCGCCATGATCGATGCCGCACCCGCAACCTACCCCAACGCGCTCGAGGTCCACGACAACTCCGAGGCGCGGAAGGCGGTGGACAAGCTCGCGGTGAAGGGTGTGGACTACCTCAAGGTCTACACCCGCGTCACGCCGCCGATGCTCCACGCCATCGTGGACGAGGCCAACAGCTTCGGCCTGCGCGTGGCGGGCCACCTCGGGCTCACCGACGCGGTGACCGCGGCCGACATCGGCATCCGGTCGATCGAGCACATGAGCGGCGTCCCCGAGTCCGCCGGCGATGCGGCACCGCTCTATGCCGCGCACGAGAAGAGCTTCTTTGCCGGCTGGACCGCGTTCGAGAAGAGCTGGGCCGGACTCGATTCCGCCGCGCTCGAACGCGTGGCCAGGCACCTGGCGCAGAAGAACGTCATCCTGGTGCCGACGCTGGTGCTGCACGAGCTGTACAGCCGCCTGGACGATCCGGCGGTGCTGCGGGCCCCGTGGCTCGCGGCGGTGCCGCCGGTCGCGCGGACCCGGTGGAACGTGCCCGACATGATCGCGCGCGCCGGCTGGGGACCCGCCGACTTCGCGGCCTTCCGGCGCTCGCGTCCCAATCAGGATCTCTTCCTGCGCGAGTTCCTCCGCGCCGGCGGCGTCATCGCGGCCGGCACCGACGCGAGCAATCAGATGCTGGTGCCCGGTTTCAGCGAGCACCAGGAAATGGAACTGCTGGTGCGCGCCGGGCTCACGCCGGCCGACGCGCTCCTCGCCGCGACCCACGATGCCGCCGTGCTCCTCGGCGCCGATTCCATCGGCGTCGTCGCCCCCGGCAAGGCGGCCGACCTCATCGTCCTGGGCAGGAATCCGCTTGACAACATCCAGAACACCCAGTCCATCGAACGCGTCGTCGTCCGCGGACAGCTCTTCGCGGTGGATTCGATCCGGCGCAGCTGGTAGGAGCGACGACGTGCGCGGTACGGCGAGCGTCGCGGACGCGCTGACCCGCCTCGGCGGCTTCTTCGCCGAGCGGCGCAGTCGCCAGGGGGTGCTGGCCCGCGCGGCGCTCGGACGCGCCGCACCGGACGACGACACGCTCCGGGCCGAGCTCATCGTGGTGCTGCGGGAGGAAACCCGGCTCGACGGCAGTCTTCCGGGCGGCGCGGTCGCGACCGCATGGCGCGCGCACGAGCTGATGGACCTGGGCCACGGCGGCGACCAGCCGGGCACGGTGCGGGTGATGGGCTGGGTGCTGAGCGTGCAGGGCAAGCCCGGCAACTTCGCGGAGGGCTGCGCCGACGCGCGCCACCGCCACCGCGCCTGCGAGCACGCGCTCGGCGGCTTCTTCTCGCCCGGGCCGGCCAGCGAGCGCCTGGCTCCGATCAGCTTTCCCAACGGCAAGGTCTTCCGGGCCGAGCCCGCCGCGCGCTTCGCGGCGAGCTGCCTCATGCTGCGGGCGGCGCTTCGCGCCGGCCACGCGAGCCGGCCGCAGGTGGACCAGCACGCGATCTGTCTCGCGCGCCTGGAGGGGCAGTTCGGCGACTGGGGCGCCTATTGGGCGCCGGATCTCGCGGCGTCGGCCCTGCACGCGCTGGCGGCGTCGCAGCGGATCGAGGCGGCGGCGGCGCTCGCGGCGATGATCGCGCGGCACCAGGACACGTCGGGCACGTGGCCTGGGGGCGACTTCTTCCATCTGCTGGAGGCGCTGGCGACGGTGCCCGCGCCCGAGGCGCGCGACGCGCTCCGCCGGGCGGCGCCGACGCTCGTCGCCCAGCAGCGGCCCGACGGCAGCTTCGGCAGCACCGCGCGGGAGGAGCGCGCGCTGATCGCCACCCGCGTGCTGCTCGCGGCGGAGCAGCGGCCCTAGCCGCCCCGGCGTCCGGATGCGGCCGCTGCCAAGAATCCGTACGTCACGGATCTGAGCGCTTCCCGTCCTGCCGCCGGCGCGCGCTAGATTGCGAGCCATGGCCGATCCCGCTCCCGACCAGCGGCCGCGCATCCGGCTCACGTCGCTCTCCCACGGCGCCGGCTGAGCCTGCAAGCTCGGCCCCGCCGAGTTGGCGCACGTGCTGCGTCACGTCCCGAACGTCTCCGACCCTCGCCTTCTCGTCGACGCCGCCAGCCGCGACGACGCCGCGGTGTTCCGGCTGTCGAACGACCGGGCGGTCGTGGCGACGGTGGACTTCTTCACGCCCATCGTGGATGACCCGTCGGCGTGGGGCGCCATCGCCGCAGCCAACGCGCTGAGCGACATCTACGCGATGGGCGCGACGCCGCTCTTCGGGCTGAACCTGGTCGGCTGGCCCCGCGATACGCTGCCGCTCGACATGCTGGGCGAGGTGATCGAGAGCGCGGCCGCCGTGGCGCGGCGCGCGGGGTGTCTCGTGGTGGGCGGGCACTCGGTGGACGACCCGGAGCCCAAGTTCGGCATGGCGGTGTTTGGCGAGGTGCATCCCGACCGGATGCTCACCAACGCCGGCGCCTGCGCCGGCGATCTGCTGGTGCTCACCAAGCCGCTCGGCACCGGCATCCTGGCGACCGCGCTCAAGCGCGACGCGCTGCTCCCCGCGGGCATGGCCGACGCCGTCGCCTCGATGACGACGCTCAACGACGGCGCGATGCGCGCGGCACTCCGGGTCGGCGTGAGCGCGTGCACCGACATTACCGGCTTCGGGCTCACCGGCCATCTCGGCAACATCCTCGCGGCGAGCCGGGTCGCGGCGGAGCTGGCGTATGAGCGTCTGCCGATCCTGCCGCACGCGTGGAACCTCGCGTCGCGCGGCTTCGTGCCCGGCGGCACGCTCCGCAATCTCGAGAGCGCCAACGCGGAGTGGGACCCGTCGCTCACCGAGGCGGAGCGCGCGCTCTGCGGTGACGCGCAGACCTCGGGCGGGCTGCTGCTCGCCGTGCCGCCGGCGCAGCACGCCGAGTTGATCGCGGCGCTGGGGGACGAAGCCACGCCGGTCGCCGCCACCGTCGGGCGGATCGTCGGCGGGCCGGCCGGCGCGCTCCGAGTTTCCCGCACGCTGGAGCTGCCGGAGTAGCCCGCCCGGAACGAATCGCCGTCGCGCGCCCGATTACCTTCCCCACCCATGTCACCCGTCCGCTGGACTCCCGAAAACATGGATCGCCTGGAGCACGCCGTCCGCAAGGGACTGCGCGTGGCGCTCAACCGGCGCGGCACCGAGTACATCGTCACCGCGGTGCGGATGACGACGAGCAACAACCGAGATGCCCTTATCGGTCACCTGCCGATGACCGGCGAGCAGCTCACCTTCGTCCTGGCCGACATCGATTCCTTTCAGGTGATCGGCGACTGATGCGCGCCGCCGTCGTCCATCTCGACGAGAGCTGTCTCGGCAACGGCCGCGAAGGCGCGAACCCCGGCGGCGCCGGCGGACTCATCGAGATCCGCGGCGGCGGACCGTCCGGCCCGGTCGAGCGGCGCGACTTCTGGCTGCACGCGCCGGCGACGACCAACAACCGGATGGCCCTCGCCGGCGCCATCGCCGCGCTCCAGCTCATGGCAGGGAAGGGCGCCCGGCTCCGGGTGCTGATGGTGTCCGACTCGGAGTACCTGGTGAAGGGCATGCGCGAGTGGGTGCCGGGCTGGAAATCGCGCGGCTGGAAACGGAAGGGCGGCGAGATCGAGAACCTCATGCTGTGGCAGCAGCTCGATGACTCGAGCACGCTGCACGAGGCGCAGTGGACCTGGGTCCGCGGCCACCAGGGACACCCGAAGAACGAGTACGCCAATGACCTCGCGGTGCGCGCGGCGAAGGAGCAGACCACGTCGGAGGGGCTGGTGGCGAGCGGCTACGCCGAGTGGCTCGCTGCGCGACGGAGCAAGGGGCAGTACGTCGAGTACGATCCGGACGCGGGGTTCACGGCGCTCGAGCGCGACCTGGCCGAAGGAAAGCGGTTCGCGCTGGCGGAGTAGTGCCGGCGCGAACCGCCCCTCTCCTCCCGTGGCTTACGCCGCCGGCACGAAGGTGTGCGTCGGCTTCTCCCCGCACGCGCTCCACACGGTCCTGATGTACGCGCCCGACGGCAGCATCCAGTGCACCTCGCCGGCGGTGATGCGGCGGTAGCGCGGGTACTGGGTGCAGGTCGAGTCGTAGCTGAGCGGCGTGACCGTGTTCGCGGTGAAGGTGTAGCTCTCCGCGCCGCGGGCCCAGCTCACCTGTCCCGACTTCACGATCGTGCCGCTCGGCAGGGGCTGGCCCGGCACGAGACTGCTGCCCTCCGCGGGCGTGAAGACGAGCTGGAGATTGTGCGAGATGGTCGCGTCGGCCTTGCCGGTCACCTTGCGGACCGCCGTCACGTCGTTGGTGAGCGTGAGCACGCTGCTGTTGGCGGTGAGGTGCCGGGTGCCGTTCCGCGTGGTGATGAACGAGACGTCGCCGGCCGGCGCGGTGAAGTTCCAGGTGAAGCCGTCCAGCGTCGCCGCGTAGTTGAAGTCGGCCACGTCGGGCGTCGGATCGCTGATGGTGACGCTGCCGGAGAGGACCAGCGTGCCGCCGCGATAGCCGGTGAAGATGCAGTTGGCGGGATCGTACGTGAATACGCTCTGGTCGCGGGCGCCGTCGCCGTCGGTGTCCTCGGTCGAGGAGACGGTGGCACAGCCCTGAAGCGGCGGCATGTCGGCGGCGATGTGGTCGCCGGCCGGCGCCGAGATGTTGAAGGCCGCGGGATTGGTCGTTACCCGCACGTCGAGCGCGTCCACCGCCTGGTCGCTCTCGTCGGCGGCGGCGGCTCCGATGTCGGCCGTCTGGGCCACGGTGAGCGCGGCACCACCGGCCGGCGTCGTGGTGCCGTCGGAGCAGGCGCCGAGCATCAGTGCGGCGCCGGCGGCGCCGGAGATGAGCGCCATGCGGATCTGGGTCGGGGACATCGTTCCTCCTGTCGTGGGGACGGTGCTTCGGCCAGAGCTGACTGAGCGCAACCGACGCAGGGGCCCCGGAGCTGTTAAGCCGCCCGCTTGACGGCGGCCGGGCCGGGCCCGTAACCTCCCCCGTCCCTTCCTTATACTCCATGCTCTCCGACGCCGAGGGCGCGTGACCGACCTGGAACGGCTCTTCCGCGCGCTGGTGCAGCGCCTCGCCGGGACTGACCCGGCCCGGCTGCACCAGCCGATCCTCCTGCACGACCTCCAGACCAGCATCATCCCCTATCGCGCCATCCGCCGCACCGTCGGCGTCGAGTCGAGCGAGGACTACGAGATGCTGCTGCTCCACCTCGCCGCGGGCGAAGGCGGCTTCGCCCGCACCGAGCCGGCCAAGGCGCGCGAGCGGCTGCTGAAGGAGAGCCGGAGCGCGCATCCCGAGCTCGGCCTGCTGGGTGAGCTGGGCGAGGCGACGCTGGTGCTCTCGACCGAGGAAATCGCGTACGCGCTGGGGCCGGAGCCGGAGTCGTCCTTCGCCCCGCCGGCGCCGGAACCCGCCGTGGCGCCGCGCTTCGTCGCCACTCCCGTCGCACACGCCGTTGAAGAACCCGAGGCCGAGGAGCTCGAGGTCGAGGGCCATGACGCCGGCGCCGACTCGCCCCATTGCATTTACTGCGGCGGCACGCTCCCGCTCGGCCGCACGGTCAACTTCTGCCCTCACTGCGGCGCCAACCAGCGCGAGCCGCGCTGCCCCGCCTGCCAGAGCGCGGTGGAGCTCGGCTGGCGCCACTGCGTGAGCTGCGGCGCGGCCCTGCCCCGCTAGCGCCGGGCTATATTTCGCGCTCGCATCTTCCGTCCTGTAGCGCCGGAACGGCCCGATGGGCACGCAAGGCCATCCAACCGACGTCGTCTTTCTCTCCGCGGTGCGCACTGGCTTCGGCGCGTTCGGCGGCGTGCTCAAGGATCTCTCCGCCACCGACCTCGGCGTCTGCGCGGCGGTAGCGGCGCTCGCCCGCTCCGGTGTGGCGGCGGGCGACGTGGAGCACGTCGTCTTCGGCAACGCGCTCCAGACCTCGGCCGACGCGATCTACCTCGCGCGCCACATCGGACTCCGCGCTGGGCTGCCGGTCGAGACGCCCGCGGTCACGGTGAACCGGCTCTGCGGCTCAGGCTTCGAGGCGGTCGTCGAAGGCGCGCGGCAGATCCTGCTCGGCGAGTCGGAGATCGTCCTCGCCGGCGGCACCGAGAGCATGAGCCAGGCGCCGCACGTGGTGCGCGGTGCGCGCTGGGGACTCCGGCTCGGCCCGGCGGCGCCGCTGGAAGATCTGCTCTGGGAGGCGCTGCGCGATTCACAGTGCGGGCTCTCGATGGCGGAGACGGCGGAGAAGCTGGCCGACTGCTACCACCTCACCCGCGCCGACGTGGACGCCTACGCGCTGGAGAGCCAGCGCCGTGCCAAGGCGGCGTGGGACGCCGGCGCCTTTGCGGATGAAGTCGTGCCGGTGCCGCTCACGAACCGGAAGACGAAGCAGACCGAGCCCTGGGCCGCCGACGAGCACATGCGGCCCGACTCCACCGCCGAAGGTCTCGCGAAGCTGCCGCCGTACTTCAAGAAGGACGGCGTCGTCACCGCGGGAAATGCGTCGGGCATCGCCGACGGAGCCGCGGCGCTGGTCGTGGCCGGCGCGGACGCGGCGCGGGCGCGCGGCCTCCGGCCGCTCGGCCGGCTGGTGAGCTGGGCGGTGGCCGGCGTGGACCCCACGATCATGGGCATCGGCCCGGCGCCGGCCGCGCGGCTGGCGCTCGAGCGCGCGGGGCTCACGCTGGACCAGATGGATCTGGTCGAGGTGAACGAAGCGTTCGCCGCGCAGTACCTCGCCGTCGAGCGGGAGCTGGGCCTCGACCGCGCCCGCACCAATGCCGAAGGCGGCGCCGTGGCGCTGGGTCATCCGCTCGCGGCGAGCGGCGCGCGAATCACCGCGCACCTGCTGCACGCGCTCGCGCGCACCGGCGGCCGCTATGCGCTCGGCAGCGCGTGCATCGGCGGCGGCCAGGGTGCCGCGGTCGTCATCGAATCACAGCGGAGGTAGCATGGAGCTGCTCTTCCCGGCGCTCGCGATCGTCGTCGGCTACTCCTTCCTCAGTCTGCGGGTGCTGCGGCAGTACGAGCGCGGCGTCGCCTTCTTCCTCGGACGCTACTGGGGGACCAAGGGACCCGGCCTCGTCTTCATTCCGGCGCTCTTCGCCAACCAGCGGCGGGTGTCGCTCCGCGTCATGGCGCTCGACATCCCGCCGCAGGACGTGATCACCCGCGACAACGTGTCGGTGAAGGTCAACGCCGTGCTCTACATGCGCGTCGCCGATCCGATGCGCGCCGTGATCGAGATCGAGGACTACCTCTACGCCACCAGCCAGCTCTCCCAGACGACGCTCCGCTCCGTCCTGGGCGAGGTCGAGCTGGACGAGCTGCTGAGCGATCGCGAGAAGATCAACGCGGTGCTGAAGAAGATCATCGACCAGCGCACCGAGGCGTGGGGCATCGAGGTCTCGGCGGTCGAGGTGAAGGACGTGGACCTGCCCGAGAACATGAAGCGCGCGATGGCACGGCAGGCCGAGGCCGAGCGCGAGCGACGCGCCAAGGTGATCAACGCGCAGGGCGAGCTCCAGGCCTCCGAAACGCTGGCGCAGGCGGCGCGCACCCTCGCGGCGGAGCCGAGCGCCATGCAGCTCCGCTATCTCCAGACGGTCACCGAGATCGCCGCCGAGAACAACTCCACCACCATCTTCCCGATTCCGATCGAGATGATCCGCCCGTTCATCCGCGACACCGTGCCGGCGGCGGGCGGCAACGCGCAGGCGGCGCTCCCCGCGCCGTCGGTCACCTTCCCCGATCATCCCGGCGTCGCCATGCCGGTCGGGCAGCTCGACACGCTGATGCAGCAGCTCAAGATCGACCGCGCAAAGGCGGAGCCGAAGCCGCCCGCCGAGCCGCAGGCCGAGTCCAAGGAGTAGGCGCGGCGTGGCGGATCAGCTTCCCTCCCGCGTGGACCGCGCGGCGCTCGAGCGGATCATCCAGCGCGCCGCCGAGCTGCAGACGTCGGATCGCGAGATCGGCGAGGGGCTCACTCCGGACGAGGTGCTGGCGCTCGGCCGCGAAGTGGGGATTCCGGCGCGGCACCTCCAGCAGGCGCTGGCCGAGGAGCGCGCGCGGGTCGCGACGTACACACCGTCCGGAATCGTGGACCGCATTGCCGGGCCGGCAACCGTTGGCGCGCAACGCGTGGTGCGGGGCGACACGGAGCAGATTCAGGGGACGCTCATCTCGTGGATGGACGAGCAGGAGCTGCTCTGCGTGCAGCGGCAGCAGCCGGGCTGGGTGACGTGGGAGCCCGTGAGCGGTTTCCCCGCCGCGATCCGACGCTCCACCGCCGCGTTCGGCAGCGGGAAGCGCCCGTTCATGCTCGCCAAGGCCGACACGGTGACAGCGACGCTCACGCCGCTCGAGTCGGGCTACTGCCACGTGGGACTCGTCGCCGAGATCCGGTCGCTGCGCAATCAGCTGCTCGGCGGCGCGGCGGGGATGATGGGCGCGGGCGTCGTCGGCACCACGCTGCTGCTGACGCTGGGCGCGATGACCGCCGTGGCGGTGCTCCCGGTGCTCGGCGCGCCGGTGGCGGCGTGGGCGATCACCGCGCAGCGCGAGCCCCGCGCCCGCCGCATCCAACTCGGCCTCGAGCGCGCGCTCGATCACCTGGAGCAGGGCGCCGCCGCGCCGCAGCCGGCGCGCCCGGGCCCCGCCCGCGGCTCGGTCGTCAATCTCATCGCCGACGAGATCCGCAAGGCGCTCAAGTCGTGAGCGACATCGGAAGCGTCGGCGTGCTCGGTGCCGGGCTCATGGGCAGCGGCATCGCGCCGAGTGCCGCGGCCGCCGGCTTCCGCACCGTCGCGCGCGACGTCGGCGAGGAGCAGCTCGCCCGCGGCCGCAAGGCGATCGAAGGGTCGCTGGCCCGGCTGGTGGAGAAAGGAAAGCTCGACGCCGCCACGCGCGACGCGGCGCTCGGCCGGCTCACGCTGACGACCGACCTCAGCGCCGTCACCGCGTGCGACCTCATCATCGAGGCGGTCACCGAA
Source organism: Gemmatimonadales bacterium (assembly GCA_025934955.1). Taxonomy (GTDB): domain Bacteria; phylum Gemmatimonadota; class Gemmatimonadetes; order Gemmatimonadales; family GWC2-71-9. The sequence continues at coordinate 17,062 of JAICWE010000002.1, read as the reverse complement.
GATCTCGCGATCAAGAACGCGCTCTGGCGCGAGCTCGACGCCACCGCCGCGCCCGCGACGATCTTCGCGTCCAACACCTCGAGTCTCACGATCGCGGCGATGGCGGCCGCCACCGGACGTCCCGATCGCGTCGTCGGCCTGCACTTCTTCAATCCGGTGCCGCTGATGCCGCTCGTCGAGGTGGTGCGCACGGTGACGACGAGCGCCGAGACGGTCGAGCGGGTCGTCGCCTTTGCGCGGCGGTTGGGAAAGGAGCCGGTGCTGGCCAAGGACAGCTCCGGGTTCATCGTCAACCTGCTGCTGGTGCCGTTTCTGCTCGACGCGGTGCGCGCGCTCGAGCGCGGCGTCGCCACGACGGCGGACCTCGACCGCGCCATGCAGCTCGGCTGCGGGCATCCGATGGGCCCGCTGACGCTGCTCGACTTCGTCGGGCTCGACACCGTCTGCCGCATCGCCGAGATCATGTTCGACGAGTATCGCGAGACCCGCTACGCACCGCCGCCGCTGCTCCGGCGGATGGTGCTGGCCGGGATGTACGGCCGCAAGAGCGGGCGGGGGTTTTACGATTACTCCGCCACGCCGCCGGTCCCGGCGGCGCTCGGCCTCTGACCTCACCCACGCAGGAGACCGGATGCCGTTCGGCTACGACTGGCCCCAGCTGCACGCCGCCCTGAACGACCTTCCCACCGCGCTGCTCCTGCTCGCGGTGCTGTTCGAGATCGCGTCGCTCATCTGGAAGCGCGACTCGCTCAGGATCGCCGGCTACTGGACGCTGCTCGCGGGCGCGGTGGGCGGGATCCTCGCGGTGCTGTCCGGCCTCCAGGCCGAGGACAGGATCGACCACGGCGAGGCGATCCACGAGATGATGGGCGAGCACAAGGAGCTGGCGCTCATCACCCTCGGCATCTTCGCGGTGCTGGCGCTGTGGCGGCTCATCCGGGAGCGGAAGATGGGCGGCGGCGAGCGCGGGGCGGCGCTGGTACTCGGGCTCATCGGGCTCGGCTTCCTGGTGGCGACGGCGAGGGAAGGCGGCGAGATGATGTTCGAGCACGCCGCCGGCGTCCCGACCACCACGCTCAAGAGCGAGATTCTCAACCGCGCCGAGGGGCATCACCATCACCCCGGCGAAGCGGACGACGACCACGATCACGACCACGGCGATGCCGACGCAGACCACCACGACGAGGCCGCGCCGGCGCCGCCGGCCGACACCGCCCGCGCCGACTCGGCGCCCGCCGATTCCGCCTCGCCGCACACCCACACCCACACCCACGCGCCCGGCACCCCGCCGCACCAGGACTGAGGCACCGGTGCGCCGCTCCGGGCTCGCGCTCGTCATCGGTCTCGCCATCGCTGCCGCGCTCTCCGCGGCGGCGTGCGATCCGGCGACGACGCGGCCCCCCTTCCAGCCGTTCCCCGAGGCCGACACCGCCGACGTCGCCGGACGGGTACCGGCCGCGACGAAGCAGTTGGCTGACGCGCTCCGCGCCGACGGCATTCCGCTTTCGCGGGTGCACCCGCGCGACGGCTACATCGAGACGGCGTGGCTCGACGCGCGCACGCTGTCGCGCACCCACGCGCGTCCGGTGGGCAATGGCATCGTGCGGGTCCGCGCCTGGGTGGATCCGACCATTCCCGAGCACAGCAAGCTCACGGTCGAGACCGTGGTCCGGCCCGCGCTCGATCCCTCCCTGCCCGAGCGCGAGCTGGAGCGGCCCGCTCCCGCCGCCAACCCCGTCGTCATCCGCATCCGAGCCCTGCTCGACAGTCTCGCCGACCGCTGAGCGGCCGCGACCGCCCGTAACCTCCGTCACGTCGCCGGGGCGCACCGCCGGTTACGGTGGGTTTCCATCACGGACCCACCCCGGCAGGAGCGACACGTGGCAGACCGGAAGAGTGAATCGGGACCGAAGCGGCGGCGCACCGCCACGCCGACGGCGCCGGGCAGGCGCGGCCACAGCGACGAGGTGAGCGGCAGCGGTGCCCGCTCGCGCCGGACGGCGGAGCAGTATCGCACGCTGCAGGACGAAGCGGAGCAGAAGCGACAGGCGAAGCAGCAGGGCGGCGGGAAGCAGGGCGGCGGGAAGCAGGGCGGGAAGCAGGGCGGGAAGCCGGGCGCGATGCAGGCCGGCCCGCGCACCCATCCCGAGCCGCCGCTCCCGAAGCAGCACCAGCAGAAGCCCGGCCTCGAGAGCAAGCTCCGGCCGCGGCCGCAGTACAAGGCGCCGGAGTACCGCGGCTCCGGCAAGCTGGCCGACATGGTGGCGATCATCACCGGCGGCGATTCCGGCATCGGCCGCGCGGTGGCGGTGCTCTACGCCCGCGAGGGCGCCGACGTCGCCATCATCTACCTGGCCGACGAGCAGAGCGACGCCGAGGAGACTCGCGACGCGGTGCAGGCCGAGGGCCGCCGCTGTCTCCTGATCGCGGGCGACGTCTCCGACTCGCGCTTCTGCCAGGACGCGGTTGACCGCGTGGTGGACGAGTTCGGCAAGCTCGACGTGCTGGTCAACAACGCCGCCTTCCAGGAGCACGTTTCCTCGCTGGAGGATCTCTCCGACGAGCAGCTCCAGCGGACGTTCCGGACCAACATCTTCGGCTACTTCTACATGGCGCGCGCGGCGCTGGCGTATCTGGGCGAGGGCGGCTCGATCGTCAACACCGGCTCGGTGACCGGTCTTGAGGGCAGCAAGGCGCTGCTCGATTACTCGGCCACCAAGGGCGCGATCCACACCTTCACCATGTCGCTGGCCCAGAGTCTGGTGGACCGCGGCATCCGGGTGAACTGCGTGGCGCCGGGCCCGGTGTGGACGCCGCTCAATCCGGCGGACGCCGATGCGGAGAAGGTCTCGAACTTCGGCGCGGACGTGCCGATGAAGCGGCCGGCGCAGCCGGAGGAGCTGGCGCCGATGTACGTCTTTCTCGCGGCGCCTAGCTGCTCCAGCTACATCAGTGGGGAGATCGTGCCGGTGGTCGGTGGGGAGACGATGATCTGAGGAGCCGCGGTCGGGCCGCTACACCACGTAGGCCCGCACCCACTCCTCCAGCCGCGGAAGATCCAGCAGCGCGTCCTTGCACGGCCCGCTCGGCAGCGTCATCGTGAGGCCGAGGACCGGCACCTTCCCGGCGACGTCGTGCAGGCCGCTCACCATGTCGCGCTCGCAGGCGACGGCGACGACGGCGCGGGGCCGCCGCTCCCGGATCACCCGGCGGGCGAGCTGGCCCCGGGTCGCGACGAAGACCGGCACGCCGTACTTCCCCGCGATGCCGAGCACGCCGTCGAGCGTCTCCTTGGAGAGACAGCGCGGAATCAGCAGCAGCAGCTCGCCTTTGCCGACCTTGCGGCCGCGGGAGAGCGCCAGCGCGTCGTAGACCTTCACCGCCGCGTTCTCCACCCAGTCCCGCCGCCCAAAGCGCTCGGCGACGCGTGACGTAAGCCGCATCAGTCTGAGGAACAAGCCCCGCTCGGCGAGGCGCTCGGGCAGGATCGGCCGGCGGAGCGCGAAGCCGGCGAGCAGCAGGCCCCACCAGAGCCACATGACGCCGGCGATGACGGCCAGCGCGGTCCAGAGCACGCGCGGCACGGCCGGGTGCACCGTGGCGAGCCGCGGTCCGAGCAGGAAGAGCGCGATGCCCACGACCGCGAGCCCCACGATCATCGCCGCCGCCGACCAGGCGAAGAAGAGCGCGGGCGGCGAGTCGTAGTCGCCCCGGTTGGGCAGCGGCTTCCCGTCCCACTCATCCCACTCGTGGCCGAGCCGGCGGTCTACATCTATATGGATGAGCTGCGCGCGGGGAGCGTCCGACATAGCCGGCAAAATACTGCCGCCGTACCTTTCCCGCATGTCATCCCAGCCCCCGATCCGGGGGACGTTCCGCAGCGACGAGCGGGCGCGCGCCGCGTACGCCGAAGGCGCCGGCATCTATCGCATCGTGCCGCGCGCGGTCGCGCGGCCGCGCGATGCCGAGGACGTCTGCGCCCTGGTGCGCTGGGCCGGAGCCGAGCGCGTGCCGCTGGTGCCGCGCGGCGCCGGGAGCGCCATGGGCGGCGGCAACGTCGGCGACGGGGTGATCGTGGATCTCACCGCGCTCAACTCCCGCAAGCTGATTGTGGACGCCGCCGCGCGCCGGGCGCGGGCGACGGCACCGGTGACACTGCGCGAGCTCAACGCCGCCGCCGCACCGCACGGACTCCGTCTCCCACCCGATCCATCGAGCGGCCGCTGGGCGACGCTCGCCGGCATGCTCTCCACCAACGCCGCCGGCGCGCGCTCGGTGCGCTACGGCAGCGTGCGCGGCTGGGTGGATGGCGTCACCATGATCACCGCCGACGGCGAGCCGGTCGAGCTGACCCGCCGCGGCGGCGAAGGCGGCTGGCGCGACGCCTTCCCCCCGGTCTCGGCGGTGAACCGCTTCGAGCACGACGTCGCGCCGGCGGTCCACGCCGCGGCCGAGCTGATCCGCGGCCGCTTCCCGCAGACGCGGAAGAACTCCTCGGGCTACGCGCTCGACGCCTGGCTCGCGAGCGGCGAGCTGGTGGACCTGGTGATCGGCGCCGAGGGAACCCTCGGCATCGTGGTCGAGAGCCGCTGGCGGCTCGATCCGATTCCGCGCTGGCAGGCGGGCCTCCGCATCACCCTCGCGAGCGCCTCCGCCCTGGGCGACGCGGTGCCGGCGCTCCTCGCGCACGATCCCTCGGCCGTCGAGCTGCTCGACCGGAGCTTCCTCGAGCTGGTGCTGCCCACGCTGCCCGCGGAGGTGCGCGAGGGCCTGGGCGACGCCGAAGCGGTGCTTCTGGTGGAGCTCGAGCGCGACGAACGCGGCGCACTCCGTCAGGCTCTGGACGAGACCGCGGCCGCGGTGGCGCCGTGGGCGCTCGGCATCGAGACCGCGCTCGGCGGCGAGGCGGCGGAGCGGCTCTGGGCGCTGCGCCACGCGGCCAGTCCCATCCTCGCCTCGCTGCCGGAGACGCGCCGCTCGCTCCAGGTCATCGAAGACGGCTGCGTGCCGATCGCGCGGCTCGGCGCCTACGTCGCGGCGGTTCGCCGGCTCGCCGCGGCGCACGATGTTCCGGCGGTGCTCTTCGGCCACGCGGGCGACGGGCACGTACACGTGAACCTGCTCCCCGAGCTCGCGCGCCCGGGCTGGCAGCGCGACGTCGCGGCGCTGCTCGACGAGGTCACCGCCGTCGTGGCCGATCTCGGCGGCACGCCGTCGGGCGAGCACGGCGACGGCCGGCTCCGCGCGGCGCTGCTGCAGCGGATCTACGGCGCCGACGTCGTCGCCCTCTTCCGCCGGGTGAAGGACGCATTTGACCCGCTAGGTATCTTGAACCCCGGCGTGATCCTGCCCGACGGAACGGCGCCCGCGCCGATCGCGCGGCTCAAGGTCGGCGCCGAAGCGGCGGCGCTGCCGCCGGACGTCGCGGCGGCGCTCCGCGCCATCGAGCGCGGCGGCGGCTACGCGCAGGACCGGCTCACGATCTGAACCTCAACCCCGACCTCACTCCATGCTGATCCTGCGCGAGCCCCGCGTCACCCTCATCGCCCGGCCCGAGTTCGTGCCGCCGGCGCATCTCCCGGTCGAGTGGAAGGGCGAGGCGAGCGACGGCGAGCGCATTGCCGAGTTCGCCGGGCGGCTCTGCTACATGAGCCAGCACAATCCCGCCGGCCGCACCACGGCCGACTACCTCGGCAACATCCTGCGGCAGGGCCACGGCTCGGTGTTCGAGCACGCGCAGTACGTGCTGCTGCTGGAGGGGATCAGCCGCTCCTGCACCCACGAGCTGGTGCGGCACCGCGCCGGCTTCGGCTACTCCCAGCTCTCCCAGCGCTACGTGGACGAGTCCACCGCGGCGTTCGTGATGCCGCCCGCCATGCAGGGCGACGCGGAGTTGGAGGCGACGTGGATCCGCCAGATGGAGGAGGCGCAGGCGGCGTACGTGGAGGCGGTGGAGCAGTTGATGCGGCGCTACGCCGCGGTCGAGGACCGGGTGCACCGGCGGAAGATGGCGCGCGAGGCGGCGCGCAGCGTCCTGCCCAACGGCACCGAGACCAAGATCGTCGTCAGCGCGAACGTCCGCGCCTGGCGCACCATGCTCGAGCTCCGGCTCGGCGAAGGCGCCGAGGCGGAGATCCGCCGCGTCGCCGTCGCCATCCTGCGGGTGCTGCAACGGGAGGCGCCGGCCCTCTTCGGCGACTTCGAGATCTATCGGATGGAGGATGACACCGAGGCGGGGCGCGTCGGCTTCCACAAAGTCTGAAGAAATCTATTGTGCAGCCGATCGCTTTTTCTTACTTTGGTTTCCGAAAGGAATCCAGATCACAGCGGCGCGTCTCTCGAGACGGCCTTTTTTGTAGAGACGAACGCGACGCTTCGCTCGCAGGTCAGTCGGACATTTTACTCGAGGGACCATTTGGCGGTTCGGATCGGACTAGCCTTCAACCTGAAGCCAGAGGCGCCGGCGATTCCCGCCGGGGCGAAGTCCGACTCCCCCTCGATAGTCTCCCCTGAAGTCATCACCGAAGTCAGCAGCCCCGACGATCCTCCGCATGCGGCGCTCGGTCGCGCGCTCCGCGCCGACCTGCCGCAGCCCGACCTCTACGCCGAGTGGGACGAGCCCGCCACCATAGACGCGGTGGCCGCGGCGCTCGCCACCGTCGGCGAGGTGATCCGCCTCGAGGCCGACGAGTCCTTCGCCGAGCGGCTCCGCGCCACGCGGCCCGACTTCGTCTTCAACATCGCCGAGGGACTCTGGGGCCCGAACCGCGAGGGCCACGTCCCCGCGATCTGCGAGTTCCTCGGCGTCCCCTGCCACGCCTCGGATCCGCTCGCCCTCGCGCTCTCGCTGCACAAGGGGCGGACCAAGGAGATCCTGCGGCAGCGCGGCGTGCCGACGGCGCCGTTCATCCTGGCCCGGAGCCGGGATGACGCGCGCGGCGTACAGCTGCCCTTTCCGCTCTTCGCCAAGCCGGCGTTCGAGGGGAGCGGCAAGGGCGTCAGCGTGAAGAGTCTCTGCCACAACCGCGCGGAGCTGGTGACGCAGACGGATTACCTGCTGGAGACGTATCGCCAGCCGGTGCTGGTCGAGACCTATCTGCCGGGCCGCGAGTTCACCGTCGCCATCCTCGGCAACGGCGACGAGGCACGCTGCTTGCCAATCGTCGCGATGAACTTCGACACACTGCCCCCGGGCGCGCCGCCGATCTACGGCTACGAGGCGAAGTGGCTCTGGGACTCGCTCGACAATCCGCTCGACATCTACGAGTGCCCGGCGGACATCCTTGAGGGCCTCGCGCAGGAGATTCGATCGGCGGCGCTCGCCGCCTATCACGCGCTGGAGTGCCGCGACTGGTGCCGCGTCGATGTGCGGTGTGACGCCGCCGGTCGCCCGATGGTCGTCGAGCTCAATCCGCTGCCGGGCATTCTGCCAGACCCGCGGGACAACAGCTGCTTTCCCAAGGCCGCGCGCGCGGCGGGAATGAGCTACGACGATCTGATCCGCGCCGTCGCCGACATCGCGTGGCGGCGGATCAGCGGCCGTTCTCTCCTGGAGAAGGTGGCCTCGTGAAGGTCGCGATCATCTTTGATGCGGGCAGCAGCGAGTGGAGCCCTCAGGACGTCGCCGCCGTGCTGGGCAACGTGAACGAGGTCCGCGCCGCGCTGCGCGGCCGCGGCCACGATGCCGAGCTGGTGCCGGTGCGCCACGGCGACTTCCGCTGGCTCAATCGCGCCCGCCGCGCCGATCTGATCTTCAACCTCTGCGAAGGCATCAACGGCCACGCCCGCTTCGAGGACTACGTCGTCGGCACACTGGAGCTGACCGGCGTGCCCTTCACCGGCTGCCGCCACTGGCCCACGACCATCTGCCACCGGAAGCACGTCGCCAACACGCTACTCGCGGCGGCGGGCGTGCCGGTGCCGGCGTTCACGCTGGCGCAGGGGAACAAGATCCCCAGCACCTTCGTCCTGCCGGCCATCGTCAAGCCGTCGGCGGAGGACGCGAGCGTGGGCATAGACAACGCCGCCGTCTGCACCACCCGCAAGGCGCTCAAGAAGCGGGTGGCTGAGATGCTGGAGCAGTTCGACGACGTCATCGTGCAGGAGTACGTCGGCGGGCGGGAGTTCAACGTCGGCTTCGTCGGGAAGCAGATGCTGCCCATCTCCGAGATCCGCTTCGATCTGCCCGAGGGGAGCTGGCCGATCGTCTCCTACGCGGCCAAGTGGAAGGACGAGAGCCCGGAGTACGCCGGCACCACGCCGGTCTGCCCGGCCGACGCGCCGGCGGAGCTGCTGAAGAAGGTCGGTGTGGCGGCGCGGCAGGCGTGGGAGATGATGGCGAGCGGCGAGGGCTACGGCCGGGTGGATCTCCGGGTCAGCGACTCGGGCCAGCCGTACGTGCTGGAGGTGAACCCCTGCCCCGATCTCTCCAGCGACGCCGGGCTCGCCAACATGGCGCGGGCCCACGGCTGGGACTACGAGGAGCTGGTGATGCAGGTGGTCGAGGAGGCGCTGGGCCGCTCGCAGCAGCGGAGCGCGGCCGCGGCGCTCACCGGCGGCGAAAGTGGCGTGCCGGCATGATCGCCGTCCTCCCCGCCATCGCGCTGCGCCCGCTCAGCGCCGCCGACCGTGCGAGCGTCGAGCGAATCACCCGCAGCGTGGCGCTCTTCCGCGAAGACGAGATCCCGGTGGCGCTCGAGGTGTTCGACGCCGCCGTCGCCGGCAGCGCCGACTACGCGGCGCTCGGCGCCGAGCTGGACGGCCGCCTCGCCGGCTGGATCGCGTGGGGGCCGACGCCGTGCACGCTCGGCACTTTCGATCTTTACTGGCTGGCCGTGGATCCCACGGTACACCGCGCCGGCGCCGGTCGCGCGCTGGTGCGCGACATGGAGCGCCGCCTCGCGGGGCGCGCTCGCCTCATCGTCGTCGAAACCGCCGGCCGGCCCGACTACGCCGGCACCCGTGCGTTCTATCAGGCACTCGGTTACCGCCGCGTCGCCGCGATCCCTGATTTCTACGCCCCGGACGACGATCAGGTCGTCTTCGCAAAGTCCCTCACCCTGGCCCCGCGGTAAGGAGGACGGGAAGCGTCATGGAAACCTGGCAGGAAGTCCTCAGAACGAACTCGATCCGCTCGCTCGACCTGCTGGCCGAGAAGTTCGGTCCGGAGAATTTCCCGGATCTCGACCGGCTCCGACTGGCGGCGGAGAACTTCGAGTTCCGCATTTCGCCGGCGATGGTGGAGCTGATCCGGAGTCCGGACGATCCGATCTGGCGCCAGTACGTGCCGACGGCGGACGAGCTGGACATCGTGGACGGCATCGTGGACTCGCTCAACGAGGACGCGGACAGCCCGGTGCCCAACATCACGCATCGGTATCCCGACCGCGCGCTATTCTTGGTGTCGCCGGTCTGCGCCAGCTACTGCCGCTTCTGCACCCGGCGGCGGAAGGTGGGCGATCCCGAGAAGATCCCGATGTCGCAGTTCGAGAGCGCGTTCCTCTACCTGGAGGAGCACACCGAGATCCGCGACGTCATCATGAGCGGGGGCGACCCGCTGCTGCTGAACGACCGGCGGCTCGACGCCATCCTCACGCGGCTGCGGAGCATCCCACACATCCAGATCATCCGGATCGGGAGCCGGGTGCCGTGTCATCTGCCGGAGCGGATCACGCCGGAGCTGTGCGACATGCTCCGGAAGCACCACCCGCTCTGGATCAATACCCACTTCAACCACCCCGACGAGCTCACGCCGGCCGCGGTCAAGGGACTCGGCATGCTGGCCGACGCGGGCATCCCGCTGGGCTGCCAGACGGTGCTGCTCAAGGGCGTGAACGACGACGCCGAGATCATGAAGCAGCTGATGCACCGGCTGATGCTGGCGCGGGTGCGGCCGTACTACATCTATATGTGCGACCAGGTGGCGGGCGCCGAGCACTTCCGGACCAGCGTGCAGACCGGGCTCAACATCATGAAGGCGCTGCGCGGCTGGACCAGCGGGCTGGCGAATCCGTATTTCGTCATTGATGCGCCGGGCGGTGGCGGGAAGATCCCGCTCCTGCCGGAGTACGTGGAGAGCAGCAACGAGGACGAGGTGGTGCTCAGGAACTTCCGGGGCGACCGCTACGTCTATCGGCAGCCGCGCGAGGAGGCGCGGGTGTCGCACGACCCGGAGTACTTCCTGCAGCCGACGTTCGAGCTCAAGAAGGGGCGGAAGCGAACAGCCAAGCCGCGGCGGAAGAGCGCCTAGCGGCCACTCCCCTCACGCAGTACGGATGCGATAACCGCCCGGCCGCTGCCGGGCGGTTTGCGTTGGGGGAGGAGTCTTGCGCCCGCTGGGGCGAGCCAGCCTTCAAGTGGCGGCGAGACATCGACTTGACTCCCGGCAGGTGGACTTGTTCCGAGGCATGTCGTGTAGTACACTTGGTAGCATGACAAGTAGCCTCTCAGAGAAGCGAGTCGCCGAGCTGCAGCGGCTGCTCGGCAAGCACGAAAAGAAGGCCAAGGCATCGATCACGCTGTCCGGCGAGTTGATTCGCGCCGCCGATGCGCTGGCCGGCAAGGCGCAACGCTCCGCGTTCGTGGAGCGCGCCGTGCGCCGCTACCTCCAAGCGATCCTGCGGCGGGCGCGCCATGCGCACGACCTCCGAGCGATCGCGGCCCGGGCCGAGGCGACCAACCGCGAATCCGACCAGCTGCTCAGGCTGCAGGCGTGGCCGGAGTGAGACTGACCCGCGGCGAGATCTACCTCGTGTCGCCGCCGCCGGCAGGTGATCCGAAGCGCGCCCGCGCGGTGGTCATCGTCAGCCGCCAGACCCTCTGTGATTCCAAGGCGGACAAAGTCATTTGCGCGTCCATCAACACGAACGCCGATGGCCGGTCGACGGAAGTCCCCATCGGCGTTGACGAAGGCCTGAAGCACAGCTCGGTGATCAACTGCGATCAACTCGTCCTTGTGCCCAAATCAGCGCTGACGCACTACGTCGGCGCGCTCCGCTCGAAGAAGCTCCTCGCACTTCGCGGCGCACTGCGTATCGCCATCGACGTGGAGTAGCTCGCCACGCGGCGAGCTCTGCGCGACGGCGTCGCCATCGCGGCGATTCTCTCATGCAGTGAGGATGCGCAAACCGCCGCTGCCGGGCGGTTTGCGTCGGGGTCGGTGACTCGGCTGCTAGCGCAGCACGAGGGCTCGTCGGTGACGAGGGCGACCCGGATCGCGTCGAGGTCGGCCCGATCGCCGTCGCGCCCGACCTCATCGCGATCGCGGCCGACCCGATCGCGATCGCGGCCGACCCGATCGCGATCGGGCGCTTCCCGATCGCGATCCGCCACTTCCCGATCGCGATCCGCCACTTCCCGATCGCAGTCCGGCACCTCCCGATCGGGAAGCCGGCGTGCCGATCGCGGACCGGGGCGTCCCGATCCCGAACCGGCGCGAGCCCATCGCCATCCCGCGACGTCGGATCGCCGACGGGCGGCAGCGGGCCGCCGATGGGACCGGGCGCATCGCCGGCGGGCGCCGTCGGAGGCACCGCGGAGCCGACCGAATCGCGGACGGGCGTCCCTGGAACGGGATCGCGGGCAGGAGCTCGCCGGCGGAGGTGGTCGTGTCGCGCGCGCGGGGGACCGCAACGGTCGCGTGCCCGCGTCTGAGGCGGCGGGGCGACGGCGGCTCATCGCCGAGTCCGGGCCGCGGTGTTCGCACGCTTTCCCGCCCTCGAACGCTTCCGGTTGAAACGCCGTCGCGGCCGAGATCCAGGCGGCCCGCCCCCGCCCGGCGTCCGCCGGCGGGGCGCCAAGGCGGCGTCGCGCACGCCGGCTGCACAGGCCCGCATCGCGGCGAGGCGCGCGCGACCGACGTTAGGCACGGCCAGTATTACGAGGGAGACGGCGTCGTTAGGCAGCGGCGGACGCCTGCCGATCGGCTCTTACGACCCAGCCTACCTGACTCCTTGGACCCGCATCGGGGAGCAGGTCCGCAGGACGACATAGTTGTAACTGAACGTGCCCCAAACATCGTGGCCCCCACGGGGCAATCTACGGCCGTGCCAGCGCAACTACTTGTGAGCGGGGGCTCCTCTCGCGAGCACCGAACTGATCAAGCCTGTCAACGCGCCAAGCGCGAGGAATATTGCGATCCCAATCCCAACGTTCGTCGCTACTGGCCTGACGATCTGCCGCGTAGAGAGTAGCTCAGTCAGCCATGACGCAAACGCGAAGACCAGAGCGGCGAGGCCACCGGTTACCGCCCCAGATATGGGACTGGGCGGCAGGGTGCGAAATCGCCAAAACGCAGTCGCACCGTAAATACTGCCGGCTGTCACACCGAAGAAGACCCCCAAGAGAGGCCATACCACGCTCTCACCACCGCCCTCGGCACTGTAAAGGGCGAACCCCACCAAGCCCCAAGTTGCGGCCCACGCCGCGCCAAGGGTTCCGGTCAAGCGGACGAGGAGCGGCCCCTCCGGAGTACCTCGCAGCGCCAGGAAGGCAGCAAGGACCACAGCTACGCAAATGCCGGGTACCGAGAGCAAGGAAGGCACAAGCCGCGCAGATCGTTGATCAAGCGCGACCCCGCACCCTACTACCACGCCAGCAATCATCAGCACAGTGCCGATCTCAAGTTGCGTTCGCGTGTTCATTCGGGCTTTCCGAAGACGGAGTCATACATCGACTGGAGCTTCTCGTCCTGTGACTTCTGAATCTCGGGAGTAACCTGATCAAAATGCTCTTTGACGACATGCCCGACTGCACCCAGCGAAATCGGGCTCCACTCCTTCGGCTGCCCATTCGCGTCGGTGTGCTCTGGGCTTGACTGGTCCATGACAGGGTGCATCGCATTGCCCAGATGCGTCAGCGCTCCGGCTCGGTCGCCATCGGCTGCCAGAGAGCTTGCAGTGTTGAGTTCACTCGCAACGAACTGATCACGCGCCTTGATTGCGTCTGCCGAGCTCTGGCCAGGTGCTCGCATTGAGTGCATGTAGGAGGAAGCGGTACCCTGCGTCTGGTTATCAAGATTGCGGCTTGCCTGTTGCAGCGCGCGGATGTCACTCCCAGAAGCGATACCAGAGAGCGCGTGCTGAATCAACTGATCGTGCACCTTCGGCGGCCACAACCCAAATGGATCAGTGTAAGAAACCGGGTTGTTCCCATTGAATTGATACAGATTGTCCCCGCCCGCAATCCCGAGCGGATCCTCCTGCATCCAGCGGCCGGTGTTCATATCGTACGCGCGGCTTCGGTAGTAGGATAGGCCCGCGGGTTGTCCGGCAGACATCCGATCGCTCCCAAAGGAGGCCGGATTGGATGTTCCGCCGGAGCGGTCCCATCCGGCCAGCCCAAAGCTCTGACGGCCGTTCGAGTCGGCGACCACAAGAACGCGCCCGGCGCCATCCGTCACGAAGAGCGCGAGCGAAGTCGTTCCATTGCCATTCTTCGACACGCCCATCAGCGGGCTGTCGAGCGCTCCCTCCCCGAAGAACCGCCATCCGACTGTAATTCCCATCGTCCCGCTGTGATTGGGCCCGTCAAAAGAGAGCAGCGTGCCGGTCTCGCAGGCTTGCGCCGGCTGGCCGTCGGGATCGTAGTGACACCGCTCGGACCATGGATCCCACTGCCCCTGCTTGACTCGCCGCTAGTTGCCTTGCGCGCCGGTGCTCGAGACCGTTCTCATTTCTCAGAAACGAGAACGCAGTTTTCTCAATTCTGAGAAAGTTGGCGTCGCAGGATTCCGCTGAATGCGTCTGGAGGTTGCCGCGGGCCCTGCGGGCCCTCGCAATGACCCGCTCGGGGCAGCGGCGCCGGGGCGGGCGCCGCTCGCGCTGCTCCGGGCAGCGGTCACGGGGCGGGCGCCGCTCGCGCCCGCTCGCTGCCGCCGCGCCCGCTCACTCCTGCAGCTACTCCCCCAGCAACGCCAACCGCTTGTCCATCTCCGCATCCACCTCCTTCCGGAGCTCGGCGAGCCGGAGCGCGTACTCCTCGAGCGCCCGGTCCACGTCGCTCTCGGGCTTCCACGGCGGTACGGGCATCGGCTTCCGGTCGTCATCCAGCGCCACGAAGACGATGACGCAGTGGCCGGCACGGAAGCGGGCGGGGCTCCGGGGGTTGTGGGCCCACACGTCCACCGCGATGTGCATGCTGGTGGTACCGGTGTAGATCACCAGCGCCTTGAGCTCGACCACCTCGCCCACCTGGATCGGGCGGAGGAAGTGGATACCGCCGACGTACACCGTGACGCAGTAGCGGCCGGTCCAGCCCGCGGCACAGGTGTAGCCCGCCTGGTCCAGCCACTTCATCACGGCACCGCCGTGCACCTTGCCGCCGAAGTTGACGTCGGTCGGCTCGGCGAGGAAGCGAAGCGTCACGCTGCGGGTAGGCTCGGACTTCATCGGCGCCTCGTCAGGGTGGAGATGCGGAGGTAAGATACCGTACCCTCCAACCCCGACCCGCATGGCCCGAAGCTACGATCTCATCGTCATCGGCGGCGGCCACAACGGCCTCGTCACCGCCGCCTACGCCGCCCGGGCCGGCCGCAGCGTCCTCGTGCTCGAGCGGCGCGACCTTCTCGGCGGCGCCTGCGTCACCGAGGAGATCTGGCCCGGCTTCAAGGTCTCCACCGGCGCGTACGTCAACAGTCTGCTTCGGCCCGAGATCATCCGCGACCTGGAGCTCAAGCGGCACGGCTTCGAGATGCTGCCGCGGAGCCCGTCGTCGTTCTCGCCGTTCCCCGACGGGCGCTACCTCCTGCTCGGGCCCGACAAGGAGATGACCCGGCGCGAGGTGAGCAAGTTCAGCACGAAGGACGCCGCGGCGCTGCCGAAGTACGAGGCGATGCTGGAACGCGTCGCCGACTTCATCGAGCCGACGCTGCTCCGCACGCCGCCCAACCCGTGGTCGTTCCGCCCGCGCGATCTCATGGAGCTGGCCCGCACCGGGCTGGGCTTCGCGAAGCTGGGACCTCGCGACGGCATGCGCGCCGTCGAGATCCTCACCGGCGCCGCGCGGCTGATCCTCGACCGCTGGTTCGAGTCGGAGCAGCTCAAGGTCACCCTCGCCACCGACTCCGTGATCGGCGCGATGGCGGCGCCGTCCATGCCGGGCACGGCGTACGTCCTGTTTCATCACGTGAGGGGCGAGTGCGACGGCGCCCGCGGCGTCTGGGGCTACGTGCGCGGCGGGATGGGCGGGATCAGCAACGCCATCGCGTCCGCCGCACGGGAGAAAGGCGCCGAGATCCGCACCGGCGCCGAGGTGGCGAAGATCCTGGTGCGGGACGGCCGCGCGTACGGCGTGGCGCTCGCCGACGGCAGCGAGATCCAGGGACGGCAGATCGCGTCCGGCGCGGACGCGCACGTCACCTTCTGCCGGCTGGTCGGCGCCGAGCAGCTGCCGGCGGAGTTCGTCGAGGCGGTGCGGCACATAGACTACGCCAGCGCGAGTCTCAAGATCAACGTTGCCCTCACGCGGGTGCCCGACTTCACCGCGCTGCCGGGCGCGGAGCCGGGCCCGCAGCACCGCGGCACCATCCACATCTGCCCCACGCTCGACTACATCGAGGAGGCGTACGACGACGCCAAGTACGGGCGCCCCGCGCGGAACCCGATCCTCGAGTGCACCATCCCGTCGGCGGTGGACCCGACGGTGGCGCCGCCGGGCAAGCACCTGATGTCCATGTTCATCCAGTACTTCCCCTACGCGCTTCGCGACGGCGACGCCGACGTGCAGGCCGAGAAGGAGTGCTTCGCCGACCGCTGCTTCGACGTCCTGGAGGAGTACGCGCCCGGCTTCAAGGCGAGCGTCATTTCGCGGCAGGTGCTGGCGCCGGTGGACCTCGAGCGGCGCTTCGGACTCACCGGCGGCAACATCATGCAGGGGGCAATGACGCTGAGCTCGCTCTCCTTCATGCGGCCGCTGCCGGGCTACGCCGACTATCGCACGCCGATCCGGAACCTCTATCTCTGCGGCGCCGCGACGCACCCCGGCGGCGGCGTCATGGGCGCGTGCGGCTACAACGCCGCGCGCGAGATTCTCCGCGACCGATGACGCCATTTCTCCGCACTACCGACATCCCGGTCGCGGGCGCGCGGACCCTGCCGCGGGAGTTCTTCGTCTCGCCGGAGCTTTTCGCCGAGGAGCAGGAGAAGATCTTCGCACGGCGGTGGCTCTGCGTCGGCCGCGAGGACCGCGTCGCCGAGCCGGGCGAGTACTTCCTGCAGCAGGTGGGCGGCGACAGCGTGATCGTGCTGCGCGACCGGCAGGGCGCGATCCGCGCCTGTCATAACGTCTGCCGTCACCGCGGCAGCCGGCTCTGCGAGGAGCAGGTCGGACGCTTCGGCGAAACCATCCAGTGTCCGTACCACGCGTGGACCTACGCGCTGGACGGCCGGCTGCTCGCGGCGCCGTCGTCCGACGCGATCGAGGGCTTCCGGAAGAGCGACTGGCCGCTCAATCCGGTGGCGACGGCGGCGTGGGAGGGGTTCGTGTTCATCAACCTCGCCGCGGAGCCGGAGCCGTTCGAGGAGAGCTTCGCGCCGGTGCTCGGACGGTTCGCGCGGTTCGGGCTGCCGTCGCTCGCGGTGGCGCGACAGATCAGCTACGACGTGCGCGCCAACTGGAAGCTGCTGTTCCAGAACTACTCGGAGTGCTACCACTGCGCCCCGGTCCACCCGGCGCTCACCCGGCTATCGCCGCCGACCCGCGGCGAGAACGATCTCTTCGCCGGCCCGATTCTCGGCGGGTTCATGGAGATCAACGACGCGGCGGGAAGTCTCACGATGAGCGGCCGCGCCTGCGGGCTGCCGGTCGGCGATCTGCTGCCGGAAGACCTGAGCCGGGTCTATTACTACTCGATCTTCCCCAACATGCTGCTCAGTCTCCACCCCGACTACGTGATGTTCCACACGCTGTGGCCGGAGGCGCCGGACCGCACCCGAATCGCGTGCGAGTGGCTCTTCCACCCGGACACGATCGGCAACCCCGAGTTCGATCCGGACGACGGCGTGGAGTTCTGGGACATGACCAACCGACAGGACTGGCACATCTGCGAGCAGAGCCAGCTCGGCGT
>JAICWE010000076.1 GCA_025934955.1 Gemmatimonadales bacterium | reverse complement strand
GCACGACGGCGCGCACGGCGGCTTCCAGCCGGCGCTCGGCGGCCTCGAGCGAACTCGGCGACGGCGGGATTGCCGCGCGATGGCGGCGCGGCCGCCGCGCCACGAGCGCGAGCAGCGGCGGCAGCCCGAGCAGTGCGATCCAGACCGGAAGCGGCAGGCCGCGCAGCATGCGATCGGCGAGCGGCACACCGGCGGGGCGAAGCAGATCGGGTGGCAGCGCGCGCGCGGACATCGCTTCACCGCCGGAGCCGACGGCGAGCCGCACCGCCGGCGTCGCGGCGTCGGCGTACCCGTTGGTGCTGATGTCGAAGTAGGAGTAGTGCAGCGCGGGGAGCTGCAGCGTGCCGGTGCTCTCGGGCACCACGAGATAGCGGAACGTCTTGGTGCCGCCGAGCCGGCCCGCGGTCGTGCTGACGCGCTCGTCCACGCGGTCGGCGTAGGCGCGCACGCCGGCGGGCCACGTCAGCTCCGGCGGGGGCCAGAGCGCGAGATTGCCGTCGCCGGTGAGCGAGAGGTCCACCGTGACCGCTTCGCCCGCATGCGGCATCGCCGGCGTGATGGTGCGGTCGAGCCGGAGACCGCGGGCAACGGCACCGGTGAAGTCGGCGGGCCGGTTCCGGTCGGACAGCGGCAGCACCGTGAGCGTGGCCGGCCGGCTCTGGATCGAGTAGCGCTCTTCCTGGCTGAAGAACTGGAGCGCGACCGGCACGCTGTACCGCAGCTCGGCCGCCGGCACGTGCACATAGCCGGCGACGAGCGGGAAGACGACCTGATGCGCCACGAAGAGGTCGTACCACTGTCCGCCGACTTCCCGCGTCGCCGCGATGCCGGGCGGCGTCGGCTGCGAGTAGGACCAGACGCCCGCGATGACCGGCGGCAGTAGCACCGGCGGGCGGCGGAGCTGGATCCGGAGATCGCGCGGGAACCAGGCGGCGGTTACGACGTCCACCTGCTCGCCGGTGCGCACCGAGTCGGCCGAGAGGGTGACGGTGAGCGCGACGGCACCGGGCTGCCGCGGCGCCGGTGTGTGCTCGACCAGCTGCCGCGCGCGCGGGTCGAGCAGCGCCTGCGCCGCCTGCGGCGCGTCGATCACGTCCACCGTGACCGCGTCAGCCGTGACGGTGTCGCTCCCCTGCCGCGCCTCCACCGGCCCGAGCTGCCAGCGGCCGGGACGGAGCGCGCGCAGATGGATCTCCAGCGTCGTCGTGCGCGAGGGCCCATTGTCGAAGCCCACCTCGGTGCGCTCGCTGCGGGCCACGATCTCGAGTCCGCTCGGCGGCGCCACCAGAACCTCCATCGGCGCCGCGGAGCGGCTCACCGCGGTGACCGCGAAGACGATCTCGTCGCCCACCACGACGCGATCGCGGTCCACCTCGACCACCAGCTTGGGCGGCGACGCCTGCTGCCACAGCAGCAGCGCGAGCAGCGGGAGCGCGCGGATCACCAGTCCTTCACTCCGGAGGGGGTCGGCGGCTGCAGCCGCTTCTGCTGATCGGCACGCGTCCGCCGCTCCTCGCGATCCATCGAGTTGAGGATCTGCTCCGCCTGCGACTGGCTGAGTCCCGGCGGCGGAGGCGGCTGCTTTTCCGATGGCGGTGGCGGCGGTGGTGCGCTTCCGCCGCCGCCCCCGCCACCGCCCTTCGACGGCGGTGGCGGAGGCCGGCGGCGCTCGGCGAGCTCCAGATTCCACTTGGCCCGCGCCGAGCCCGGCTCGAGCAGCAATGCGTCTCGAAGGCGATCCACCGCCTCGCCGAGCAGCGCGTCGCGCTTGCTGCTGTCAGCCTGCGCCATCGCGAGCGAGAGGACGCCGAGGTTGTAGAGCGCGCGGTACCGCAGCGAGGGGTCGAGCGACTTCGCCGCTTCGGCGAGCGCGCCCTGTGCTACCTCGAGCCGGCCGGCGTGCATGGCGGCGGTGCCGGCGTCGTAGAACGCGGTATCGCGTCCGGTCCCGGTGCGCGCTTCGCGCAGAAACGCCGCGGCCGCCGAGGCCGGTGCACCCGCGGCGAAGGCGCGCTCGCCCGGACCGGGCCGCTGGGCGCGCGCCGACGCCGGCAACGTCAACAACGCGAGACAGACGAGCGCCGCGCCGCGACGGCCGTGCGACTAGCCGAGCCGCCGCAGCGCCGCCGCGAGCGCGGGAATCCAGCCGCGCGGCAAGAGGTCGGCGACGCGCGCCTCGGCGCGGCCGGCGCGCTTGTAGGTGGAGACCAGCTCGCGCACCGCGCCGGCCTGGTCGGCCAGGTCGGCGCCGACGATGGTGCCGTCGCCCGCATCGGCGACCGCCTTGAGAATGTCGTCGCGCCGCTGGGTCTCGACCGGTTGCCCGTTCTCGTCGAGCTTGTACTGCACGATCGTGCCGGTCGAGTCGCGGAGCGGGATTCGCACCGGCTCCGGGCCGCCTTCGGCGACGAGCACGAGCCGGACGCCGCGCGCCTTGAGCGCCGCCGCCGCGGCGAGGGCGTCGTCGAGACTGTCGTGCGTCTCGCCGTCGGTGAAGATGACCAGCACCCGGTCGGCTTCGGCACCGCCGGCGCCGAGCAGCTCGGTGCCCTGCCGCAGCACCGAGGCGAGGCTGGTGCCGCCTTCGCTCGCGAGGTCGGGGTCGAGCGCGTCGAGAAAGAGTCGGACGCCGCTCCCGTCCACCGTGAGCGGGGCGAGGATGTAGCTGCGGCCGGCAAAGGCGATGAGGCCGAGCCGGTCGCTCTGCAGATCCTGGGTCAGGCGGCGCGCCTCGCGGATCGCGTGCTGCAGCCGGTTCGGCTTCGCATCCTCGGCCAGCATCGAGCGGCTGATGTCCACCGCCATCACCAGGCTCAGCGCGCGGGTCTTCGCCGTCACCTGCGCCCGACCGCCGCGCGGCCCCGCCGCGGCGATGGCCCCCAGCAGCGCGGCCGCGCCGAGCACGGCCGGCGCCCAGCCGCCGCGGGCCCGCGCGCTCGCCGCCAGCGCGGGCGACCACGCCGCCGCCCGGCGGATCCGCTGCCGCCGAGCGAACCACGCGCCGGCGGCGACGACGAGCGCCACGATCGGCGCGAGCACGAGGAGCAGCGGCGCCTCGAACACCATCATGGCACCCGCACGACGAGACTGGCGGCGACGGCGAGCTCGAGCGCCAGCGCGCCGAGCCCGGCCAGCACCAGCGGCCGGGTCAGCTCGTCGTAGCGCGCGTAGCGGGTGATCTGCACCGGCGTCTTTTCCAGCTGGTCGATTTGATGGAAGATCGCGGCGAGCGCGTCGCTGTCCTTGGCGCGGAAGTACCGGCCGCCCGTCTTCGCGGCGATGTCGCGCAGCAGGTCCTCGTCGATCTCGACCGGCAGGATCTCGTAGCGGTAGCCGCCGACGCCGCGGCCGGTGGGAATCGGCGCCTCGCCCTCGGTGCCGACGCCGATGGTGTACACCTTGATGCCGAACGCCGCGGCCGTCGCGGCGGCGGTCCGCGGATCGATGATCCCCTTGTTGTTGACCCCATCGGTGAGGAGCAGGATCACCTTCGACTTCTCCGGGGCGCGGCGCAGCCGGTTGACCGCCGTCGCGAGCCCGCTGCCGATGGCGGTGCCGTCCTCCAGCATGCCGATGCGGATGTCCTGCACCGCCTGCTCCACCACGGCGTAGTCGAGCGTCACCGGCACCTGCGTCAGCGCCTCGCCGGCGAAGGCGACGAGCCCGATCCGGTCGGCGTCGCGGCCGCGGATGAAGCCGATCGCCTCCCGCTTCGCCACCTCCAACCGGTTGCTGGGCGAGAAATCCTCCGCGAGCATGCTGCTGGAGATGTCGAGCGCGACGACGATCGCGATGCCTTCCTTCTTCACCTCGACCGTGCTGCCGCCGAGCCGGAGTCCGGCCGCCGCCAGGATCCAGGTCGCGAGCGCCGCGCTCCGGAGCGCCACCGGCAGCGCCACCCACCACGGCGAGCCCGCCACCTTCGCCGCGAGCCCGACGTCGCTGTAGCTCGCCGCGGGCTGCGCCCGCCGGCGGCGGAGCCACCACCAGAGCGGCAGCAGGAGCAGCAGCAGCAGGAGCCACGGCCGGGAGAACGTCACGCCGCGTCCCGCGCCGGGGTGAGCCGCGTCGCGACCGCCTCGGCGGCGCGGGCGAGCGGCAGTGCGTCGGGCAGCGCCATGCCGTCGGGTGCGAAGCGGAGGTCGTCGAGCGCGCGCAGCGTCCCGCCGAGATCGGCGAGCGGCCAGTCGGGGCGGAGCGTCTCGGCGGCGGCGATCGCGGCCGCGGTGTCGAGCGCGCGATGGATGGTCGGCGCAACGGCCGCCATCGCCGAGCGGAGCCGGATCGCGGCCGACGCGGCGACGGCGCGTGCCTCGCCGTCGCGCAGCCAGCGCTCGAGCGGCGCCGGCTCCATGGGTGCCGCGGCGGGAAGCGCCTCGGCGCGGCCACGCCGCCGCCACCAGAGGTGCGGCGGGACCAGCAGCCCGATCGCGAGCAGCGTGAGCAGGAGCGGCGGCCACGGCACCCGCTCGCGCCGGGGCACGATGCCGACCGGCGGCTGCGGCGTGATGCTGTCGCCCCGCGATGGCAGCACGCTCGCGACGTTGATGGTCACCGGCCGCGGCGCCAGCGAGTCGAGCGCGCCGTCGGGCCCGATGAGCACCGGCCCCGGGACCTCCACCGTGCGCTGGCCCGGGAGCCAGACGACCAGCGGATAGCTCACCACGGCGGAATCACCGCGCAGCGCCAGACTCGGCGCCCCCAGGAGCTCGACGTCGCCGCTCGGCTGCCACTCCGGTGTGCGGGCGACCCAGCGGGGCGGCACCCGAACGGTGCGGGAAAGCCAGATCGTGTCACCCACGGTGGGCGCGGCCGCCGGCGCACCCGTCGCGCCCGGCCCCGGCGCCGCGGGATGCTGCGCCGCGGGATGCTGCGCCGCGATGCCTAACGCCAGCGCGGGGAGCCATGCCCGCATCAGCGGCGCACCCGGCGCGCGCGGGCCGCGAAGGCGCGCCGGAGCGGGAGCGCGTAGTCGCGGTCGGTCGCGAGCGCCACCTGATCCACCCCGGCCGCGGCAAGGAGCCGCCGCCGCTCTTCCAGCCGCTGACGGGCGAGCAGCGCGAGCCGCTCGCGCACGGCGCGGCTCCCGGTGTCCACCAGCACCCGCCGGCCGTTCTCGGCGTCGGCGAGCTCGAGCCAGCCGGCGTCGGGAACCTCCCGCTCTCGCGGGTCGTCCACCGTGACCGCCACGACCTCGTGGCGCGATGCCAGCCGGCGAAGCGGCTTTTCCCAGTCGGCGGCGAGGAAATCGGAGATCACGGCCACGATGCTGTGATGGTGGAGCAGCCGGGTTGCGTAGGTCAGCGCGGAGGCGAGATCGGTCCGCCGTCCCCGCGGCTCGAAGGCGATGAGGTCGCGAATGACGCGGAGCGCGTGGCGGCGGCCCTTGCGGGGCGGCACCACCCGCTCGATCTCGTCGGCAAAGAGCAGCGCGCCCACCCGGTCGTTGTGCCGGGCGGCGGCGAGCGCCAGCACCGCCGCCACCTCGACGCCTAACGACGCCTTGGTGCGCGGCTCGCCGAAGCGGGTCGAGCCGCTCTGATCGACGACCAGCATCACCGTCAGCTCCCGCTCCTCGGTGAACGTCTTGACGTACGGGCTGGCCAGCCGGGCGGAGACATTCCAGTCGATGGCGCGAAAGTCATCGCCCGGCTCGTAGGCGCGCACCTCGGCGAACTCCATCCCCTGGCCGCGGAAGACGGAGCGGTACTCGCCCGCGAAGAGCGTGCTGACGAGCCCGCGGGTGCGGAGCTCGATCTCCTTTACCTGCTGGAGGACCTCGGACGCGACGGCGGGCATCGGCTCACGGCGCCTTCACCGCGTCCAGCACCTTCGCCACCACGGCATCGGTGTCCATGTCCTCCGCCTCCGCCTCGAAGGTGAGCACGACGCGGTGCCGGAGGACGTCGGGCGCGAGGGCCCGCACATCCTCGGGAATGACGTAGGTGCGGCCGCGGATGTAGGCGTGGGCGCGCGCCGCCTGCGCCAGCGCCAGCGACGCGCGGGGGGAGCCGCCGAACGCGACCAGCGGCTTCAGGTCGGTGAGCCCGACGCTCTGCGGCTCTCGCGTCGCGCGCACCAGATCCACGATGTAGTCCACGATCTTCTGGTCCATGTAGAGCGTCGCGATCGCAGCGCGGGCATCGAGGATCGCCTGTGGCTCGAGCACCCGCTCCACCGGAATCTCGGCGCCTCCCGCCATGCGCAGCAGGATCTCCTTCTCTTCGTCCCGGCTGGGATAGCCGACATGCACCTTGAGCATGAAGCGGTCGAGCTGCGCCTCGGGGAGCGGATACGTGCCCTCGCTCTCGATCGGATTCTGCGTCGCGAGCACCAGGAACGGCTCGTCCAGCCGGAACGTCGTTCCGCCGATCGTCACCTGCTTCTCCTGCATCGCTTCCAGGAGCGCCGCCTGCACCTTGGCCGGCGCGCGGTTGATCTCGTCGGCCAGGATGATGTTGGCGAAGAGCGGGCCCTTCTTGACGTAGAACTCCTGGGTCTTCTGGTCGAAGACCATCGTCCCGATCACGTCGGCCGGGAGCAGATCGGGGGTGAACTGGATGCGGGAGAAGCTCGCGTCGATGATCTGCGCCAGCGTGCGCACGGCGAGCGTCTTGGCCAGGCCCGGCACGCCCTCGAGCAGGATGTGGCCGCCGGTGAGCATGCCGATGAGCAGCCGCTCGACCATCAGCTCCTGCCCCACGATGCGACGGGATACTTCCTTCACCACGCGGCCCACCGGCACCAGCTCGGCGGGCGGACTCGGCGGGGCGGACGGGCGGGTCGGTGCGGTCACTGCGGCCTCAGGCGTCGGGGTCGAGGTGAATCGCGGCGTAGAGCCCCTTCTCTTCCTTGGGCGTGAGCGGACGACTGCGGCCCGGCGGCAGGTCGCCGAGGCGGACGGGCCCGTACGAGAGCCGCGCGAGCCGCTCCACCCGGAGACCCATCGCCTCGCACCAGCGGCGCACGACGCGGTTGCGCCCCTCGGTGAGCGTCACGTCCACTATGCTGCGACCTTCGTTGCCCGGCCGGACCCGCACGTCCTGCGCGATGACGGGGCGGCCGTCGAGCACGATCCGCTCCCGCACGGCGCCGGCGACCTCCGCGGTGGCGCGGCCGTGCACCAGCGCCGTGTAGTGCCGCGGGATCCGGTACCTGGGGTGGGTGAGCCGGTGCACCGCTTCGCCGTCGGTCGTGAGCAGCAGGAGCCCGGTCGTCATGACGTCGAGCCGCCCGACGTACGTCAGGCCGGCGGTCTCGTCGATGAAATCGAACACGCTGCGGCGGCCGGCTTCGTCGTCCGCCGTCGTCACCACGCCGAGCGGCTTGTTGAAGGCGAGCCAGCGGCGCGACTGCACCTTGACCGCTTTCCCGCCGACCGTGATCCGCTGCCGGTCGGGGTCCACCTTCATGCCTAACGTTGCCGGGCGGCCGTCCACCCGGACCCGGCCGTCCTCGATCAGCCGCTCCGCCGCCCGCCGCGAGGCCACACCGGCGCGCGCGAGGGCGCGCTGCAGCCGCATTTCCATTCTGGAATCAGCTCTCCGCCGGCACGTAGGCCGCCGCGTCGTCGGTGCCCTGCTGCTCCGGCCGATGTGGCTGGAGCGCGATCGTCAGCTCGTCGGCCCGCGGCAGGTCGCTGAGGTCCTTGAGGCCGAGCAGCTCGAGGAACGATGCCGCCGTTCCGTACAGCAGCGGGCGGCCCAGTAGCTCGCTCCGGCCCACGACCTCGATCAACCCGCGCTCCTGCAGCGCCCGCAGCACGCCGCCGGCCGAGACCCCGCGGATCTCCTCGATTTCGGCGCGACCCACCGGCTGCCGGTAGGCGATGATCGCCAGCGTCTCCAGCGCCGCCGCCGTGAGCTTCGGCGTGCGCACCGAGAACTGCGCCCGCTCGATGGCGGCGGCGTGCACCGGCCGCGTCAGGACCTGGAAGCCGCCGGCCAGCTCGACCAGCTCGACGCCGTGCTGGTTGAAGTCATAGTGCTCCCGCAGCTGATCCACCGCGGCGCGCACGTCGGCGAGCGTCGCGTCGGGCTCGAGGGTCGCGAGCTCCTCCGCGGTGAGTGGACGCGCGGCGGAGAAGAGCGCGGCCTCAAGCAGCTGTGCTAACGGACTCACGGGCGATCACCATCGGCGCGAACGGCGCCGGTTGCGAGACACGAAGGAGGCCGCGCTTGGCCAGCTCCAGGAGCGCGAGCAGCGTCGAGAGCAGATCTACGATGCTCGGCCGGGGGCCGAGCGCCTCGAGCCAGCCGATCTCCTCCCGCTCGAGCAGCAGCAGCTCGATGCGGGCGGTGGCGCTCTCGACGTCGAGCGGACGCGCCACCACCCGGTGCAATACCGGCGAGGGAATCCCGGCGATGACCCGCTCCACCGCCTGCAGCAGCTCGAGCAGGTCGAGCACCAGCGGCGGCGGCGGCAGCGCCGGCGGCGGCGGCAGGTAACCACGCGCGAGCTGCTCGCTCCGCTTCTCCGCCGCGCGGCCCAGCCAGATCGCGACCTCGCGGATCTGCTGGTACTCCAGCAGCCGGCGCACCAGCTCGGCGCGGGGATCCTCCCAACCCTCGTCGTCGGTGCGGCGCGGGAGCAGCATCTGCGCCTTGAGCCGCACCAGCCGGCTCGCCATGTCCAGGTAGTCGGCCGCCTGGTTGAGCCCCAGGTGCTGGATCGCGTGGAGGAACTGGTCGGCGACGCGCGCGATCGGAATGTCGGCGATCTCGATCTGCTCCTCCCGCAGCAGATGCAGCAGGAGATCCAGCGGGCCGGCGAAGGCGTCGAGCTCGACCACGAAGGCCGCGCCGGCGCCGAGAGCGGTGGTCAGCGCCTCCGCCGCCGCGATCGGCGCGTCGGGAGAACTCATCGCTGAAAGATGTCCCACCCGCCGCCGACCGCGAAGGGGGCGACGACGTGCGTCAGCAGGCGGTAGCCCCAGTCCACCGGCGCCAGCAGCACCCGCAGCGCCGACGGGAAGAAGAACACCAGCGCGAGCACCGGCAGGAAGCCGAGTCCGTACAGCCGCCGGTACTGCAGGCCGACCCCGGCCGGCAGCGCGTGGTAGAGCAGGTGCGAACCGTCGAGCGGAGGAATCGGGATCAGGTTGAAGAAGCCGAGCAACAGGTTGAGATAGATGCCCCACGTCGCCATCCGCTGCGCCACATCGAGGGTGGGCGCGGCGTTCGGCAGCGCGACGGCGAGGTAGCGCAGCAGCACGAACAGCACGGCGAAGACCAGCACGAGCACCAGATTGGTGACCACGCCCGCGGCGGAGACGATCACGTCGCCTTTCCGGTAGTTCCGGTACTTGCGCGGATTCACCGGCACCGGCTTGGCGCCGCCGAAGAAGAAGGTGCCGCCGCTGGCATAGAAGGTCAGTGCCGGAATGGCGATCGAGAGCCAGAGATCGATGTGCGGAATCGGATTGAAGGTGACGCGGCCGAGCATGTAGCCGGTGTCGTCGCCCTGCCCCAGCGCCGCGGCGGCGTGGGCGTACTCGTGGGCGACGAGCGAGAAGACGAGCACCGGAAAGGCAAGGATGAGTTCACCGAGCAGCGGTTGGTCCTGGCGCGGGGCGCGGGAAGATTACACTTCCGCCAATCCCAAGTCAAAGCAATTTGCCGCTTGACCTTGCGCGCGGGCACGGCTAGCTTCGACCGCTCGTTTGACTCGCTCCGAGTCACCAACACGGTATCCCGAGGTCGTCGTGCCGCGAATCAAGTCCGCCGAGAAGCGCATGCGCCAGTCGAAGAAGCGCACCGCCGCCAACCGCACCCAGCGCAGCCAGCTTCGCAACGCCATCAAGAAGGTGCGCTCGGCCACGGGCGAGGCCGCGGCGGCGGCGTACGCCGAGGCGGTACAGCTGATCGATCGCGCGGGGCGCAAGAGCATCGTGCACCGGAACACGGCGGCGCGCACCAAGTCGCGTCTCGCCAAGCTGGTCGCCGGCCAGAAGTAACCCGCCGCAGCGCGGCTCGGATGCCACAGGGGCGACCAAGCGGTCGCCCCTTTCTGCGTCCTGCCGCGGATGCTCACAAAACACTTTACGTAAATCTGTCAGTCGCCTGACTGGCCGTCACTTGCGATACTGATCTGCCGCGGAGCTACAGCGCCGCGAGCTCCGCCCCGCACCGCTCGCAATACCACTCGGTGGGACGGTTGAGGGTGCCGCACTCGCCGCACTTGAGGGTCTTGGCGTTCCCGGTCGAACTTCCGGCGGCGGAGGTGGAGGACGGGGCGGGCGCAGGCGGCGGCGGTTGCGGCTCGACCCGGGCCGCGTCCGCCGGGGACGGCTCGATGGTGCCGAGCGCCTCGGCGGGACGTGCCATGCTCTCGTTGGAGCGGCGGGTCGAGCTGCCGCGGCGTTCCTCTTCGCCGGTGACCGACTTGAGAAACGCCAGCTCGTCCACCGGCGCGGCT
>JAICWE010000056.1 GCA_025934955.1 Gemmatimonadales bacterium | reverse complement strand
GGGCCGGCTCGGGGTGGCGCGGTGCGAGGAGGCGCTCGGCCGCTACGCGCGGGCGCTCGCGCAGGCCGAGCGTCCGCCGGCGCCGCCGGAGCCGGCGCCGGACAACTCCTCGGCCGCGCTCGCCGACGCGCTGCTCGAGCGCGCCATGCTGCGCGGCGCGGCACCCGCGCTCCGCGGCCCGCTCGCGATCGCCACCGTGGACGACGACCCCGGCGGGCCGTACCCGGCCGTTCCGACCGGGCACGTTCGCGCCGCGCTCCGCCGCCTGGGCACGCCACCCGGCGAAGGCGGCAGCCGCGTCGTCCTCGTCTTCGCCGAGCCCCGCGCGTGGAAAGGCCGGAGCGGACTCGGCGACGACTCGCGGAAAGAGTTGGAGCATCTGCTGCCTGACGCGGAGCTTGTCGTCCTCTTCGCTCACCCGCGCCTGGCGGCGGAGATTCCCGGCACCGCCCCGATCCTCCTCGCCTGGCACCGCCAACGTCTCATGCAGGAAGCCGCCGCCCGCTGGCTCGCGCTCCGCACGGGGTAGTTCGCGCGCCGGCGGAATCTCGGGCCGACCCTACTCGTCGGAGAGCGGCGCCCCGCGCACGGCGGGGAGCAGCAGATACGCCGGGAGTCCGAGAAAGAACGTCAGCAGGAAGTAGTGCCCGTAGCCCAGCCGCTCCGCCAGCACGCCGGACGCGATGCCGGCCGCCCAGCGGCTCAGTGCGTAGATCGCGCTCAGCACCGCGAACTGCGTCGCTGCGTAGCGCCGCTCGCACACCGACATCAGGAACGCGAGAAACGCCGCCGTGCCCAGCCCCGCGGCGAAGTTCTCGAACAGCGCGACCGTCGCGACGAGCCGCTTGTCCGGCGCCACGCCTGCCGCCACCGCGTAGCCCACGCTCGAGAGCAGCTGCACCAGCCCGAGCGACCAGAGCGCGCGGAAGATCCCGATGCGGGTCGCCAGCACGCCGCCTAACGTCGCGCCGGCGAGCGTGGCCAGCAGGCGACCGGTCGTGAGCGCGGCAATCTGGTCGAGCGAGAAGCCGCGCGCCACCCAGAACGGCTTGGTCATCGGCTCCATCGCCGAGATGTCGAGCTTGAACAGCAGCGCGAACACGATGACGGCCCAGATTCCCGGTCGCGCCAGCAGCGTTTGCAGCGGCTTGGCCAGCGTGGGCGCACGGGTCCGCTCGCCCTCGGTCGGCGGCAGCGGCAGCGAACCGAGCGCCAGGAGGCCGAACAGCACCGCGCCGGTGAGGAACGCCGCCGGCCAGCCCGCCCGCGCCGCGATCCACACCAGCAGCGCGCTCGAGATGAAGCTGGCGCCGCGGTACGCGCCGATCCGCACCGAGTTGGCGACGCCCAGCTCGCGGCCGAATGTCGTCTCGATGGTGTAGGCATCGATCGCGATGTCCTGCGTCGCCGAGAGCGTGGTGTAGACCAGCAGCAGCGCGCCGAGCCACCAGCCGCGGGCCACGAGCGCCGGCGCGGCGAAGAGCGCACTGGCGAGTGCCAGGAGCAGCAGGCAGCTCCGGATCCACGGCCGCCGGCCGCCGAATCGGTCCACCGCCGGCGCCCAGAGGAACTTGAGGACCCAGGGCAGCGATGCGCCGGTCGCGAGCCCGATGCCCGCGAGGCTCACGCCCCGCTGCGCCAGCCAGACGGGAATCGTTTCGGTAAAGAAGAAGTAGGGAAGGCCCGACGCGAGCGAGAGCGCGCCGATCCACGCGAGGCGCGCGCCCAGCCGGGCGTGAGCGCCGCGCGGCGCTGTCATCGCCGGCGGAGGATCGCGACCACCAGGGCGATGACGGCCAGCGCCACGAAGATCACCGCCGCCCCGACGTACGGCGAGCGCGGCGCCGGAAGCGGCTCCGCCGCGGGCTCGATCGGCGCGGGCGCAGGCGGGACCGGCGGCTCCGGCGGCGGCGGCGGGGCGGGCGTAGCGGGAAAGCCCCGCGTCGGGGTGTCGGGACCGACCTCGCTGCCCGGCAACGAGTAGACCTCATACGTGGGCTCGCGCTCGGCGCCGGGCTCGGGCAGGCCCTCGCCTTCGAAGCGGGTGGCGACGACGGTGATGTTGTCCGGTCCGCCCCGTTCGTTGGCGCAGTCGATCAGCGCGTCGCACAGCTCGGCGAGGTCGGCGTGCTTCACGGTCAGCGCCGCGATCTCCTCCCGCCGCACCAGCCCCGAAAGTCCGTCGGAGCAGATCACCAGCGTGTCGCCGCGGCAGATCTGCTGGTGGCTCAGCTCCACCTTCACCCGCGGGTCCGGCCCCAGCGCCTGCAGGATGATGTTGCGCCGCTCGCTGTGCTCGGCCTCTTCCTCGGTCAGTTCGCCCGCCTCGACCAGCCGCTGGGTGAGCGACTGGTCCTTGGTGAGCTGGATTGCGCGCGCGCTCCGCACCAGGTAGGCGCGGCTGTCGCCGATCTGCGCCACGAAGACGTGGTCGCGGTACATCCCGGCCGCCGTCACCGTCGTCCCCATGCCACGGACCTCGGCGTGCTCCCGCGCGTAGGCGTAGAGCCGCGCGTTGGCCAGCTCGACGGCTTCCTTGATCCGGAAGGCGAATTGGTCCGGGGTGTTCTCCGGGTCCTCGACCCAGACGGTGGCGAGGTGCCGGTGGATCAGCTCCGCCGCCATGGCGCTGGCGATCTCGCCCGCCGCCGCGCCGCCCATGCCGTCGGCCACCATGAAGAGCGAGCCGCGCTCGCCGATGACGTGATCGCGGACCTGCGGCAGGAGACTCGCTTCGCCGGCACTGAGATCGGCGACGAGGAAGGTGTCCTCGTTGTGATCACGGGTGCGCCCGCGGTCGGTCTTGCCGAACACACTCACGCGCACCGGGCCAACGCTCACGCGCGACTCCCACGGATCGGGTAGGGGACCGGGGCAATCTAGAGATCGCCCATGATAGCGTCAACACGATCTTGGCGTAAGTCGCGGTGGCTGTGTACCTTGCACGGCATGCTACGCGCTCGCGCCAGCGGGCCCGCCTCCCTCGCCCGGATTTTCGCGGGCGCCGGGCTCGCCGCGGTGCTCTCCTGCGCTCCCCGCACCGCTCCTCATCCCGCTCCCACTCCCGTGTCGCCGGCGCCGTCGGCGCCCGCGGCGGCGGGGCATCTGCCGCCGGTCCCGCGGGTCGAAGGCCCGCTCGCGCTGCACGTCGTCTATCCCGGACCGGGCGACGCGGTGGACGCGCGCGACTCGAGCTTTCTCCTGGGCAGCACCGGCACCGGCGACGCCGAGCTGACGATCAACGGGCAGCCGGTGAGTGTCGCGCCTAACGGTGCGTGGCTCGCGTGGGTCGCGCTGCCGCCTGACAGCGTCATGCGGTTCGACATCGTGGCCCGCACCCCGCGCGATTCGGCGCGGCTCGCCTATGACGTACCCCGCGCGCCGCGCCCGCCGGCGTACGCCGCGGCGCTCTGGATCGACACCACGTCGATCGCGCCGCGCGGTCGCGTCTGGCTCCGCCCGGGCGACGAGCTGCCGCTTCGGGTGCGCGCCTCGGAGGGCGCGGCGCTCTCGCTCCATCTCCCCGGCGGCGCCACCATCCCGCTCACCGCCGACCGCCGGCCCGACGACGTGCCCGCCGGCATCCGCGCCTTCGACCGCGACACGCTCAACCTCCGTCGCGCGCCCGTCGCCGATCGCTACACGGGCAGCGTCCCCGCCGTGTGGATCGGCGATCCCGGTCCGGTGGTCGGCGCCGATACCGCCGAGCATGCCGACACCGCCGTGGCGCTGCTCCAGGCCGTCCGCGGGAGCGACACGGTGCGGGTGCGCTGGCCGGTGCGACTCGGGCTGCTCGACACGCTCCCCGTCGTGGTCCGCTTCGACGACGACACCGCGCGGCGCGGCACCACCGACAGTCTCACCATCGGTCGCGCGCTCCCCGGCGGCACCTACACCTGGTTCTTCCCCACCGGCACCCGCGTCGCGGTGCTGGGCCGCATCAACAACGATCTGCACGTGCGGCTCTCCGACGCGGCCGCCGCATGGGTGCCGGCCGGCGACGCCCAGCCCGAACCGCGCGGCACGCCCCGCCCGCGCGCCGTCGTCGGCTCCATCACGGCGACGCCGCGCGAGGGCTGGATCACGCTGCGGATTCCCTGCGGCGATCGGGCGCCGTTCCGGGTGAGCGCCGCCGAGTCCACGCTCACGCTGCACATCTTCGGCGCCGCGGGCGACGTGGACTGGATCCGCTACGGCCCCGCCGACTCGCTGCTCCGCCGCATCACCTGGCATCAGGCCGCGGCGGACGAAGTGGAGATCGCGGTGTCGCTGGCGCGCCCGGTGTGGGGCTGGCGCACGCGCTGGGAGGGCAACGACCTGCTGCTCGACGTCCGCCGCCCGCCGGCGATAGATCGCGGCGCGCCGTTCAAGGGGCTCCTCATCGTGGTGGACCCCGGCCACCCGCCGATCGGTGCCACCGGCCCGACCGGCTTCCGCGAGCGCGACGCCAATCTCGGCGTGGGACTCCAGCTCCGCACCATGCTGGAAGCCGCCGGCGCGCGCGTGCTCATGACCCGCACGACCGACAGCAGCGTGGACCTGCTCGCCCGCACCCAGCTCGCCGAGCGGGCCGGCGCCGAGCTGCTGATCTCGATTCACAACAACGCGCTGCCCGACGGGGTGAATCCGTTCACCAACAACGGCACCAGCGTCTTCTACAATCATTCGCCGAGCGTACCGCTTGCGCGGGCGGTGGACAGCGCGCTGGTGGCGCAGTTCGGCGTGCGCGACCTGGGCATCGGCCGCGGCGATCTGGCGCTGGTCCGGCCCACCTGGATGCCGGCGATCCTGACCGAGGGTCTCTATATGATCGTCCCGGAGCAGGAGGCGGCGCTCCGGTCGCCGGAAGGACAGCGGCTCTACGCTCAAGGGGTGTTCGACGGGGTCGAACGCTTCCTTCGCGAGACCGCACAGCGCTAGACTGTGGCTATTCGAGGGCCGGCGGCGTCTCCTTGGTGCGCCGCCCCCCAGTGAGGAATTTCGTCATGCAACGTAGGTCCCCCGCGGTGGCCTGGCTCGCCGCCGCGCTCCTGCTTTCGCTTCCGATCGCACCCCGCCGCGCCGCGGCACAGGAAGCCGCCGATCGAAGCGCGATCGAAATCTTCCGCGACTCGCTCGCCGGCACCAGCGACTCGCTCGGGTTGCTCCAGCTCGAGCGCACCATGATCACCGCCGCGAAAGCCGACCGCAACAACACCGTGCTGCACCTGCGGCTCGGCTTCCTCTCCCTCCGGCTCGGCGAGCTGGGCGGTCACTCCCACTTCGACGACGCCGCCTCGGAGTTCCAGTGGGCGATCGACCTCCAGCCCAACTGGCCCTACGGCTGGTACGGCATGGGCCTCGCCGAGTTCGGGGTCGGCGACTCGCAGGTGTCGTTCGTCACCGGTCTCAAGACGATGTTCGGCAAGGACGCGCTCACCCGCTCGGCGGTCGCCTTCGCCAAGTCGGCGGAGGTGGACCCGAGCTTCGCGCGGGGGCTGGTGGAGCTGGCCAACACCGCGCTGCGCCAGCGGGTCAACATCAAGCTCGACGTGGCGCTCGATGCGCTGCGTCGCGCGGCGCACACACCGGCGGGCGCCAACCCCGACGTGATGCTCGCCCGCGGGCGCGTGGAGCGTGAGGCGGGAGACATCGACTCGGCCTCGGCGGCGTTCCAGGGCTACCTGGCGCACGGGCCCGACCGCGCGCTGGCGCTGCTGGAGATCGCGCGCACCGAGCTTCTGCGGGGCAACCCGGAGGGCGCGGGGCCGTACTACGCCGGCGCCGCGATGGACGACTCCGCCGCCGTCGCCGGCTATCGCGCCGACATCGCGCCGATCGCGTCGGACAGCGTGCTCCGTGAGTTCGACGGCACCCACGGCAACTTCCGCGCGGCGTACCTCCGCGCCTTCTGGAGCCAGCGCGACCACCAGGACTTGCGCGCCGACGGCGAGCGGCTGCGCGAGCACTACCGCCGGCTGTTCTACGCCCGGAAGAACTTCGCCCTCGTCGGCCTCAACCGGCACTACGAGATCGAGGAGCGCTACCACTCCGGCAGCCGCGACTTCGACGACCGCGGCATCATCTACATCCGCCAGGGCGACCCCACCGATCGCGCCTCGTACCAGGCACCCGGCGTCGAGCCCAACGAATCGTGGCGCTACGCCCGCGCCGACGGTGATCTCATCTTCCACTTCATCGCCCGGGAGGACGTGCAGGACTACAAGCTGGTCGAAAGCATCTTCGACGTGCTCGGCTTCAGCACCTCGGTGCGGCTGCAGGAGCAGGGCGGGATCGCGGGCAACGACGCGGCGCAGCAGCTGGTCATCTCCCGCGAGCGGCTCTCGCCGATCTACAACCGGCTGGAGGGCGCCGGCGCCGGCGCCGGGCTGAGCCAGGCCCAGAGCGCCGAGCGGCAGCTCGGCCATCAGAGCATCGCCATCGGCACCACGACCGACAGCTACCAGCTGAGCTTCCCCCGCGATCTCAAGGTGAAGAGCGAAGTGCTCGCCGTCGGCGGCGAGGGGCAGGACCACCAGATCCAGATCGCGTACGCGATCGCCGGCGCCGGGCTCGAGCCGGTGACGGTGAGCCGCGGCTATCTCTACAGCGTGCGGCTGCGCTTCAGCGCGATGGACGCGGCGGGGAAGGTCGTCGCCACGATAGACACGACGCGCCGCTTCGTCGCACCGGCACCGGTGCCGGAGCACGAGAATCTCGTCGGCCGCGTCGCGGTGACGGTACCGACCGGGCATCTCGAGTACCGCCTCTCGATTCAACAGGGCGAGGACGCGGGCGTGGTGCTCCCGATCGACAGCGTGCGGGTCGGCCGCGACGGACGCGGCACCCTCGGGCTGAGCGACCTGGTGCTCGGCTCGCGCGGCGCCAACCTGACGTGGAAGCAGTCGGACCAGGACACCGTCTTCTTCAATCCGCTGCGGACCTACCGGCGGGAAGACCTGATGGAGTTGTACTACGAGGTCGGCGGGCTGCAGCCGAGCCAGTCGTACACCACGCAGCTCGAGGTGAAGAAGCGGGGCGGCAGCGGATTCCTCCGCTCCATCTTCGGCGGCGGCGGAAGCGCACTCTCGCTCAAGTTCGCCGAGCAGGCGCCGACGCCGATCGTGCGGGTGCGGCGCAGCGTGCAGCTCGACCGGCTCAAGCCGGGCGAGTACGTGCTCCAGGTGACCGTGACCGACGGCCAGGGCCACAGCGACCGGCGGCAGCAGCCGTTCGACGTGGTGGAGAAATGAGCTGAGGGAGGTTCAGTACGGCCAGGTGCCGGGGCGACCCGGCGTGAGGATCAGCAGCGGCTGCACCAGCGTCTCCGCCTTCACCACGGCCTCGACCTGCACGAGGTTCTGCGTCACCCCGGTATTTGCGTCGAAGGTGGCAATGTGCATGAGGAGCGACGCGAGCGGATGCTCGACGTGGCGCGTCGGGCGCTCTGGTGCGTCGCTCAGCCGCTCGCCGCCGGTGAGCGTGATCCGCGCGTGGCCGAAGAGCCAGAGCGGCAATCCGTCGAGCCCACCGACCAGTCGCTCGGTCAGCGTCATGCTCTCGCCGTGCAGGGTGATCACGCCGAGCGTCGGCCGCTCGTGCTGCCGGCGCGAGTGGACCACGAAGCCGTAGGACAGCGCCGGGTCGTGCTCGGCCGAGCGGCGGAGCGCGGCGCGGAGCTTCTGCTGGCTGAAGGCGATGGTGTGATACGGGACCACGATCTCTCCCGGAGGAGCGGGTTGCGGCGACACGAACGGCGCCGGGCATGAGCAGATCGTGTGCCACCTCGACGGTCGCCTTGAAGTCCCGCGTAGCGGTCGGTAGCTTCGAGCCCATGTTCTGCTCCCGCTGTGGAAGCGAAGTCACTGAAAAATCGAAGTTTTGTCCCTCCTGCGGCCTCGATCTCCTGGGCACCACACCGGTGTCGGCGATGACCGCCGGGACGGTCACGGACGTGGACATCGTCCGTGAGGCGCTCAAGGCCGAGTACGAGATCATCGACGAGCTCGGCCGGGGCGGGATGGCGCTGGTGTACAAGGCGCGCGACCTCGAGCTGGAGCGCGAGGTCGCGGTGAAGGTGCTGCCGTTCTCCCTCGCGTTCGACGCCGAGTTCGTGGAGCGCTTCCAGCGCGAGGCGCGGCTGTCGGCCCAGCTGGAGCACCCCAACATCGTCCCCATCTACCGCGTGGGCCGCGCGGGGCGGGTCATCTACTTCACCATGAAGTTCCTCCGCGGCGGCGCGCTCTCGAGCGTGCTGGCCGAGCGGCACAAGCTCTCGCCGCCGGAAATCCGCCGGCTGCTGCTGGAGGCGGGGAGCGCGCTCGGCTACGCGGCGCAGCGCGGCATCGTGCACCGCGACATCAAGCCCGACAACATCATGTTCGACGAGTTCGGGCAGGTGATGCTCACCGATTTCGGCATCGCCAAGGCGGCGAGCGGACAGAAGCTCACCGGCACCGGGATGTCCATCGGCACGCCGCACTACATGAGTCCGGAGCAGGCGCGCGCCCAGCAGATCGACGGCCGGAGCGATCTCTACTCCCTCGGCGTGGTGGCATACCAGTGCCTGGCGGGCGTGGTGCCGTACGATGGCGACGACAGCTTCTCCATCGGCTATAAGCACATCACCGAGGCGATCCCGACGCCGGCGCTCATCAGCGCCGACGAGCGCCGGGTGTACGACGTCATCCGTCGCATGTTGATGAAGGACCCGGCGGATCGCTACCAGAGCTGCGAGGAGCTGATCGCCGCGTTGCGCGGACAGCCGACGGCGGCGAGCGGCTCGATCCGCCGGCCGACCGCGACGCCGCGCCCGTCCACCAGCGCGAGCCGGATGGCGGAGGCGGGCGCACCGCCCGCTGGGGCGGCGCAGCAGCGCTCGCTGGTGGACCAGCCGACCACGCCGATCACGGCGCAGGGCATCGACCGCCGCAGCACCGCGGCGCGCAACATCGGATCCGGCCGGCGCGTCGCCGACCGTTCGCTGGTGATGCGGCGCGGCAAGGGACCGAAGTGGCTCTGGCCCGTGCTTACCGTCCTCGCGGTGGTCGGCGGCACCGGCTACTACCTGCTGGAGCACGGCTTCTCCGCGGGACAGCGGCTCGACGCCGACAGCACCGCCGTCGCGGCCGACAGCGGCCGCACGGCGCACGACACCAGCAGCGCGCTCGGCGCCTCCACCCGCGACTCCGCCGCGCGGGCCGACAGCACGCGGCGTCATGCCGCGACGCCGGTACCGCCGCTCGCGCGCGGCGAGAGCACGGGCACCGCGGCGCCGGCCGACAGCGGCGCGATCCGCGTCGTCGGGCTGCCGGCGCAGAGCCGGGTGCTGATAGACGAGCATCCGGTGACCGATCCGGTGACGCGGCTCCCCGCCGGCCTTCACGCCGTCGCCGTCTCGGCGCCGCGCTTCAACTTCTACGTGGACACGATCGACGTGCACGCGGGGCGCACCGAGGAGGTCCGCCCCGAGCTCACGCCGATCGGCGCACCGGCGCCGCCGCGGACACAGGTGGCGATCACCGACTCACCCGCGAAGGCGGCGCCCGCACCCGCGCCGGCCGCGCCGCCGCCCGCCGCGCGCTGCGACTCGCCCGGCGCCGGCTACAACGCCGACGGGAGCTGCTTCGACGTCCGGCCCCGTCCCAAGGCACCGACGTTCGTGCCGATTCCGGCCGACGCGCAGGGTCATCCGCGGCCATCGGTGCTCTGGGTCCACGTCTCCGCCGACGGTACCACGCTCGACGTGCGGCCGGTGACCCCGTCCAACGACACCGCGTTCGAGCGCGACGCGCGCGACTTCGCGCGCACGATGGCGTGGAATCCGGCGATCAAGGACAACGCGCCGGTCGAGGCGTGGACCCAGTGGAAGTTCGATCCGGCTCGCCAGTAATCCACCCGACCGCCTTCGTCGCGCCCACCGCGGCGGTGATGGGCGACGTCACGCTGGGTGAGCACGCCAGCATCTGGTACGGCGCCGTCATCCGCGGCGACATGGCCCCCATCGCCATCGGCGACAACAGCAACATCCAGGACGGCAGCATCGTGCACGTGGACGAGGGCGTCCCCTGCCGCGTCGGCGCGCGCGTGGGCGTCGGTCACCACGTCATCCTGCACGGCTGCACCGTGGAGGATGACTGCCTGATCGGGATGGGGAGCGTGCTGCTGAACCACGTGCGGGTGGGGAGCGGGAGCGTGATCGCGGCGGGTGCCGTCATCCCCGAAGGGATGGTGATTCCGCCGGGCTCGCTGGTGATGGGCGTGCCCGGGCGCATCGTGCGGCCGGTGGATCCGGCGCTTCGCGCCCGTATCGCGGCGACCTGGACCCACTACGTGGCGCAGGCGGAGGCCCATCGGCAGGGACGCTATCCGATTGCGCGGCCGAGCCTGGGGCCGCTGCCGTGACACTGCGCACCAAGTAAAGCCGACGCAGCACTTTTCCACGTTTATCAACAACGTCCACCGCGCCAACACCCGCCGCACGTTTGTGATGTGAAATCAGAACGGCGCGGCTGTTACCGCGTTTTTGCAAGCTATTGTCGTGGCAGCAACCCGCCTCTACTTTGCCCATCCGCTCGGCGACCGGGAAGCGAAGCAGCGGGATACGGCGCCGACAACGAGTGATTATTTTCCAGTGGCGCCTCGGGCCCGGCAGGGCGGTCGGGATCCGGTGGTGGTTCGAGGCGGACGGACGATGCGGCAGCGCTGGCAGACGGGCCTACGGAATCTCGACGCCTTCTCGGCGTCTACTCCTTCAATAGCTCAGTCAGGCGGAGACCTATGAAAACGTCCACTCCCCGGGACGCCGTTCAGCTGTCGTCCAATGCCATCACGGTGCTGGAGAAGCGGTACCTCGTGAAGGACGATGCCGGCAAGCCGGCGGAGGCCGCCGAGGATCTCTTCTGGCGGGTGGCGCGGACGATCGCGGAGGCGGACCGGAAGTACGGCGCATCGGAAGGCGCCGTGGAGCAACTCGCCGAGGCGTTCTATCGCCTCATGGCCGAGCGGCTGTTCATGCCCAACTCGCCGACGCTGATGAACGCCGGGCGGCCGCTGGGCCAGCTCTCCGCCTGCTTCGTGCTGCCGGTGGATGACGCGCTCTCCAACGGGAAGAGCGGCATCTACGACACGTTGCGCGCCATGGCGCTGGTGCACCAGAGCGGCGGCGGCACCGGCTTCTCCTTCAGCCGGCTGCGTCCGAAGAACGACATCGTGCGCTCCACCATGGGTGTGGCGAGCGGGCCGGTGTCGTTCATGTCGCTGTTCGACGCGTCCACCGACGTGGTGAAGCAGGGCGGCACGCGGCGCGGCGCCAACATGGGGATTCTGCGGGTGGATCACCCCGACATTCTCGGCTTCATCGCCTGCAAGGACGACATCACGCGGATCACCAACTTCAACATCTCGGTAGCGGTGACCGACCCGTTCATGACGGCGGTCGAGAGCAACGGGATGTACGACCTGATCCACCCGAAGACCCAGCAGGTCGTGGGGCAGCTCCACGCGCGCGACGTGTGGGAGAAGATCATCCACGGCGCCTGGAAGACCGGCGAGCCGGGCGTGTTCTTCGTGGACCGGGCCAACTACTACAACCCGGTGCCGGCGCTGGGGAGCTACGAGGCGACGAACCCGTGCGGCGAGCAGCCGCTCCTCCCGTACGACGTCTGCAATCTCGGCTCGATCAACCTCGGCGTGTTCGTGAAGGACGGCGCGGTGGACTGGAACGCGCTGCGGCGCGTGGTGCACCTCACCACCCACTTCCTCGAGAACGTGATCGACGCCAATCAGTACCCGCTCAAGGAGATCACCGAGCTGGCGCAGCGGATCCGGCGCATCGGGCTCGGTGTGATGGGACTGGCCGATCTCTTCGTCCGGCTCGGCATTCCGTACGACAGCGACGAGGCGGTGGAGCTGGGCCGCAAGGTGCAGGCGTTCGTGGACGACGAGGCCAAGGTCGAGTCGGAGCGGCTGGCGACGCTCCGCGGCGTGTTCCCCGAGTGGGAGCGGAGCATCTGGGGACCGGACGCGACCTGCGCGCGCGGCCCCGCGGGCGAGCGCATCCGTCCGATGCGGAAGCTGCGCAACTGCAACGTCACCACCGTCGCGCCGACCGGCACCATCTCGATCATCGCGAGCTGCAGCTCGGGCATCGAGCCGCTCTTCGCCGTCGCGTTCATGCGCAACCAGGCCGGTGTGCTGATGCCGGACGTGAACGAGGACTTCGTCGCCATCGCGAAGCGCGAGGGGTGGTACAGCGACGAGCTGATGACGCGGATCGCGGAGACGGGCACCATCGATTTCCCCGAGGTGCCGGCCAAGTGGCAGCGGGTGTTCGTCACCGCCAACCACATCAGGCCCGAGTGGCACATCCGGATGCAGGCGGCCTTCCAGGAGCACAACGACTCGGCGATCTCGAAGACCTGCAACTTCGCCAACGACGCGACCGAGGAGTACGTCGAGGAGATCTACCGGCTGGCATACCACCTCGGCTGCAAGGGTGTGACGGTGTACCGTGACGGCAGCCGTGACATGCAGGTGCTCTCCACCGGCAGCACGGCGAAGAAGGTGCACGAGCAGGCGACGACGAGCGGCGCCTCCGAGGCGCGCGCCGATCTCGCCGCGCACACCTCGGCCGACCTGCACGGCGAGCTGGCCGAGCTCCGGGCTGAGAACGACCGGCTCAAGGCCCTGTTGCACGAAGTGGAGGCGGAGAACCTCCAGCGGCGGCAGAAGCGCTCACGCCCCGAGCTGCTCAAGGGGAGCACGCGGCGGATCGAGACCCCGCTCGGTACGCTGTACGTGACCATCACCGAGGACGACCGGGGCCAGCCGTTCGAGGTGTTCATGAGTCTCGGCAAGGCGGGTGGCGCGCTGATGGCGGACGTCGAGGCGATGGGCCGGCTGGTGAGTCTGTCACTCCGGTCGGGCATTCCGATGAAGGAGATCTACCGCCAGCTTCGCGGCATCAGCTCCGACCGCCAGATCGGGCTGGGGCAGAACAAGGTGCTGTCGGTGCCGGACGCGGTGGGTATCGCGATC
This sequence comes from Gemmatimonadales bacterium, assembly GCA_025934955.1. GTDB lineage: Bacteria > Gemmatimonadota > Gemmatimonadetes > Gemmatimonadales > GWC2-71-9. The sequence continues at coordinate 4,736 of JAICWE010000056.1, read as the reverse complement.
GAGCGGTGGATGCAGGAGAAGCAGGGGGTCCAGCAGGAGCTGCTGCCGGGCGGGCCGGCGGTATCGCCTAACGTCATCTCCGGCGAGATCATGACCCCGGCGCTGGCGCGGCACATCGTCACCGACGAGGACCGGCAGCTCACGCTCGGCGGGATGAAGGAGACGCTCGCCGGCGCGTGCCCCGACTGTGGCTCGCAGCTGGAGATGGCGGAGGGGTGCATGAAGTGTCATGTGTGCGGGTTCAGCGAGTGCGGGTGAGGGTGGCAGAGGGTGAGCGCATCCGGGGCTAAATTCCCCGGATGCCATCCCGCACTCGCACCCGTCTCCTGATCGCCGGCGGGATCGTCGCCGGCATCCTGCTACTGCTCGCGCTGTTGCCCATGCTGTTCGGCGGCCGGGTGGCCGCCCGAGTCAAGACCGCGCTCAACCGCTCCCTCGCCGCCCGCGTGGATTGGCGCTCCGCCTCCCTCGGTCTCTTCCACAGCTTCCCCGACCTCACGCTCGGCCTGTCGGACCTCACCGTCGCCGGTGTGGGGCCCTTCCAGGGTGACACGCTCGCCGCGGTGGGCGAGCTGCGGGTCGTGGTGGACCTCGTGAGCGCGATCCGGAGCGCCACCGGCGGGGCGGCACCGATCGTGGTGCGCGCGGTCGAGCTGGACCGCCCGCGCATCCGCCTCCTGGCGCTCGACGACAGCACGGCCAACTGGGACATCACGAAGAAAACGGCCGGGCCCGCGCAGGGCGGGGGTGCGAGCGCGGTGTCGGTGCGCCTCGAGCGCGTCGCCATCGATCGCGGCGACGTCGCCTTCGAGAACCGCGCGGCGAAGCTCGACGCGCGGCTCGCCGGGCTCGACGGGACACTCGGCGGCGACTTCTCGGCGCAGCAGGCGGACCTCGCGACCCGGCTGCACGTGGACAGCGCGACGGTCGCGTTCGCCGGGATCACCTACCTCAACCGGGTGCGGACCGATCTCACCGCCGACGTCGGCGCCGACTTCGCTCGCAGGAAGTTCACGCTGAAGCCGGGGGCGGGCGTCAGGCTCAACGAGCTCACGGTGGCCGCGTCGGGCTCGGTGGCCCAGCTCGGCGACAGCGCCGCGGGCAACCGGCGGCTGGCGCTCGACCTCACGTTAGGCGCGCCGAGGACCAGCTTCCGCAACATCCTGTCGCTGGTGCCGGCGGTGTGGTCGGAGAGCTTCCAGTCGGTGAAGACGTCGGGCACGCTCGCCCTGTCGGGGCGGGCGAAGGGAGAGTACGGGAAGCGTGCGTTCCCCGCCTTTTCCCTCGCGGTGAAGGTGGACGACGGCGCCTTCCAGTACCCCGACCTCCCGCTCCCCGCGCGCGACATCGCGCTCGACCTCGCCCTCGACAATCCGGGCGGCTCGGCCGACAGCACCGTCGTCAGCCTCCGGCGCTTCCACCTCGTGCTCGGCCGGAATCCGGTGGATGCACGGATGACGATCCGCACGCCGGTCTCCGATCCGGATGTGGACGCATCGCTGCGCGGTACGCTGGACCTGGCCGACCTGCGCCGCACGCTCAAGATGGACAAGGTGCAGGAGCTGTCCGGCACCATCGCCGCCGACGCATCGGTGCGCACCCGGCTCTCCGCGGTGGACAAGGGCCAGTACGACCGGGTCGCGGCGAGCGGCACGGTGAGCGCCCGGAACCTCGCGGTGCGGAGCGCGGCGCTCAAGAAGCCGATCGCCGTGCAGGAGGCGACGCTGGCGCTCGCGCCCCGGCGGGCGGAGCTGCGCTCGCTCACGGCGACGCTCGGGAGCAGCGACCTCCGCGGCTCGGGCTTCGTCGAGAACCTGCTCGGCTACATGCTGCGGAACGAAGACCTGCGGGGCGGCGCCACGCTCGCCAGCAACAGGTTCGTGCTGGACGAATGGAAGAGCGACACCGGCTCGCTCTCGGTGATCCCGGTGCCGAAGGGGCTCGACCTCACGCTCGACGCGACCGCCAGGGAGCTGCTCTACGGGAAGATCCGCATGAGCGACGCCCACGGCCGCCTCCGGGTGAAGGACGAGCGCCTGACGCTCGACAGCTTCACCGTCAACACCCTGGGCGGCTCGATCGGCATGACCGGCTTCTACGAGACGACGCATCCGGCGAAGCCGACGTTCGATGTGGGCCTCAGGATCGCGAGTCTCGACATCCCGTCCGCGTTCGCGACCTTCACCACGGTGCAGCGGATCGCGCCGATCGCGCAGTACGCCCGCGGGAGCTTTTCCACCCAGATGCGGCTCAACGGTCCGCTGAGCCAGGACATGACGCCGGTGTTCGCGGCGCTCACCGGGAATGGCACGCTGCAGACGACGCAGCTCGAGCTCAAGAACGTGCCGGCGCTGCAGAAGATCGTGGAGAAGACCAGGTTGACCTTCCTCACCGAGAACGCGATCCGGTCGCTCAAGTCGCAGTTCGCGATCGAGAACGGCCGCTTCAAGGTGCAGCCGTTCACCGTGCCGATCGGCGGCACCACGATGACGGTCTCCGGCTCGAACGGCTTCGACCAGACGCTCGACTACACGCTGCAGCTCCGCATCCCGCGGTCCATGGTGCCCGCCGCGGCAAACGAGGCACTCGCCGGACTGGCATCGAAGGCGGCCGCGGCGGGGCTCGACCTCGCGACTGCGCCGGAGATCCCGTTAGGCATCCGGCTCACCGGCAAGGTGGGCGATCCGACGGTCGGCACGACGCTCGGCAGCACGGCCGGCTCGGCCGCACAGGCCGCTGGCCAGCAGCTCCAGCAGGCGGCCGAGCAGCGGGCGACCGCCGCGGTGGACACCGTGAAGCAGCGGCTGGCGGCGGAATCGCAGCGGCTGGTGCAGCAGGCCGAGTCGAGCGCGACCAGGGTGCGGGCGGATGCGCGCACGCTCGCCGACTCGATCAAGGCGACCGCCAATCGTCAGGCGGACTCGCTGGTCGCGCGGAGCGGCAACAGCCCGCTGGCGCGTGCCGGCGCCACGGTCGCCGCCGACCGGCTGCGCAAGGAGGCGGATGCACGCTCGGCGCAACTCGTCGGTCAGGCGGACGCGCGGGCCGACAGTCTCGTCTCCGCCGCGCGGAAGCGCGCTGCCGCGCCCTAACCGGCACGGACTAGGGTTTTCCCTAAGTACCGCAGGCGGTCGCCTTCCTTTAGCTTGATTGGTACCCGGCGCCGCCCAGCGGGCGGCGCTCCCCTGCACGCCACCAACCGAGATTGGCCTATCTTCGCACTGTCACGCACCCGCGTGCCCAACAGTGGGCGGGAGTATGCCGGCGCCGTTGCCGTCGTCGCGCTCGCGACGCTCGTGCGCGCTCTCATGGGGCCGGTGCTCGATGTCGAGCTGCCGTTCATCACCTACTTCGCCGCAGTGTTCGTCACGGCGTGGGCCTGGGGCTTCCGGCCGACGCTGCTCGCGGTCGCCCTGAGCGGAATCGCGGCGGTCATACTCTTCTTCCCGCCCCTCGGCGGCGGGATGCGCGCAGCGCTGCTCCCGCTGATCGGGCTGTCGGTCTTCGCGGTCACCGGGATCGCGGCGGGCATGATGGGCGAGGGGCGCCGCCGCGCGCTCTTCGTCATGAGACGCGAGGCTCACGAGGCGCGGGAGGCCCACGCGCTCGCGGAGGACATGGCGAGCCAGGCGGAGGAGGCGGCGGCGCTGGCGGAAGAGGAAGCGGTCCGCGCGGAGGAGCAGCAGGCCGTCGCCGAGGAGGAGCGCGTCAACGCGGAGGCCGCGACCGCGGCGGCGGTGGCGGCGCAGGCGACGCTCGAGTGGCAGGCCGGCCTGCTGGAGCAGACCCACGACGCGGTGCTGGTCTGGGAGCTGGGCGGGCCGCTGGTGTACTGGAATCGCGGCGCCGAGGTGCTGTACGGCTGGTCGCGGCACGACGTGCTGGGCAAGCGCTCGCACGAGCTGCTCCGCACGGCGCCGGCCGACGCCGCCTCGATGCGCGAGGTCGAAGCCGAGCTGGCGCGGCGGGGCGAGTGGGCGGGCGAGTTGCGGCACCGGACCCGGGACGGCCGCACGCTCGTGGTCGAGAGCCGCACCGTCGTGCTCGCGGGGCAGCAGGGGCGCAAGCTCGTGCTCGAATCCAATCGCGACGTCACCGAACGGATGAACACCCAGGAGCAGCTGCGCCAGTCGCAGAAGATGGACGCGGTGGGCCAGCTCGCCGGCGGGATCGCGCACGACTTCAACAACCTGCTCGCCGCGATCACGGGCTACGCCAGTCTGCTGCTCACCACGCTCGAGCCGGGCGACGAGCGTCGCAAGGACCTGGAGGAGATCGAGCTCGCTGCCGACCGCGCGGCGCAGCTCACCTACCAGCTCCTCGCGTTCAGCCGGAAGCAGATGCTGCAGCCGGCGTCGCTCGATCTCAACCAGGTGCTGCGCGAAACCGCCCGCATGCTGCAGCGGCTGCTGGGTGAGACGATCGAACTGACGGTGGTGCCGCAGGTCGGGCTCGGCGGGATCGTGGCCGACCGGAGCCAGCTGGAGCAGGTGATCGTGAACCTCGCCGTGAACGCGCGCGACGCGATGCCGGAGGGCGGACAGCTCACGCTCGAAACCCACGACGTGGAGCTGGACGAATCGTACGTTGCGACCCATCTCGACGCGCGGCCGGGACCGCACGTGATGCTGAGCGTGAGCGACACCGGCGTGGGGATGAGCGAGAGCATCGCGGCGCGGATCTTCGAGCCGTTCTTCACCACCAAGGAGCGGGGGAAGGGGACCGGGCTTGGGCTC